>JAITGK010000046.1 GCA_031280635.1 Synergistaceae bacterium
ATTTTTAAACTAAACACTTGCAGCACAATGATTTTAAAAAATAATGACACACGTGTTGAAAAACCATATGACACGCGGATTTGTCGCAATATTATCATTAATTTGGCAACACTTTCAAATTATGAACTCCAAAATAGCGTGTAAAAAGCTCATAACTGCCGCAAAAATTTTGTTCATACCTGTTTATTTTAAAATAACAAATGAAAATCTGTTTGTCAAGCTATCTATTCATCTAGATAAAGTAATTCCGCTAAATCTATTCACGCTACCGGCGTCGATGTTATTTTTCTTCCGTCATACAACCCTGACTTCAACCCCATCGAAATGATGTGGTGAAAGATCAAGGCGCGTTTGCGCGAAACAAAGGCAATGGCAAAACAACCACTTGATATCGCAATCGGTAAAACACTTAACCTTTTATTATGAGAACAGTGGTTCATCCCCACGCGCGGTACCCATTTTTTTCAGATAGCACGCGGTTTCGATCAAAAAAACGCCGTCTAAGTCTATTACAGTTCGGTGTGGGTTTCCCCACATTTCTAGCTTGAATGCCTGTTCCGTTTGCGCCGCGTAAGCCAAAACCGCACCGCCGCTGTCACAACCCTCCTTCACTTTTTCCCACAAAAGTTCGCGCACCGCCGCGCTGATAGAACCTAAAAACACGCCAGCCTTGATCTCCAGCATAAAGCGAGTACATTCCCCCCGCAAACTCTCGGAGACGTTTTCCATCGTTATTAGTACCATACTCATTCTTTTTCACCCGCGTAGTTTTTGCCGCCCTCAACTGTCTTTTCTTCACCGTCCCACAAGTCTCCAGTAAACAAGGCGCTCAGACCTTCGACATCTTGTTCCATCGAAAAAATCCATGCTATATCCTCCGGTATTCTTTTCAAAATTCGCGCGCCGCTAAAACGCTGACGGCAGAGAACGCGAACCTTCTTCTCAAACGCTTCTTTTTCTTGGCCCGACGCTGACGCTACAGCCAAAAAGGCGGCGGGTATCGTGGTCTCTACCTTGTAAAGATCAGCGATGTCATACACAAACGAGAGCATCTTTCCCGTATGGACAAATCCAAGCCCCGTTGAAAAACCTAGGGAAACAATTGCCGCGTGGCAAAGGCCGTATAGGATCACGTTGGCGTAGGAAACAGCGCGATTGACGTCGTCGCCGCCTTCCCAATTATCATTGTTGTATTCCCGCTTTTTCCACGAAATGCCCGCGACCTTCGCCGCGACTTTGTAGGCCTCGCGCATTCGAATGCCCTCAAGTCCCCGTATCTGCCGCAGAGACATTCCCCCGCAATCCATGTTCGGGAATCGCCGCGTATACATACGGCGCACCACTTCCATATGCGACGCCTCATCCACGCAAAGCCGCGCTTGCAGCAAAAGATTTGCCGCGCTGCGCGTCTCCCCCATGCCGGACGCGTAAAAACGCGAGGCTCGCTCTCCACACCAAATGACCAAGCAACCATTGCCGCATATGGCTCGAATCGCCGCGTGCGTTATGGAAACCCCAGGCCCGATCATCAATGTGGTCAGCGAGGCTATGGGAATAGGTGTTCGTCCTTCTTTGCGGATCATCACAATAGCAAGGTCTTCCTGCTCAATTATCGCGTGCTCCACATAAAGGAAGGAAAGGCTGTCTCGCAACTTGGGAAGAATTTTCAGATTTTTAAGCATATTCACCTATCTCGCTAGAAGAAGCAATCCAAGGCCGTAAGCTTTCCCCGCGCCAATTCCGTTGCTATAGGCTTTCCAAAACCCCTGCTCATCCTCTATCGTCAGCTCGCCTTGGAACTCCACGGCGTAATAGCGGACGGGCGCGTTGTCCTTCTGACCGTTTAGTGAGAATGAAGTTTTCTCCAATGTATAATTGACAACGAAGCCATATTGTCCAGCCTTTCGCGAGAGCCAGGACTCTCTTTCCTTGGACTGTCTCAGGAAAACTCGTTTGCTGTTTTTTCCGTCTCCACCTATCTTCTTGCAGGGATAACAAAGCAGGTTGAACTTGAACCGCTTCCCTTGCTTAAATTTTTCTCGCAAGACGCTAACATCTCTTGGCTGTCCGTTCAGGTCGAGACAGAGACCACTTTGCTTGAGTTTCTTTACATCCGGTTCCAAATGACTTTGCAGATACACCATCACTTTTTGATCGCCGGACACCACGCGGTACAAAAGGCCAGCCTGAACGCGAGAAACCGCGGGAAACGCCTTCAGCAGAGTCCTGTGCATATCGTGACAATCCCTCAACCCTTGACGCGTTGAGGGGTTGGCAATGTCCAACAACAGCCGCGTTCTGAACATCAATTACGCGCCCCCTTGATCAAGACTCTGCTCTCCTGGTAGCTTCCCCAGGCAAAGCGTCTGCTCTTTTCCATAACCGCCGCCAGGCGATCTTGACGGGACAGACGATCGATATTATCCATGGCGCGCTCAACGGCGATTTCGATCCATACCGAACATAAAGGCTCTTGCGACTTTTGTCGCTTGTAGTACTCTTGCGCCCGTTTCGACAAGGACTCGTTTTCGATGGCTTCTTTCAGAGAAGCGTAAACGTCGCTTTCGCGCACATACAAGGGAAGCGAGGGAACGCAGCTCTTCCTCCCCAGGTAGGGCGGCCACACCGGCCTCTGGAGCGCGGCCGCGCAGTTGGAAAGCAGCCTGTCGTCACTGCTGGTCAAAAGCACGAGAAAAGACGCGTCCTGCAAATAGCCGCGGTGAGAGACGATCGTGTTGCCGACGCTTCTGGGCTTCCCCTCCGCGCTCATAATTTCTTTCGCCTGAACGGTGTGGTAATCTACCAGGCGCCTTCCCTGCATATCCGCCCGAACAGCAACGCGCAGGCTCGTTGATAGATTGACCAGACGCGCGTCCCCTCGCGGAATGCCCAAACAGCACCCTAGAAGCCCCACAATCCCCGACTTGCTTGGGAACCTGCCGGTATCCCTCTCGTTCCATTTGGAACGATCCCCCCAAGACTGTAAAGGCCCCTCCAAACGCATAAACAGGATTTTCACGGCAATACCTCTCACTTGCTCCAGGTCGTCAGCAAGTCCTTCAGTTTTTGGAAAGAGTGGACGTTTTCAGCTTTGGCCGGTTTGACGTCAGCGTATCTAGGGCTGAACCAGGCCCGGTGTTTGACCTCCAGGCCATAGGCGTTGTCTATCATATCGATCTCGTGGCTCAACCTTTCCACGCTGTCCTCAACAAGTCCAACGAAACCGTTTTTTCCATAGATTCTGGCGGGCTCCGCGAAGGCATTCGCGTAGCTTGTGGGGACTTTATGTTCCTTTACCTCGACGACGACCAGGTCAGGGAGTACATGAGCGGCAAAGCTGTTCTGCTTGCCGGTTGGGTTTTCGCAGGCCAGGATCTGGACAAAGGCGGGTAGAATGGCCTCAAGCAGTTTCCGCCTGTCCGGGCTGTCCTTGAGGTTCTCACTCAGGATATCCGTATCGATGGCGGCGTAGTGGTAATAGCAACAGGAGTTGAAGTCGATATCGCCCATCATGGCGGCGCCCGAATCGTTATTCGCGTCGAGCGGTTTATCGTTTTCGTCGATCAGGTCGTCCACCGCCGTGTAAAAGTCGCTCTCCCGGGTCACGGTGTGGGTCGAAATCGCGTGGGCAACCTGCATCGCGGCCTCCACGTCACGGAAGGCGCTGGAGGTGACCATACGGCCAAAAAGAGCGATATCCAGCGTAATAGGACGAACTTCGAAGTCCTTGAAACCCTCTTTTAAGACTTCCTTGAGTTTGATTTTCTCAATTTGTTTCGCGGTTTTGTCTTTGGCAATTTCCCGCGCGAAGCCCGCGACGGCCTCAATGTCTTCTAATGAATAGAAAACGACCTGCGACGTTTTTTTGTCTTCATTTTCTCTTCCCTCTTTATTGGCAATTCCGGTTATTTTCAGCTTCAACGCCTCGACGACGTCCCTCGGCAGGTCTTCCAGTTTTTCGGCGACCATGTCCGGCAGATGACGGGTACGGACGCCAGGTTTTTGGAGAAGCGACTTGAATAGGGGAGATGTTCTCCAAGCTCTTTTCAGGCTCTGGCTCGAGATTCGCCCGCGCACCGTTCCGCCGAACACGCAGGTTTTTGGGCTCCCCGCGTCGTCCCTGTTCAAGTTGCAGGGCGGATAGTTCTTCAAAAAATGGATTTCATACAGCATCGTTCTTTTCCTCCTTACTTGTTTTCCTCATCGGTTTCTTGCTCCACTTCCCGCGCGTCTTCGTCCATCTCTTTCTGTTGAAAGTATTGTCTTGCCCATTTCAGCTGGGCATGTTTTTTAGAGCAATTCCAATTCATTAGATCCTTGAGAAGACTCTTAAAATCTGGAAAGCCTCCCTCAGCTTTGATCCTGCGGGTCAACCGGTACAGCTTGACGCTCAAAAAATCGGTTTCGTGCCAGTCTGTATCGAGAAGAGCACGGAAACGGGCGTCCAATCCGTCGTTTTGTCCCAGGTCAAAAACGCATTCGGCGAAAGGTTTTGGGTTTTTTCGCTCCTCGGGACGCCACATACAGTAGAGACAGCCTACGGCAAAATACATATCTTCTTGCCATTGTGGCGTTTGGGGCTTAATGTCCCGCCCCACCGACGCGTAGAATACGCCAAGAGCCCTAGCGTCGGCCTCTCTCAACGATTTGCCGGCAGAGCGCCTGAGTGACGCGCTTTGCCCTTTGCTCAATATTTCAAGTCTCTTCAGATAACCGGATTCAATCATTTTTGGCCTCTTTCCCTTCTTTCGTTTGTTCGTTTAACCTCAAACCCATCAGCCTGTTCAACCTTGAATGAGCTATTTTCAGGGCTTTCATTGAGGTCTCCATGCTACGACTTGAAAGGCCTAGAGCGCTCACAGCTTCTTTGAGAATAGGGCTGGCGACATTTTCGATTCGCGCGCGCAGATCTCCCAGAAAATCTCGACTCCAATCTACCTTGGAAGTGTCTACCTGGGATAATTTCTCCAGATACCCCTTCTCGAACAGGTAAGTGTGGATCTCGTCAAAAAATTTCGCCCTGGCCTGGCGCGCGAATTCATCTTTTTTCTGGTTTCCTTTTTTTTGTCTTCCCTTTTCCTCTTTCTTTGGCGTCATATAGTAGACCGCGTCATACACGATACTCGCGGCCTTTTCAATCCTGTCAACATCTTTTCTCAGGTATCCGCCCAGTTCAGGTACCTTAAGGATTCGGATAGGCACGCGCAGACGATCTTCTATCCAGTCCACATATTGCGCTTGGTTGGTGATCAGGCCGTACATCAGCAAATCCACAATATTTGTCTCTTCCACCTCAGTTATCTCTTCCACTTGTCGCAACACGGATGGCGCGACGCCAGCCTCATCGTCAAGACTGACGGCTACCGTTCCCAAGTCACGCCAAAAAGCTCTGTCGATTTGAGGTTTCAGCGAATAATATTCCTTCTTTTTGTTGCGTTTGAAAGCAACGTGAGGATCACGCCAGACATTATACAAATTAGAATCGGAATACAGTCTCACTCCCTGCTGCCAATAAACCTCCCGCACATTGTTCTGTTCTTCTGGAGGAACTAAAGTAATCCTCCTTGGCATCCAGGTGAAGGCCTCCAAGACATCTATCTTTGCTCTAATTCCTTTGGGCTCCACGAACAGGTTCTTGTTTCGCCACGCCGGAAAGCCGTATTCCCATCGGGGTATTTCCCTGGCTGAAACCATATTCAGTACAATGGTATGGAAAAAAGACCTGCCGTTGCAGAAGATGTAACAGCACGGCGCTCCGTTCACCGATGAGGGGTAGCCCTGCGCGGCGGCCACCGCGAACAAATTTGCCGCGAGCAGCTTCGGTAGGCACTCCGCTGGGGTGAACACGTGCTCCGTCTCCCAACGGTGGTCGAAGTGCACATGGTTGCCCCCAGACGGGAGAGTCAGGGCGATGACGGCGATAGGTTTTGTCGCTTTGTCGTATTGAGAGTCGTAAGGACTCTGCATAAAGGGGCGTTTTTCGTCAAAAAGGTCAAAGCTGACGCCCTCTTCAAGACAACTCCTCACGTAGTCATCCAGAACCTGCCCGTCGAAGCGACCCGCTCTGTATAATTCGCGTCTCGCTCTGATATCCTTAAACTGACAGGCGTCCATGGCGAACGCTATCAAAAGGCGCAGAACAGCGGCTGTCTCCATGGGCGTCTCGCCGCGTATCTCCTGGTATTCATGAGCGTTTTTCAGCGTTTCCAGAATCCCTGCCGAGTGATTTGTTTCGCCTTTGCCGACCAACGGAATCCAGGGTTCGGTTAGGACGTCGAATTTTGCCACAACATGACCTCCTTTACGGTTACTCTTTGTTGTCTTTATCGCCGTGTTCGACTAAAACTCCTAGGGTACTATCGTATACTATTTTACCTTGTTCCCATGAAAAAGAACTGTCCTTTGAGGGTAAAAGCCAACAGCCTTTTAAAAGCCCCTTTCCCTCTGTCACACCTTTTTTCGTCGCTTCTTTCAGTCCCTGGAGCTTTCGGCAAGGAATACTCACGCTTTGGGACAGGATTTTTTGAGCGGCGTCCTTATCATGAGGAGCTTTCAGCGCGGCATCGATCTGCTCGCGCGGCGCCAGCGCGACGCGCATAGAGGCTTCAGCCAATCGTGTTTTGGCAACCATTTCAAGGTCCTCATCGTCTTTCATTTCAAAAAGGTCGCTTTGATTCAGGAAGCTCGAAGAGTCTTTACACGGTTTCGGTAACGAAGACACGTGACTCGAAGTTTTTTCCGCATCCTCTTTAAATCTTTTCTGATAGACCTCAGAGTCTCGGTCCTCGTCCTTTTGTTCCGTGGAATAAACGTACTCGATCAGCTCTCGTACCTTCTCTGGAACATGCAACACCTTGTTACGCTCCAAGAGCTTTTCCGTCCGTCGAAGGATCTGAGTAGCGTAGATAGGAAGCAACCTTTTGTAGTCTTCCGGGTCGCCAAGCAAAATTTCAGTAATGGGGCTGACGTAGGCGTCAGGCCGTTTGATCCCATCGTGGCGGTGTAGGCGGCCCAGACGCTGAAGCAGCAGGTCGATGGGCGCGAGTTCCGAGATCATGTAGTCAAAGTCCAGGTCCAGCGACTGCTCCACCACCTGTGTGCAGACCAAAATCGCGGACTTGGGCCGCTCGCCGGACTCGCCTTTGCCGAACAACTTGACGCATCTGTCTTCTATTTTTTGTCTGAGCCCGGCGGGAAAACGGGCGTGAAAAAGTATCAAATCGCCATCGAAACCGTTTTTATGAAGTTTTTTATAGACATCAAGCTCTTTATAGACATCCTGCGCGCGCGTCACGGTGTTGAGCATCACGCAGATACAACCGCCCTGAGCCGCGGCCGCGGCGACCGCCTCCGCTGTGGCGCGAACGTCCCCAAGGATTTCGCGCGGACGGACATGAAACGAACGGCGCATATGCGCGTCAGGCACGGGAGTTTCACGCGCCGTTCCACCTTTGTCCACCATCGTTATCAGGGGGTAGGCGTCGCTCAGAGAGTCCGTGGATGACGCCCCATAGGCCTCGATCAGGTCCTGGCGCTTTTGTTTGGGCAGCGTCGCGGACAGCAACACCACCGGAATCTCCAAGACGGAGCACCAGCTCAAAAGTGTTTTGATGATCTCGCTCATGTACACGTCGTAGGCGTGAATTTCGTCGATGATCAGGACTTTCCCCGAGAGTCCCAGAAGCCTCAGCACCCCATATCTGACCGGCATAACCCCCATCATAGCCTGATCCACGGTTCCGACGCCGTACTGGGCGAGCAGAGCAAATCGGAGGGGCTGAAGCCACGCTTTCGCCGCGTCCGCGTCATCGTTATCAAGGTTGACCGATGGGTTTTCCGCAATCTTCACCGCCCAGGCCGCGCCGTGCAAAAGCCGGGGAACCGCGGCGCCGTGAGCGGCCAGAAGCTCTTTGACGCGACAGTACATTTGGTTTCCGGTGGCCATAGTTGGCATGGCGACGTAGAAGCCGGATTTTCCAGCGCTTCGGATCATATGAGACGCCATGAAAAGCGCCGCCTCCGTTTTTCCCTCACCCATGGGCGCCTCGATGACACAAAGCCTCGCCTCACGCTTGTCCAGGCGTTCGCAGGTCTTTTGGAGCTCTCGGAGCCCAGTGGTCTCAAATTTAGGAAAGAGCTCGCAAAATGTTTCCTTATACGGAAAGGGAACGCGCGCGCCCAGCCCATACGCCTCAACCAAGCGCTTCGGGTCGTCTTCGTGGGCTTCGCCGCTCACGCCGATGCTGGACGCCACCCAGTCCGCGAGGATCACGACGCCGAGCAACGTCATGGCCGCGGCGTCCCAGTGCTCACAGGTTTTCAGCTCGGAGAGCGGGCAGCGGAACAGCTCCCGACCGCGGCGTTCCAGCTCGTCCTGTAGCGCTTGCCAGGCTTTACAGGTTGGTCCAGGGAGGGTGGAAGCGTCGCCACATTTGCCCTGGTGATGTAAAGCGAGCAGGGCGCTGAACTCTTCGGCAAAACCTTCGTTCAGCGCCGTGCCTTTCCAGATGCGTTTCATCACTTTTTTGGTGTATTTTTCATGCCGGAAAGGTTTGGGTCTCCCATCAAGATTGGTAAACATTCCGCTCTCGCGGAGTGGGGAGGACAGCTCTTCATTCCGCGACTGAAAGGCTGGGTGCGCCTTGCCGATGTCGTGCAGGGCGGTCAGGTAGCCCACCAGCGACAGCGCCTGTTCCTCGGAGAGGCGCAGGCGCCTCGTCAGAAGCGACAAGGCGGAACCCAGCGCGCCCTCTTTCAGCAAGAATCGCGCCACGCGGCCCGCTTGATTCATATGGCGCTCAAGGCTTTCCGGCGGATTACTCTTTGCCCACAGAGCGTCCATCATTTTCAGAATTTCCATTAGTAGTAATCGTTTACGAGTTTCCCATTTGGGAAGTTATGGGGCAAATTACGCCATGTACAGGCATTTTTTAACAAATAAAACATAACGCGGACTACGTCATAAAGATCCACTCCTCGTGGACGAGTCTTCTTTTTTAGGAATTCCAAATCTCGTGATATCTGGTTCAACTGGCCTCCGCTTACATCGCTGTCATATAGCTTACGCATATACTTCCTCTCCCGTTTGTCCAAAATTTTGTCTTGAGTATATCTCACTTTCAAAAGATTTTGGACAGACTCTAAGAATCCGTTCCCTTCTCAAAATGACGTAAAAAGCAGTCTACAACTAAAGATAAATTCCTTTGTTCCAGGGCGTCGATATATTCGATATGTTCTGCCAGCAATTCTTCACAAGGGCGACCTATAGCAATAATCACGTCTCAACTTTCGCAGCGACTTTTTTGAACTTAAGTTGTCGCGATTACAGATTTTTATAGTAAAAAAACTCAAAAGTACTTCACGATGTTTAGGATCTCTCGATGTGAAAGCTTGCAATCACTAATGTCAATATTCACGTGACGACAAAAGCCATGACACTGGAATCAAGAATTTATGGACTCGGACTCATAGAAAAATTTGACGCTTTTAAGCGATTTTTAGCTTTAAAATTCTTTCATAGCAAGCTTTTATGTCTTAAAAACTTGCCGCGAAAGTTGAATCATACATCTTTCCGGTTCCCTTTTGAATCCATATTTTTCATATAATTCATGCGCGTCCATTGTTGCCAAAATTCCAAACATTCCTTCAAGTTCCTTCATGCCTGTTATTATTTCAATCAATTTTTTCCCTAAACCATTTCTACGGTGTTTTTCATCTATAATTACATCACAAAGCCAATACATTGTTGCTTTATCGGTTACAATTCTCGCGAAACCAGCCATCTCTTCTTTTATATATATTCCAATACATATAGAATTTTCTATTGATTTTATTATTTTTTCACGGCTTCGATCATTAGCCCAATAACTTTTCCCCAATAATTCACATACTTTATCTATTGAAATTAACGATTTATCGTTACTAAATTTATATTCCCTAAATTTTATTTCCATAAATATATTTTCTCCTTTTGTTCCAATTTTGATTTATTGTAAACCTTTTTAACTATTTTGCCAATATGTTTCAAACAAAATTTGGGCAAAATGGCGCTCAACTTTCGCGACCCCAAACGGGAAGCAATGAGCGCAAACAAGACGCGATTTTCAGTCGCTACTTAACCTACCGGCTTTAGCCGGTAGTCGTTGAGTTTCCAGGCAAAAATACCCAGGTAAATAACGCAAAACCAGTTGTCGCGATAATTCAACTTGAGACTCACGCGTTTGCCCTGAATGAGCGGGCTCGCCACCTTGACAGAACGTTTCTCTTGGTGTTAGATTAGGATCACAAAAAAATATAGAAACCTCCGAGGCGGTGGGAAACGGGTGAGATTCCCGTGCGGCCCCGCCACTGTAATCGTGACGAATTCGCCAAGGACCCTTTTAGGGGTCGGCCACTGGACGTAAAGTCTGGAAAGGCGCGAAGGAGGAGGAACGGAAGTCAGGAGACCGGCCTAGGGGGACATGGAGGTGGTTCCGCGTGGGCGGGCGTCTTCACGTATAGCGCTTAGGGGGCTATTGAGTGAAGGGGACGCGCTTTCCGCGTCCTCTGTTTTCGTGCTGGGGGGTTTGCGTGATGTTCAAAAATTGTTTTCTTACCGCGGTATTCGTTTTGTTTTTCGCGTCTCAAGCTGGGGCGACCGAAAGCGTAAAGAGGGGCGTTTTGCTAGCGGCGTTTGGAACCTCCGTGACCGAGGCCGAGAGGGGTATCTCAAACCTTGCGGAGGAGACAAGGCTGGCCTTCCCTGACGTGGAAGTGCGACTGACCTACACGTCCAACATCATCCGCCGCAAGTTGAAAAGGGAACGGGGCGTAGACTTCCCCTCGCCCCCCGAGGCCTTGGCGCGTATGAATGACGAGGGCTTCACGCATGTCTACGTCCAACCCATGCACGTCATCCCTGGTGAGGAGTATGACGATCTGAAAAGCGTTGTTGAGGCGTTCACCTCCATCAAGGGCAAATACAGCTTCGAGCGTGTCGCGTTGGGCCAGCCTTTCCTGTCAAACCCATCGGACTGCGGGCTCATGTCGGCGATTCTGGCCCGGCGCTTCGCGGATCTGCCATCGGACAAAGCCGTGGTGCTGATGGGGCATGGCTCCCCCCACGAGGCAAACGCCATGTACGGTGAAATGCAAAAGGCGCTCTCGCGGCTCAAGGGTCGGTTTTTCCTAGGCACTGTGGAGGCCTCGCCCACGTTCGAGGACGTCCTGGCCTCGCTGAAAAAAACACCCTGCGAAACCGTCGTCCTGTCGCCGTTCATGGTGGTCGCCGGCGACCACGCTCGCAATGACCTGGCGGGGGATGAGCCGGACTCGTGGCGCTCGCGCCTGAAAAAGAGCGGCTACAAGGTTGAGGCGAATTTGGTCGGTCTGGGCGAATATCCGGAAGTCGCGGCCCTTTTCGTCAAGCGCGTTCGTGAATTGATGGAGTAACCCTCCGATGTTTCACAGCGTGGAGGATAGAACCTCCTCCACGCTGGTATCGCCAGCTAAAGCAGCGGCAACGCCGGCCTGCCGCGGGGTTTTCATCCCCTTTTCCATAGCCGCGACTGGCGTTCATTCACAACTCCCTCCCGCGCGAGAACATCGCCCAAAGGGGGCGACTGCGCGTAACTGAAAGGCTTTGGCTTTTGGGCAGAAGCTTCTCGTGTTGGGGGCTTTGGGGACTGAGAATCCATAGGGTGAAGGTTAATAGGCCGAAGGTTAATAGGCCGAAGGTCTTGGGTGGAGCGGGACTCTTCGGGGGACTGGAAATTTTGTCCGCTCTCACCAGGGCGGAGGCGATGTCCGCCTCCGTCGTCAGGACGAACTCGATCCTCAAGCCCGTCGTTTTGCGCGACTCCTCCTCAACATTGGTGTCCAGCGGGGCCGCGAGAAGTGTTCCGTCTCTCAACTACAGGGGAAATACCCTGCGACGCTCCAAAAAATTTGGGGAGAAAAGTTTCAGAAGAGAGGCGTCGGCGGAACAGCCGCCGAGTTCCACCACGGGCAGGACCAGTCGCTTTCCCAGAGCTTCTATCACCTGCCGTTCCCTCAGGATACCTTTCTCCACGAGAATCTCTCCCAGCGCTTCGCGGGAGTCCACTTGCTCCGCTAAGGCCTCCTTCAACCGCGACGCGGTAAGATTTCCCGCTTTGAGAAGAATGGTTCCGATCCTTTTTTTAGCCATTTCGCTTCTCTTTTTCCGAACACCATAGCAAAACGGAGTACCCGAGTACTCCGTTTCTTACTTCCTTCAGCGGAGACAGTCCCTTTTCATTTCAACGCGAGGACTGACCCCTTTTTCTTCAAGGTGTTTTCTCCGTTACCGGGCAACCATCCAAACGTAGCTGTCATCCTTCGTGAACTGGTTGCCAGCCGCCAGACCCGCGGCGCCTGCCAAGCTGCCCGAGTAAAGTCCCGTGGACTTCGCCTTGCCCGCCAGTTTCTCCTTGACCTCGGCTGTGACATTGCTCAGGTTATAACCCACAAACCACTTGCGCCCCAAGCTGGCGTAGGTCGTCGTCTTGAAAAGGTACAGGTTGGAGATCTTTTCGGGGTTGTCCATGTACTTGCCCAGGAGAGTTTTGGCGCTGCCGGAAGTGTTGATAACGGTATTGGCGCCCCCCGAATTGATCGTGTCCATGCTGTCCGAGTAGAACATCATTGACGCCGCCTTCAGGTTACGCAGCTCGCTCACAATATTGGACGCCTCCGCCGACGCCGTCGCCGAGGAGCTGGACAGCAACATAGCCGCCGCCAGGATTCCAATGATGACGATAACGATCAGCAACTCCACCAACGT
>JAITGK010000072.1 GCA_031280635.1 Synergistaceae bacterium
GGAATTGCTATAACGGAACGCTGGCGTGCGTTGTGAAATTTAAATTGCCAGGGGGCGGAGACCCTCATCACCGATCGGTGTGAGTTGCCGGAGGAGTGTTTTCCCAAGCCGTATTTCAAGCGCTGGCCCGTAGAAACAAAGTATGATGTTGTGAAGACTGAACGACCACCGGCTAAAAGTCGGTGGTCGTTCAGTTATACGATGGATTATACGGTATCATTGTGAGTAGTCCTGTAACTACGGAGGTTTTGGTGATAGAAGGGGAGTAATGAGTAAATCTTGGTGCCGGACGCGGGACTCGAACCCGCACAGACCAAAGTCTACGGGATTTTAAGTCCCGGGTGTCTACCAATTCCACCAGTCCGGCTAGGTCTCCTTTACAAGAACGAAGCGCCTGTCACGAAAATAGTTTATCACAAATCAGAACATATTGCCGCGATTGAGCAAGTCCTGTGGGTCGAAAAACTTTTTCAGCGCCAAAGCCGCCTGTAGCTGCTCCGGCGGGATATGACGCGATAGAAGCCCACGCTTGAGCTTTCCGACGCCGTTCTCGCCGGACAGGCTACCCCCCATTTCCAGTATTTGGTCCGCCCAGCGGTCGATGAGGGTCCAGGCTTCCTCCCGCTGTCGCGCTGTTTCAGGAAAAAGGTTGACGTGCAGGCGTCCCAGCGCCGCGTGGCCAAACACAATCCCCGACACGCCGCTTCCCTCTATCCCCTGGCGGTAGAGGGCCACAACCTCTTTCAGACGACCGGGCGGCGCCGTAAAGTCAGACGCCGTTTTGCGCGCCTGGGGATATGAGCGGCGAATATGGTCAATACGAAGGTTTGCGGCCTCGGGAACGGCGTGGCGGAACAACGTGAACTTCTTCATCTCCTCCTCGCCCTCAGCGGCCCAGGTATCACTCTCGTCTCCGCCGCAATCGGCAAACACCTCCAGCAAGTTCGAAAGGACGTCTTCCACCGCTCCGGCGTCCTCTTCCGCGAGCTGGACGTATACCGCCGCCTGGTGCGCGGGGGAGATGTCCGGGATGACGCGCAGTTTGGTTATCTCCGTCTTCAGCCCTTCCACCAGCTCCAGCGAACCCCGGTCGAACAGCTCCACAGCCTCTACCGTTTCTTTGTTAAAAGCCCAAGAAGAGACAATAGATTGCGAAAACTCCGCCGCCCGCTCCAGCTCCGCGAAAAAAAACATGACAGCCCAGCGAACAGACGGCGCGGGGAGCAAGCGCAGGGTCAAGCTCGTGACGACTCCCAGCATCCCCTCGCTACCGGCAAAAAGGTCGATCAGGTCCATGCCCTTGTAAGGGGTCAAGGGGCAAAGGCGGCGGGGAAAAGCCGTCTTGGTCTCTAATCGCCTCCCGTCCGGAAGGGTGATACCCTTTAAATCGAAACGATATTCACCCCGGGCGATTTTCCATACCTGACCGTCGGTTAGGGCCACGTCCAGATCGTGAACGTAGTCCGCGGTCGCGCCATAACGGCAGGCGCACAGGCCTTGCGCGTTGCAGGCGAACATGCCGCCCAGAGTGGCCGTGGTCTCGGTGGGATCTGGAGGGAAAAACAGCGTGGGCGCGTGCCTCAGGCGTTCATAGTGGTATAGCGATCCGCGCTCCCACCCGCTGATGTCAAAGCTTTTCCGCGCCAGGCAGTCCGTCAGGTCGACCAACCGCACGCCGGGCTCCAGCGTCACGAGAAAAGTCCCCGATTCGTCCACGGAAAGCCCGGTGATCGCTTTCATTCTCTCCATAGCAAGGATACGCCCCTCCACCGGTGAAGCCGCACCCGTGATCCCCGTGCGGCTGCCCTGAACCGTGATGGGAACCCCCGATTCGGACGCCTGGCGCAACGCGCTTGCCACCTCTTCCGCCTCAGTGGGAAACAAAATTTCCTCCGCCCTGCCCGTGAAGCGGGATTCATCCCTCAGGTAGGTTTCATATTTGTCGCTCATCGACTCCCTGTTGTTCACATCCGCGCTCCCTTCAGGCCCGGCCTTTCCTCCGTGAGGAGACGTTCCAGTTCCTGCGCCACGGCGTTGCAATCGTCCACCACGCCGAAGTCGCTGTACTTGAAAATCAGAGCGTCAGGGTCGCTGTTGACGGCGGCCAAGATCCGACTTTTCTCCACGCCCGCCATAAAAGGCCCCGATCCGGAGGCTCCCATAGACAAGCAGAGCTTTGGCTGCGTGACGTTCCCTGATGCGCCGATCAAGTCTTTGTGCCTCAACCAGCCGTCCAGCACCGCGGGGCGCGTGCCCCCCAGCTTGCCCCCCAGCAGCGCCGCAATTCGGCGCAGGCGTTCCATGTTCTCCACGCCTCCAACGCCTCTGCCGCCGGCAACCACGATCCGGGCCGTCTCGAAACCCGTCTCCGTCTCCTCCCAGTGCAGTCGGGGTCCCACGCGCCAGGCGGGCATCCGTTCGTTCAGCACAACCCATTCGGGCAAAATGGCGTTTTCCTGTTTTTTCCCAAAAGGGGCGGACGCTAAAAGGGTAAATGCTCCCTTGGCGGTCGAGAGGACATAGGGCTCGGTGTTCAAGGCGAACACGGCCTTCAGGTTGGCGCCATAGACGGAACGAGCGACGGCTACGCCGTTTTGGGCTACGCCGTTTTGGGTCACGCCGTTTTCCTCAAACGCGACCTCTGTGATCTCGGTCATGAAGCTTCCTCCAAGGCGCACACCAAGGCGTACCGTCAGTTCACTGCCAGAAAGGTTCCCGTGAAACAGGACGACCTGCGGGCGCCGCAGGCGGTACAGCCGCTCCAGTGCGGGAATCCACTCCTCCGCTGTATAAACGCGCCCCAGCTCACCAGGCGCCACCTGGCAGACCGCGTCCACGGACAGGGAGATGTTTTTTTCGGTGTTTTCGTCGAGGTCTCCTAGCAGCCACAGCTCCACCTGCTGTGGCGCGAAACACGCCGCGCAAGTCAAAAGGGAACGCGCCTGAACGAGAAAGTTTGGAAGTTCTCGCGGCGCGAAGGCTACAACGGCGACCTTCATGACCGTAACGCCTCTTCGGTGTGAACTTTAATGCAGGCCTCATAAAGCAAACGGGCCTTTTCCCCCGCGCTCCCGCCCTTGATGAACCGGCAGTCCCTCTGCGCCTTTTCCCGAACGAGGCCCCTCAGTTCCACCATCGGTTTCCGGCGCTCCATTCCAGTGGGCAAGAGAAGCTCTGGGGAAATTTCGAGCGCGTTTTTTTGGGAGGCGCTCATCCGCTCCCGCAAAGTAGCCACCCGCAGGTAGGGGTGTAGCGCGTTCCCCACCCCCAACACCGCGCGTCCCGTCAAGGTCTGCTCCAGGACTCCCTCGTCCACGAGGCTGAAAACGCGTAGCCCGTACTTTTCATAAGAAGCGTCGGTCACGTTAAGCACGCAGGGAAGCCCCAGGGCCTCGGCGGTCAGAAGGTGCGTCTGCCCGTTGTCCCCCACGTTGGCCTGCTGACCGGTGAGGATGAGGTCGAACCCGTCCCCCGCGCGCCGGACGCAGCCGCGGATCAGGGCGGCTGTTAAGTCCGGGCGGAAACGCAGGTCCTCCGCGCAGGGCACATAGTTCACATGAGAGTACCCCACCGCAAACAGGTTCTTTACCGTCAGCTCTGGGAGTTCATCATCAATGGTGAGGGCGGTCAGCTCCGCGTCCTCTCCCCGTTCCCTCGCGCCATCCGCCAGCCGGAGCGCCAGTTCCAGCGCCGACTCGTCATAGGCGCAAAGGGCCTTTTTCAGAAACACGGGGTTCTGCCCATCCTGAAGGCAGAGGTTCCACTCCTCGGCCGTCACGTCGTCCAGGTTGTAAGCCGTTTTGAAGCAAACAAGCAATCGAAGCAAAATCCTTTTCCTTTCCGCTATACCGTCGCCGCTCTCTCTAGGGCGGAGCGCCAGGCGTCAAACTGTTTTTCATACCTCCGCGCGGCCTCCAGCTGAGGCGAAAATACCCGTAGCTGGCGCAGGGAGTCGAAGGCGCTCTCGTCCCAGAGGCCCTTCTGCATTCCGGCGATCTCCGCCGCTCCCAGAGCCGTCAGTTCCACCACGGAGGGGCGCTTCAGGTCATGCCGGACGACAGACGCGAGGATGTCGCAAAAGATATCGCTGCTAGCCAGGCCTCCGTCTATCCGCATGTCGTTGATCTCGATCCCCAGGTCTTTGGCCATCGCGCTGGAGATATAGCGGATAAGAAACGCGATGCCCTCCAACGTGGCCCTCATGATATGCTCCCTCCCGCACGACTCCGACAGTCCCAAGATCATGCCCCGCATACCGGAGTCGCGTTTCGGGTGGATCAGGCCGAACAGCACCGGCAGGACGAGTACGTCTTGGGAGTCCGGCGCGCTGGCGGCCAGCTCGTCGATTTCCCTATAGCTTTTCAGGCCGAAGAGCTTTTTGAGCCACCGCTGAAAAGTACCCGTAGTCATGGCGTAGCACTCCGCCACGTAGGAGGGCGCGCCTCGCAAACGCCAGGTCAGCAGTATCGAATGGCTGAGGGTGGGCAGGCGGCTTTGGTGGCCGATGCTCAGATCGATGAACGCCCCCGTGCCGTTGGTGCACTTGCAGTCGCCAGGGTGGATGACGCGTTGCGCGAAAAGAGAGGCGTGTTGGTCCGCGATCACCCCCGTAATGGGTATCTCCGCGCCGAAAAGGCTTTTTTCCGTGACGCCGTAAAAGTCCGCGTTGTCCTTGACTTCCGGGAGTTGAGCAACGGGCAGTTCCAGGTAGTCGAAAAGTTTTTCGGGCAGGGCAAAGTGGTGAATGTCCGCCATTCCGTTCAACGCGGCGTGGTCGATGCTGGTGCGGTAGCTCCGACCCCCCGTCAGGCGGTACACCAGCCACGTATCCACGGAGCCGTAGAGCAAATCCCCCTTCACAAGGCGCTGGTGGAAGCCCTCGATGTTTTCGCACATCCACTTAACCAGAAATAAGCTGCATCTCGCCACGCTACGCCCCAGGTTTCGGAAGACAAAGTCCAGCATTCCGTCCCGTTGGAGGCGCTCCGTCATGAAGCCGACGCGGGTATCCTGCCAAGAAATGGCCCTTTCATAGGGCTTTCCGGTGTCTTTTTCCCAAACGACCATGGTGGAGCGCTGGGCGTCAATGCCCATACAAGCGATCTGGTCCGCGCCTATGCCGGCGTTCCGTATCGCGTCCCGGCAGACCTCCACGCTTTTGAGGAATATCTCCTCGCTGTCCAGCTCGGCCCGTCCATCGCTGGTGCTGTAGAGCGTGAGCTCCTGATAACCGCGGGAGACGATGTTCAATTTCTCGTCGAAGACGAAGGCCTTCGTTCCCGTAGTGCCCTCGTCCAGTACCAGGACGTAGTCTTTCCCGCCTTTTCGTGTCCCGCTAAAGCCCAAGATAAGCCACCTTCACGTGCTCGTTGTTGCGCAACGCCTCCCCGGTTCCCTCCAAGGCCAGCTCTCCGTTCTCGATCACGTAGCCATAGTCAGCGATTTTCAGCACTTGGTTGATGTTCTGCTCCACCAGGAGGATGCTGGTTCCCTCCCGGTTCAGCTGCTTTACGGTCTGCATCAGGGTGTCCACAACGATGGGAGCGAGCCCTAGGGAGAGCTCGTCGATCATAAGCAGTTTGGGCTCGCTCATCAAGCTGCGGGCGATGGTGAGCATTTGCTGCTCACCGCCACTGAAGGTTCCCGCGATACGGTTACGGTTCTTCCCCAGCACGGGAAAAAGCCCTACTATGCGATCGATGTTCTTGGTGATGCGGGCTGGGTCATTCCTAAACCGGTAGGCGCCGATCTTCAAGTTCTCCACGACCGTCATCTCATAAAACAGCTTTTTGCCCTCCGGCGCCATGGAAACGCCTAGCTCGGCCACCGCCTTAGGCGGCCAACCCGTGATGTCCCGACCCTCGAACTCTATTTTCCCAGTATGAGGCTTATCGAGGCCTGATATAGCGCGCAAAAGGGTGCTTTTCCCAGCGCCGTTGGCTCCCACCACCGCGATCAGCCGTCCCTCGTCGAAGGATATGCTGATCCCCTCCAGCACCCGAAGCCCATCTACCACAACACCCAGATTCGAGATCTCAAGAAGCATCGTACTCTTCCCCCAAATACGCCTTGACCACCAGCGGGTTTTTCGAGAGCTCCTCCGGTTTGCATTCCGCGATGATCTTGCCGTAGTCCAGCACGTATACTCGCTGGCACATGCTCATAATCACCTTGATGACGTGTTCGATGATCAAAAACGTCATTTTCATCTCCTGATGAATCCGGCGGGTTAGCTCCACCATCTCCGAGACCTCAGAGGAGTTCAGCCCGGCGAAGAGTTCGTCTAGCAACAGAATATCGGGCTGCGTGGCCAGAGCGGCCGTCAGCTCCACTCGTTTGCGGTCGAACATGGTCAGTTTGTCTATCCGGGTGCTTTCCTTCCCCTCCAGCTCCGTGAAGGCGATGAGCTTCCGGGCCTCCCGCAGCGCCGTGGCCTTGTCATAGGCGCGGCAGTACGCGCCTATCATCACGGACTCCAGCACGTCCAGCTGAGGGAAAAGCTGCGCGTGTTGAAACGTGCAGGCCACCCCCGTTTTGTTGATCTTAGAGGTCACCAGCTTGGTCAAGTTCTGCCCTTTAAAAAGAATCTCCCCCGCGTCCGGTCTCACGAAGCCGTCAATGATCTGGAACAGGGTGGACTTGCCCGCTCCGTTCGGTCCGATCAGGCCCACGATTTCATATTCGTTCACGTGCAGGTTGACGTTGGAGTTGGCCACCAGGCCGCCGTAGCGTTTCGTGATGCCCTTGATCTCGAAAAACATGGCTGGTTACTTCCCCTCCGGCGCGCTCTTTTGGGGTGTGAGCGCCGCGCGCGCCATGTCGAAAGAGCGTCTCAGCCTGATGCTGACAATGCCGTCGGGCTTCCACAACATGCAGACGATCAGGATGAGACCAAACAGAGCCGTGGCCAGGGGCGCGTACCTCGCTCCGAACGAGCCGCGGATGAACTCCTCAAGCAGTATCAGGACGGAGCCCAAGACGGGACCCCAGGCGTGACCTACGCCGCCGATGATGGTGACCATGATGAGCCTCTGCGATACGAGGGCCGACATGTAGGTGGGGTCCACCACCTGGACGTAGTAGGTGATGAACGCGCCCACCACCGCGGCTATCGACGCGGCAATGACGGAGGCGGTGGTCTTGTACCGCACGATGTTTACGCCAAGAGACCGGGCTAGGTGAACGTTCTCGCGGATAGCGACGAACATGCTGCCCATGCGGGAGCGCCGCAGATACACAAAAAACAGGGAAACAGCCGCCGCCATGGCTATGGCCGTGTAGAAAAACACCACCCGCGGCACGATGGGGCGGATGATCTTCACCCCATTGATGCTGTTGGTCATGGGGGCCCATTGTATCGCGACGGTGTGAAGCACCTGAAGAAGGGCGATGGTGGACATGGTGAAGTAAAAGCCGGTCAGCTTCGAGCTGATAGCTCCCAACAGCAGACCGAAGGCGGCCGACAGGGCGATACCGGCGACAAAGCCCACGAACGGGTGCACGTTGAACTTCATCATGCCGATGGCCATGGCGTACCCGCCAAGACCGTAAAAGGTCGCGTGCCCCAGGGAAAACATCCCGGCGAGGCCCGACAGGATGTTCCAGGTCTGCGCCAGGGCGATATAGGACGACACCATGATGACCAGGTGCATTGGCAGCATCGCGGCGCCGCCTTTGTAGAGATACGGAATGAGAAGCACCGGAATCATCAAGGCGCACACAAAGGCGCTCTTCAGGCTGATCCATTTTATGTCTGTGTTGTGCACCTGATTTTCCTCCTATACCGCACGGGTGAGGCTCTTTTTGGAGACGAACACGCCATGGGGCAGGTAAATGAGAACAAAAACGAAGAGGACGAAGATGATCGGGTCATGCCACGCGGCGATGTAAACGCTCACCACCGTGGAGATCAGGCCCACCAGCAGCCCAGCGAAGAACCCGCCCTTCAGGTTGCCGATACCGGCGATGACGCACACCAGAAAGCCGATGAGCTGGTAGTAGTGCCCCGCGCTTGGTTCTAGCACGAACTGCAGCGAGATGATGATGGAGGCGATGGAGGTCATGATGAAGCTGATGCCGAAGCCAATGTTGATGATCTTCTCGGCGTCGATGCCCATCAGAGAGGCGGCTTCCTTCTGCTGAACGACGGCGCGGATCGTCATGCCAAGCCACGTTCGCTTCAAAAACATGGAAAACCCTAGCAGCACCACGGTCGAAACGACAAACGTAAGAACGTTCAGCATGTTGATCACCACGAGCCCGTGCCCGAAAAGCTCAAACCTCCACGCTGGCAGAATGCCCGAAAAAAGGCTCCGCGGCATGGCGCCGGCGGTGTAGAGCACGAGACTTTCCACCACGAGTGAGATACCGGCTGTAACGATGATCTGCACACTTGGAAGAACCCTCTTGAGCAGCGTGGCGCGCAGGAAACAGCCGGCGAAAAAATAGAAAATGACCAGAACCGGCACGACTACAGCGATGTGCCATCCCAGATAATGTATGCCGCCGTACATGAGATACATGCCGATCATCACAAACGCGCCATAAGCGAAGTTCAACATCCGCAACGCGCCGATCTGAAAAGAAAACGCGGCCGATACCAAACCGAACAGGCTGCCGGTACACAGGCCGCTGATCACCGTAGTGACCCACATCGCCCAGCTCACAGTCCATTCCCCCTAAGGCGGGGCGGGACAGAAGGCGCCCAGCCCCGTTTCAATTTGACCCTTGCGACAGCCCTACCGCGGTTTGGACGGGTCCCACGGGATGATGGGCTTGCCGACGGCGATCTCCTCCGTGCCTACGGGAACGAGGGCGCCATTCTGCCACTGCCCGATAACCAATGGGTCGCCCGCGCCCACGTTTCTATGGTGCTCGTCGAACTTCACGGCCCAGTAGTTGGGATATTTGCCCTTAGGAATATCGGCGGCCTCGATGGCCTCGCGGATTTTGTCCACGTCATAAGCGCCCGCCTTCTCAATCATGTCTAGTATGAAGAGCGTGGCGGCGTAGGTCTGCGTGGCGTGGGTAAGGGGGTACCAGCCGTGCTTTGTCTTGTAGGTCTCGGCGAACTCGGCGAGGCCGGGAGCGTTGTCGCGCTTGATGAAGGGGTGCGTGTAGGACAGGGCGATACAGCCGTCGACAACCTCCGCGCCCAGGGCGCCGAAGTCGGGCTGGTCGTAGATCATACCCATGGCGAACAACATGGGCGGCTCATAGCCCATCTCCACCATTTTTCTACGGAAAGGAGGGCCGTCCACGGAGTACTGGCAGGGTACCAGCACATCGATTTGGCTGCTTTGCAGGTTCGCCACAAGAGCTGTGAAGTCCTTGCGGTCCACTGGGTAACCCTCCTCGAACACGGGGCTGATCCCCGCCGCTTTCAGCGCGTTGCGCGCCGCCACCGCCACGTACTCCACGTTGGCGTTCCAGATCAGGCCAACCCGGAGGTTTTCTTTCTTGACGCCCAGGTACTTCTCGGCGTAGGCGGGCATGTACTCCGCAAGGCGGATTCCAAATACATCCACGCGCGGCGTCCAGTGAAAGTAGTTCTTGATCTTGTGAGCGGTGAGCTCGTTCGCCCAGGCGGCGGCAGACATGAGGATCGCGCCGTACTCATTGACCTCTCCCTGTATCGTGAGGTCGGCGAAGGCGCTATACGAGCCGATGAAAATCCGGTGTCCTTTGGCGTACAGGCGCTCGAACTCCGATTTGGCCTGAGAGGGATCCGAGGCGTCAGCGGCCTCAAACTCGATCTTCTTACCGAGCGCCGCGCCCCTTTTCTCAACGGCCAGCTCTATGGCGTTCTTCACCTCGTTGCCGCCAAAAGCGGATATGCCAGTGAGCGGACCCACAACCGCGACGCGAATCACGTCGTCCGCCGCCGAGGTCGTCCTGGCGGGAAACAACAACGCCAATACGAACAGTACAAGCGCAAGCCATTTTGCCTTCATCTTCAATCAGCCTCCCGTACAAAGGTTATTGGAGCTTGGACGGATCCCACGGAATGATGGGCTTGCCGACGGCAATCTCCTCCGTGCCCACAGTGACGAGGGCGCCTTTCTGCCACTGACCGATGGCCAACGGGTCGCCCGCGCCCACGTTTCTATGATGCTCGTCGAACTTGACGCCCCAGTAGTTGGGGTATTTGCCTTTCGGGACGTCGGCGGCCTCAATAGCCTCGCGGATTTTGTCCACGTCGTAGGCGCCGGCTTTTTCGATCATGTCCAGCATGAAGAGCGTGGCGGCGTAGGTCTGCGTGGCGTGGGTAAGCGGGTACCAGCCGTGCTTGGCCTTGTAGCTCTCGGCGAAATCCTCCAGACCTGGAGCTCCATCCCGTCTGATAAAAGGGTGGGTGTAGGACATGACAACGCACCCGTCCACGATGTCAGGGCCCTGTTTGCCGAAGTCGGGTTGGTCGTAGATCAGGCCCATGGCGAACAGCAGGGGCGGCTTGTAGTCCATCTCCACCATTTTTCTGCGAAAAGGAACGCCGTCGGCCGAACCCTGGCAGGGAACCACCACGTCCACCTTTTTGGTCTGAAGGTTGGCTATGAGGGCGGTGAAGTCCTTGCGGTCTATGGGATAGCCTTCCTCGTACACGGGGGTAATGCCGGCGGCTTTCAAGCCTTCTCTGGCCGCGACCGCCACGTATTCATAGTTCGAGGCCCATATCAAGGCAACTCTGAGCTTGTCCTTCTCAATGCCCAGGTACTTCTTGGCGTATTCAGGCATGTACTCTCCAAGACGGGCGCCAAACACGGCCACGCGCGGCGTCCAGTGGAAGTAGTTCTTGATCTTGTGTTCGGTGTACTCATTGGCCCAGCCCGCGGCGGACATCATGATGGCGCCGTACTCGTCCACTTTGGCCTGCACGGCCAGGTCGGAGAAAGTGCCGTAGCTCCCCATGAAAATACGGAACCCCTTGGCGTACAACCGCTCGAACTCCGAGATGGACTGGGCGGAGTCAGCCGCGTCGGCGGCTTCGAACTCAATTTTTTTGCCAAGCGCCACGCCTCTTTTCTCCACGGCCAGCTCTATAGCGTTCTTCACCTCGTTGCCGCCGAAGGCCAGAGTACCCGTCAGCGGCCCCACCACCGCGATGCGAATGACGTCGTCATCCGCCGCGAATACCGTGCCCGTACAGCTCGAAAACACCAGCAACGCCACAATTGTTATTGCCGTCTCCAACTTCGCGAATCCCTTCATTACAACATCGTCCTCCTCATTCCTTGTGTCCAATCGTGATTACGCCTTCCCTCTGTTACAGCGCAGCCAACAAGGTAAAGAGACCGTTGGCATCCCTCCTTCCTTAGAGCCGTTTCCTCCTTAAGGGCCATCCCTTCCCTAGAGCCATTGGCTCTTTTATGTATGCGAAAAGTTTTTACCGTTTATATCCGGCTTTTGGTCTCTTATTTTTGTGCGTGATTGCGCAACCCGCTATATCAACTGAGAGTTATGAGCTTTTTACACGCTATTTGGACAAAATTTTTACATGGTCCTCGATCCCCTGTTCCAGGGAGTAAACCGGCGAGTATCCCAGGTGCTCCTTCGCGCGCCGCGTGTCAAACCTGCCGTGAGTAGCGGGTTTCGCCCCGTCGTCTACCAGCGTGATGTTGGCCTTCGGGATGACGCGGCGGATGGCCTCGCAGAACTGGGTAGAAGTCACGCAGTGCCCCGTGCAGTTGTAGGTGGCCGATGGAGGGTTTTTCGCGGTGACGGCGCACACCGCTGCCTCGCTTGCGTCCTTCGCGTAGTTGATGCTGACCTGCAGGTCGCTAAGGCGGCTTTGGGTCATGGGCTCGCCTTGAATGGAGCGCTCAATCAGGTCGTTCCACCCGCTGGTCTTCGAGCCGGCCTTTTTCCCAGGGCCGTAGATCAGCGCCAAACGCACCCCCACGACGCTCAGGCCGTAGACCACGCTGTACTCCTTGCCCATCATCTCGTCGAAGGCCTTGGTGACGCCGTAGACGTTGATGGGCCTCAGCGGCGGATTGTCGGGTAGTTCTTCGAATCCGAGGGGATCGTAAAAATCCTTGGGAGCGACTGCGGCGCTGGAACTGGCAAAGACGACCCGCTCCAGGCCGAACACCCTGGCGGCCTCGTAGCAGTTGATGGCGCCCTCGCAGTTGAGTCGGAAGGCCAGGTAGGGATTGCGTTGGCTGTCCAGGTTGCGCAGGGCTGCCAAGTGCATGATACTGTCCACTTTGTGTTTCTTCACCGCCTCGAAGAGGGACATTGGATTCAGCAGATCACCGCGAAAGTGCTCCGTGCCCTTCAACAGCTCCGCGACCTCTGGAGACGACCCGGCCAGCGTGTCGAAGGTCACCGCCTCATGCCCCAGCGACAGCAGACGGTTTGCCGCGTATGTTCCGATAAACCCCAGTCCTCCCGTAATCAAAACCTTCAATTATTACAGACCTCCCTTGAATATGAATTCAACACGCGTTCGCGCGGGGCCCGTGGCCCATGACGCGGGTCACTTCAACGAACCCTTGGCCCCCCAGACTGGCAGCTCGGAGATGCTGACATATACTTCCTCGGCCTCCAGCCCGGCGGCGTTTTTGAGCAGTTTATACACGGCCTCGGTGAAGGCCTTGTTCTGCTCAAAAGGCGCGGACTTATAGCAGCGCACATCCACGAACGCGCAGCGCTCCATTTTTTTGCCGTTGAAGTACATGGTGTGGTTGTCCGCCACGTCCACCATCAAGACAGCTTCCGTCTTGCCCGGAATCAGGGGAATGACCTGGCCCAGCTCCCGCGCTACGGCGTCCTTTTGCTCCTGCTTCAGCGACAAAGTCGTGCTTACGCCCACATATGGCATGACAATACCGACTCTACTGCTCTAGGATGTCCATGCGAATGCCTGTTTGGAGCCGGCTGTCCCTGCGGTGCTCGACCAAGGCGCCGGGGTTCATGATGTAACGCGGGTCCATCATGTCCTTCAAGGCCACCATCAAGGGGTAGGAAGTCCCATGCTCCCGCTTCGCGAAGCGCACGCGGCGCTTGCCCATGCCGTGATGGTGCACGCAGCCGCCGGAGGGGTACTTCAGCACCTCGTGGCAGATGGCGAACACCAGCTCGGAGTGCTCGTCGTTGGCGGTCTCCGGACTGTTCAACTTCAGACGGTAGACGAAGTAGATATTGGTACCATTGATGTAACTGTGCGACACATGGCCGCCCAGCATGACCAGGTTGGGGAACTTAGGGGTGACGTTTTTCATGACGTCGTCGTATATTTTGACGATGTCGGTCCAACTGGCCGAGATTTCAGTGGTGGCGTACATCGTCTTGGTCTCGCGAAATTCCTGGGCTGTTTTGGGGTTGCCGTAGCGCTTGCAAAGGTCGTTGCGGTGCACCATCCAGTGCTCCACCGCCTCCTTGCCGATGTACTCGCCACCGGCCGCCACGGAGATCTCGTGAATTTTTTCGCCGGTGATTTTCGCGATCTCAGCGGGGCCTTCGCACACGAAAAACATGAACGCTTCGTCGTCCTTCATCTTGACGCTGCCGAAGTTGTAGTCCATGTCGGCCTTGTCGTAGAGGCGCACCACCGACGGCTTGTAGCCCTTGATCATGATCGTGTGCAGGGCCTTGAAACCCTCGTGCATGTTCTTCATCTTGTAGCCGCCCATCCACATGTCGTTGGGGTAGAAGGGGAAGAGCTTGACCGTGACCTCGCTGATGAAGCCAAAAGCGCCCTCGCCCCCGATGAACAAATGGCGAAGGTCGGGGCCGCTGGAACGGCGCGGAACGGGGCGGATACGCACGACCTCGCCGTTGGGCATCACCGCTTCGAGCCCGCACACCAAGTCCTCGATACCTCCGTAGTAGGTGGAGAACTGGCCGATGCTACGCGTGGCCACCAAGCCGCCCAGGTCGGCCATGGGCAGGCTCTGAGGCCCGTGACCCGTGGTCAGGCCCTTTTCGCGCACCAGGTTCTCAAGGCGCTCCAACGGAACACCACACTCGCAGGTTGCCACCATGTTTTCTTCATCTATTTTTATGATCTTGTTCATCATGGAGGCGTCCAAAATCACGGTGGACTCGTTGCGGACCTCAAGCAGGCTCTCGGAGGAGGAGTTGCCCGTCCTGGGGATCACGTACACGTCGTTGTCGTTGCAGTACTTCATGACTTTGGAGATCTCTGAGGCGGAGGCCGCGTTCAAAATGCAAATAGGCAGAGGGTTGGCATATACCCCATGAGCTTTGGCGTAGGTACGGTTGTATCCCTCGCCAAATTTCAAAGACTCCTCGTCGGTCAGAACCCGGTCCTTGCCAAGGAGGTTCTGAAAATCCAAAAGCACTTGCTCTTTTGTCACCAACATTGCGCATATCCCTCCCAAAAATTGTGAAAATTACTGGACTATAATGTAAGAGCATAGGTTCTAAGGTAAAAATTTGTAATGTAAAAAAACGTTTTCTACATGGAATATATCGTCTTTATAGCGATTTGCGTACTTATGAACGTCAAACGGCGTGTAAAGAGCTCATAATTACCGCAAAAGTTTTGTTCATAAAAGAGCCAACGGCTCCATAGTGGGGCAAGGAGAGAGTGCGGACATGGAACAATTCATCGGGCTTCTCGAAGAGCTGAAACGCAGGGGCATCGAAAAATCCTGGCTTGTAGGGGGTGTGGTGCGGGACTTTTTTCTGGGACGCGAGCCCTCGGACGTAGACGTGGTGTGCGGGGAGGCCAGCGCGGAGGGGGTTGTGGCGAAGGTGGGCGGCACGGTGGTGGGCAAGCCTCCGTTCCGCACCGTCAGTGCGGTTGTGTCAGGCAAAAGCGTGGAGATCGCTTTGCTGACGGGGGGCTCCATCCAAAAAGACTTGGAGCGTCGCGACTTCACGGTGAACGCCATTGCCATGGACTCCGAGGGCGGCCTTATCGACCCCTTTGGCGGGGCGCGGGACGTTCGAGAACGCGTTCTACGCCTAGTGCCCGTCCCGGCGCTGCCCTACGAGGCCGACTCAGTGCGCGTGCTGCGGCTGCTGCGCCTGGCCTGCGCGCTGGGCTTCGCCATCGACTCCGACACGGAGGCGACGACAAAAAATTTCATATCAGAACACCCGCACCCGCTGGCCGCCATTCCCAGGGAACGCTATGGAAAGGAATTTTTGAAGGGCTTCGCGTCACGTCCTCACGATTTTTTGACGATGCTGGAGGACTATTCCCTGCTTCCCATGGTGCTCCCTGAGGTCGAGGCGATGCGGGGCGTGCTCCAGCCTCCCTTCTTTCACCCTGAGGGCGACGTGCTGACGCACACTTTCCGCGTGATGGCCGAGGTGCAAAGAACCTGTCGCCCCAAGGGGGAAGAGGCCCTTCTAGCGCTGGCCGCGCTGTTCCACGACACGGGCAAGCCGCGGACCGCCCGGCCTCATCCCAAGTACGGGCATACCTGTTTTTTTGGCCACGAGGAAGCCGGCGAGAAGGTGGCGCTGGAGGCGTTGAGCGCCTGGGCCGTTCCCGCTAAGACCGCTTCTGGGGTCGCCGCCCTGGTACGGCTCCACATGATCCCTGGTGGGTGCTTCACGGAGCGTACCTGTGTGAAGCTGCTCCGAAAGCTGGGTAAGGAGTTAACGGAGACGCTTTTTGACTTGGCGCTCTGCGACGCCAGGGGATCCATGGGCTCGGGGGAGGGCATTCTGGCCGCCCGGAAGCTCTTTTTCCAGGTGCGGGAGAGGCTTGCGACGTCCTCCAAGCGATGGCTCGACGGCCACGACGTGATGGAAATTCTCGGCCTCTCCCCAGGCCCTCAGGTTGGGAGGATTTTGGAGGAGCTGGACGTAGCGGTGGGAAAGGGAAAGCTCCACAGCAAAGAGGAGGCTGCGGAGTGGCTGAAAAGCGGAGCAGCCAGATAAAGGCCGCTCCACCTTCGCGCTGGCAAAGCGCCCGCGCGCTTCTCACTGCCACGTCAGAGCAAACTGGACAAAGGTGGCGGGGCCAGTCCAGAAGACGTCCTCGTTCAGGTCAAACTTGGGGTGATGGTGCGGGTAATCCCGCTCGTCGCCAAAGGTGGCGGGGTGGAAGAAGAACGTCCCCGGCGCTTCTTCCATGAAGAAGGCCATGTCCTCGCCGCCCATAGAGGGCTCATAGACTTCATGGACGTGGTCAGCCCCCACGATTTCAGAGGCGGCTTTGATCAACTTCTCCGTCATGCCCCGGTCGTTGATGAGAGCGGGGGGCGCCTCGCGGATCGACACCTCCGCGCTACCCCTCATGGCGCGGGCCACGTCCTCGCATATCCGCGCGAAGCGCTCCTGCACGTACTTGCGGCTTTCGGGCGTCAAGGTGCGGAGCGTTCCTCGTATGACGCAGGAGGGAGCGATGATGTTGTCGGCTGTCCCTCCTTGAATCATGCAGACGGAGACGATGGCCGACCCCAGCGGGTTGGTTTCGCGGCTGACGATCGTCTGGAGCGCTGTCTGAACCTGACAGGCGATGGAGATGGGGTCAACGGTGAGGTGAGGCGTCGCGCCGTGCCCGCCCTTTCCGTGAAAGGTAACGGTGAACCAGTCCGTGGCCGCCATCATGGGTCCGAAGCGGTAGCCGATCTCCCCGGCCTGCGCGCCTTTCCAGAGATTGCCGGTGTGCAGACCAACAACGCCGTCCACTTTTGGGTTTTCCAGCGCGCCGTCCTCGATCATGGCGGGACCGCCTAGGCCGTTCTCCTCGGAGGGCTGGAAGATCAGCTTCACTGCGCCCTTCAGCTCGTCGCGGTACTGCATTAGGAGCTTCGCCGCGCCCAAAAGCATAGCTGTATGGGCGTCGTGTCCGCAGGCGTGCATGCGCCTGTTTTTGGCGGCGAAGGGGAGGTTTGTCTGCTCCTCCATGTTCAGCGCGTCCATGTCGGCGCGGATGCCCAGCACCTTGCCCGGCTTTTTCCCCTCGATCAAGGCCACCACCCCGCTTTTCCCGACACCCTCGCGTATCTTCTCCACGCCCATCTCTCTGAGCTTCTCGACCACGTAGGCCGCTGTCTTCACCGTTTCGAACCCCAGCTCCGGGTTAGCGTGGATGTGGCGCCGCCACTCTATGACCTTCCCGTTGTTCGCCTTCGCGCGCTCCTTAACATCCATCATCCATGTGCACCTCTTTCTGTAAAGTTGTTGCCTCTTTTCCGCAAGTTCCAAGTTACAAGTTCTATCTTTAATATTATAGCGGTTCGCTCTTTTCTGTGCAAAGTTTTTGCCGTTTATATCCGGTTTTTGGCTTCTATTTTTGCGTATGATTATGCAAACCGCCATAATACCTGCGTGCCCAACGCGGCGAAAAGACAAGCTCGCTCTTCAGGAGACAAATATCGAATTTTTTCGAGTAGTCGCTCTAATTCCGTCGTTGAATTTTTCTCGACAATTCCGCGCTTGACTCTCTAGTTAATCGCGGCTCTTAATGCAGTCACTTGTCGATTAAGTGACGAGGCTTTCGTGCCTTTTTCATGTCGTTTTTTAGAGCCGTTGGCTCTTTTATGCGCGAAGTTTTTACCGTTTACGTCCGGCTTTTGGTCTCTTATTTCTGCGCATGATTGTGCAACCCGCTATAATACGCCATTGTTCAATGGCCTCTACAGTTATTCTTGTGACGGGGAAAGCCAAGAATTCCGAAAAAATTCCTCAAATGACTAAGTTAGAGTTGCGTATTCAATACGTCTGTGTTCAATGACCCAGGGAGCATAATGGCCGTCGATAAGCTCCTTCAGTGTGGTTTTTGCGTTGGGTTTGGGCGCCGCATCTTTACCTATAAAGTTCGGCGCGCTAAAAATTCGCGGGCTTTATCGTGGGCAATAGCCACAGTGTAATAATGTCAGGAGCCAACCCAATCTTGTGGTAAGCGCGCTTCCCGTTCGGACGTGTATAATCAACGTACCAGGTTTTTTTCCCTTTTCTCCCAAGGTAAAGGAGTAGCTTATTTTCAACCGCGTCGCGCATCCAATGCGCCTCTCCATCAGGCTTGAGCGACTGAACATAAGATTGGGTGAGTCTGACTTGCATTATTTCGCACCCTATCTGGTATAATCCTTCTTGTTACTCAATACATAAAGAAGGAGGGGGTCACGGGTTCAAATCCGCAAGTCGGCTCCATTGACAGTAAAGGTTCAGGTATTCGAAGCCTGAACCTTTTTTATCGTGGCGAGAGTTCGCAAGAGGAGGAACGTCTCGATGTTTGGATTCTTCAAGTTTTTTAAAAAGAAAAAAGATCAGAAAGCAGAGAAACTGAGACGCTCCATCGCGTTGGACGTGCAAAAAATCTCATCGGAAACGGCCGCGCGGGAAAAATCTTTGTTAGAAAAATATTTTTCCGACGTGGCGAACCGCTTTGCTAATTTCGAGAACCTTTTCTTGGGCGTGGATGCGCGCCTCTTGAAGTTGGAGGCGGATCGCCTTTCTAACTTCGAGAACCTCCTTTCGAGCCTGAATGAACGTCTCTCAAAGCTGGAGGAAAACTCACACCAGGCTATGAGGCAGGAGCGCCGGCGTCAGGCGGCTCTTGAATCCCTTCTCGAACAGCAGCAAAAAACCCTTGACATTCTGGAGCGTCCGCAACTATCTCCCCCCCTAGAAGCCGTTATGGCCCTGGTGGAGAACTTCGTTCTGGCGTATCCCAAGGGCTCCCCCACCTCTGACGTTCTTTATGGCAAGCTCACGGACTTGATGGAGTGCTTTGGCCTGTCCCTTGTGGAAGAAACGGGCGTAGACTTCGACGCGGAAATCCACGAGACCTGTGGCGCGAATTTCGACCCGTCCTACCCTGAAAACGCCGTCCTGGAGATCGTCAGCCCAGGCTTTTTGTTGAATGGTAAAGTGCTGCGGTACGCCATAGTTATCGTCAATCGGCGCTTGGCGGGGCAACTGGAAGAACCTCGCGCAGCGCCTGGCAAGTTTGAGTCCAACATGATCGAAGAACCCCGTCAGGTTGAGGCTGAAGAACCCATTGCGCTTGGCGAAACCCGTTTCGGTGAGTTTCAACCCGGCGAGGTCGGGAAATCCAGTCAGGCCATGACAGAAAAACCGCCTATAGAGTCCGGCGAGGCCCGTTTGGGTGAGTTCGAGAAACCCAGTCAGGCAGCTTCGGAAGAAGAGCCTATAGCGCCTGGCGAAACCCGATTCAGCGATTTTGGGATCGGTGGGGTTTAAATTAGAGCTGTTGGCTCTTTATTGTGTAATCCGCTATGGGAGGGAGATTACCATGCTTGAGTCGGCTTACGACACGTTGCGCGTTAGGCGCGACACGAACCCAGAAGAAGCGCGCAAGGCCTACTTGACCCTCGTGCGCCGCTATCCCCCTGAGCATTTCCCAGACAAATTCGCGTCCATCCGCCGCGCCTACCAGTATGTGACGCTTGATGAAGAATTCGTTGAAGAAATGTTCCACAAAATCAGATCGGATAGCACGCCTCTAGAGATGGCAGGGTATTTATGGGGGGATCGAAAAGAGCTAAAGCCTACCGAGGAGTTTAACGCCTTGAGTTTTGCCTCCCTCCTGGTGGAGGAAACCATGTGTTTGGAATTGGACGAGCTTCTTTCGGAAGCGGCTGAAAGCATAGAATATAGAATAGAATAGGAGAGAGAGGCCCAAGGACTATGGGAGAAATTTACGGTATTGACCTGGGGACGACCAATTCGTGTATTTCTGTTCTAAAGGAGGGAAGGCCTCATACGATACTTGTGGACGGCAACGGCATTGTGCCGTCAGTGGTGAGTTTCGACGGAAAGGAGATACTGGTTGGACGTAAAGCATGGAACCGCGCCGCGGCTTTTCCCGAGGAAAGTATACGCTCCGTGAAACGCTTGATGGGCGCCATGGAGAGGCT
>JAITGK010000162.1 GCA_031280635.1 Synergistaceae bacterium
AGGGGCCCGACTCGCAATGGAAGCACTGGATACAAGCAAGGACTTTAATAAGCCGCTTGACTTGTTTCTAGCCAGGTACCTTTTGATGTAGTGTTGAATTTGCTCTCATTTTAGGGTGACCATTCAATATACCGCTCCTGTGACTCGAACTTGTCCCAATTCGCTTTTTTTGATGTTGTACGGCGGATCGGCAAATACAAGGTCAATAGATTCGTTATGTATGGTTTTTAACCAGTCAATACTGTCATGCGTAAACAACAGACCGTTTCTATGACAATAGACGGGCGGGGTTAAGCTGTGTTGTGACAAGTCAAAAACTGTGGAATACAACGGCGAACTCTCAACCGGAACGACATTGAGGTTGGGTATAGGCAGAATCATTTGTTGTTTTTCGCATATGATTGTAACTGGCATATAAACCTCCTGAAAGAGCTATTAGGTGGGCGTGAGGCGAAGCTCGACCCCAGCCCTCCGGGCCGCGCCTCCATCTGCTTGTCCAACGGCTGAAGGAGGAGTAGAGCAAGACCGAAGCGGTCAAAACCCAGGAAAAAAACGTCAGCGTCGGAAAAAGGATCAACGTAAAAAGTAAACTCTGCGACGTGTAGCGCACTGCCCTCATTCCTTGAGGGTTATCGCGTAGACGCCGCAACCGCGCAAGGCGACGCGGAGCAGACGTTTTCCCTCTCGCGCCAGGCGGAGAAGGACCGTTTGTCCCTCCTTCACGTTTTCCTCGAACAAGGAACCCTCGACACCCTCCTGAAGCACCTTGACGAGGGTGCGCCCGTCCGGGGTCTGCCTGTCCGAAGAGAACGTGATCAACACAGAGCGCTCCCCCTCCCGTAGCGGGACAGAGAAACCTCCATCCTCCGCCCAGAGGCGGCAGAAGCCGTTTTTCGGCAAGGTTGCCACTCCGATGGACACCGGGTGTTTGCCCAGGGAGGGCAATCCCACCTCCCAGCCGCCGTGAAGGGCGTCGCAGCCGGAGAAGTAGACCTTTTCGTGGTCGCGCTCCCGCACTGGCACACTGGCGGTGTGGATAATAGAGCACCCCCATTCCCCATCGGGCGGGTTCCCCAGAAACGGCTCGTCCGATATCCGCTCCCAGTGACGAGCATCCTGACTCCACGCCAAGTAGACTTCGATCTTGCCCACGTGGGTACCCTTCGGAAGCTCTCGATCGATCAGGAAAAGCCAGAGGAACCCTAGGTAGCCGTTTCCATAGGGGAAGGCGGGAAGTCCGTAGAAGTCGGCCCACTTGAAGCCTTTGGCGGCGGCTATCGCGTCCTCCGCCAGGCCAGGAACCCAGGTGGTCTCCACGGGATACCAGCCCACCATATCAGGGCTCTCGGTGTAGCCAACGCAACGGCGCGTCCTCCCCTCCCCGTCTATCTCGTAGGTCTTGATCAGTCCCACGTAACGTCGTCGCCCACCGTCCCAAAAGGGGATGCCCACGTCGTTGGCCCACTGCTTTCCCGTGTTGGGGTTGGGGTACCAGGTCAAAGGAATGACGGGGTTCTCCGGAACGTAGCGGAAGCGCCGCCCGTTTTCGGAAAATCCCGCCACGTGGCCCTGGCTCGTGAAGCCCATGATTTTGTAGAGTCCCGGATAGGGGTCGCCGCAGTCCGGGGGGATCACGACGGGGTTGTGCAAACAGGCGGCGATGTTGTTCTTGCCCGCGTAGAGGGTGGGCCAGGAGGCCAGCTCCTCGGTAAGCGTGCTTACGGTAGGCGCGCGCCCGGCCTTCAGGTCCTTCCCGTTGTTGAAGAGCGGGCGCGTCCAGATATACCCGTCACGCGATAGAGAATGACATACCGCATCCCCAAAGTTTGAGATAACCGCCTGGTGCCAGATACGATACCAGCCCCTGTACTTGAAAACGGAGCCGTACACGTAGCAAGCGGAGCCCTCGCAGGGCAGAGTGGGCGCCAGGACGGGCGATTCCGTCTTCACCGCCCGCCCTGGCCTCAGACGGCAACCTTCCATGTCCTCAATATCCCTGGTGTCGGGAAACAATACCACGCGCTGCGCCATGTCGTTGACCTCCTAATTGAGTCCTCAGTCCTATTTTTATCGAGATTTTGGAGAGAACGAACTTCTCTCGGACCTGCTTTTATTGTACCGGAATCCTGCTTCTTTGGTGCACACAGCTCCGTTTTTCGTCACCGATTCGCGTTCGTTTCTCCTGCTCCTACCCGCCACTCTATGCCTTCCACGCGCCTCAATTCGACCTTACAATCAAAATATATGATTTTAAATATATTAATTGAATATTATTATTATGTTGACCGTGATTTGATATAATCCGAGGGTGTCCCGGCGTATTGAGTCGGATTTATTTGGGTCATTCAGGAGGATGAAATGCGATGGCGGTTGAGCTGACGAAGGAAAACTACGACGCGGAGGTGAAGGGCAGCGCCCTGCCCGTGGTGATCGATTTTTGGGGACCTAGCTGTGCGCCCTGTGCGGCGCTGACGCCGAAGTTCGAGGAGATGGAGCGGAGGTATGGCGGTAAGGTGAAGTTCTGCAAAGTGGACGCGTCGCGAAACAAGCGCGTCGTGGTGGGGTTTAAGGTGATGGGTCTGCCGGCGGTGCTCTTCCTGAAAGGCGGAACGGAGGTGGCGCGACTAGGTGGGGTAAACGCCACGCCTGAAAAAATCACCGCGAAAATCGAGTCGTTGATCCTATAACGGCGGGACCGAGGGTAGCGGGAAACCTACCGCTTCCCCCAGAGGCCTTTTTTCGCCCCTCGGGCCTCCTGCTGAAAGCGCGTGAAAACGTCAGCGTATTTTGAGTTGGGTTGAATGGTCATAACCTTGCCGTAACCGTCCAGAATCAAACGGGCGTTGAACATGTCCCGCCGGATCGTGTCCTCGCCCGCGCCGGGCTCCGCCAGCCACACGTAGGCCAGATGACGGTTGTACCTGTCCTTCGGCGAGGCGTCGTACTCCAGCCACACGGTCTGGTTTAGCAGGCTGCGTTTTGTGAAATCCGACGCTTCCTTGCCGTAAAACTGCGGGGTTTTTTGGGGGTGGACGGTTTCCGGGGTGTCCACGCCGATCAATCGCACCGTCCGGTCCTCGCCTCCTATCGTGACGTGAATCGTGTCCCCGTCCACCACGCGCGTAACCGTTCCGTAGAGGGCGCTCCCCGTCGGCGAGAAAAACGTGTAGAAAACCCCCAACACCAAAGCGCCCAACAGGGATAGCAGCTTTTTCGGCGTGAGTTGGGGCCATAGGCTTCCTCTCTGCTTTCTCTTTTTCATGCGCACCACCCCCTCAAATTACCTGTCTTGGCAACGCCGCCGCCAGGACGGCCGCGTCAACGCGAGCAAAAATCCCTAAAATTAGGCTCTTCGCGCGTCTGCTCCAAAATCGGCGTCAAGCTGTAGACGCTTGCCCCAAGCGTGGCCAAGTTGTGCAAAAGCGCGGACATGGCCGGAGAGATACTTCCGCTTAGGCCCAAGGCCAACAGCAACGAATTTGCCCCTACGATGAACGCGTAACTACGCCGGATTTTTTCCATTGCTCCCACTCCCAGTCTGCGGGCGTGGACAATATCGTAAAGGTGGTTTTTCACCAATACGATATCCGCCACCTCCTGAGCGATGTCGGCGCCGTCCCGCAGGGTTATCCCCACGTCCGAGGCGGCCAGAGCGGGAGAATCGTTGATTCCGTCGCCTACCATGATGACCTTGACCCCGGAGCGCTTCAAGTATCTAATCATTTCGGTCTTATCTTCGGGGAGAAGCTGCGACTTGACCTCGTCAATACCAATTTTCCCCGCCACACTTTCCGCGGCGCGGAAGTTGTCGCCCGTCAGCATCACCACGCGGCTTATCCCCTCGTCCCGCAGTCGCGTCATGGTCTCAAGGGCGTCCTCTCGGAGAGGGTCTTCGATGCACAAAATTCCGGCAAGCGCTCCCCCCACCGCCAGATAAAGCATGGAGTATCTTTCGGACTGGCGCTCAATGATTTCGCGCTGCTCCACGGCGCAAGGCACGCCCTCGTCGTCGAACACGAAATGCCCACTGCCGATCAGCACCCTTTCGCCGCGAAGGCGGGACGCGATCCCATGCGCCACCGCGTACTCGACGGCGGTGTGCTCCTCCCGGTGAGACAAGTTTTCCTCCTCAGCCTGTTTCACCACAGCGCGGGCGATGGAGTGCGGAAAATGTTCCTCCAGGCAGGCGGCAGTGCGCAACACTCCCTCCCGACTGAAGCCGCCGAAGGCGAAAATTTCGGCCACCTTGGGCTTGGAGACGGTGAGCGTTCCCGTTTTGTCGAACACGACGGTTTCCGCTGTGGCAAGAGACTCCAGAAACTTGCCGCCTTTTATCAGTATCCCCCGTTTGGCGCCCTCTCGCATGGCGGAAAGAATGGTCAGAGGCGTGGCGAGCTTGATCGCGCAGGAGTAGTCCACCAAAAGCGCGGACGTGGCCCGCATCGCGTCCCGCGTCCACAGGTAGACGCCGCCGGCCAACAAAAAACTGTAGGGGACGATGGCGTCCGCCATTTTTTCGGCGCGGTTTTGAATGTCGGCCTTCAGCGCCTCCGATTCGTCGATCATCTCGGCGATCTTGTGGATGCGCGTCTCTCGGTCGAAGGCGGCGGCGCGGATGAGCAGCTCCCCTTCCTCGACGACGGTTCCGGCGTAAACCGACAGGTTGGGGGTACGACGCACGGGCTCGGACTCGCCGGTCAGGGTCGCCTGGTTCACCATAGCCTCCCCTTCGTGTACGACTCCGTCCACAGGAATAACGCCGCCCGACCGAACGATGACCAAGTCGCCGACCTGAAGCTCGAGCAGGGGAATCAATACCTCTTCCCCATCTTTACGTATCCAGAGCTTGTCAATATTGAGGGCCAGGCTGTTGCTCAGGCTCTCTTTGGATTTTTTGTGCGTCCAGCTTTCAAGGAGGTCGCCGAGGGTCAACAGCGTTGTGACGACAGCGGCCGTGCGAAAATCTCCACGCAACATAGATACCCCTACAGCGGAAGCGTCCAGCACAGAGACGTTGAAGCCCCTCCGCCGCCACAGACTGCGTATCCCCTTCGCCAAAACAGGCAAGGCGCGAAAAAACGTAAAAAAATAACGCAACGTACGTGGCAGCAATGATCGACCTAAAACTCCCCCTACAAGAGATGCCATAGATCCGCCGAGTGTCGCCTTGCTGGGCATTAAATCCGCGCCATCGATCTGCCCATAGAACGTTCGGTCCAACAGCCCGACCGCCTTCAAAATTGAAAAACGGACGTCGCCCGTGTAGTAAATCAACAGGCTGCCGGTACGGTGAGAGGCCGCAACGCTGACAACGCCCGGCTGCGTCTCCAGCAACGCCCCAATAACGTATCCTTCTTTTTGGGTGAAGGAGCCTTTGGGGCAGCGGAGACGCAGGCGTCCGGGAAGTTCATGCTCTATCGAAAATTCCATCGGTCTTTGAGTGGCGCTTCCTCAGCTTTCATTGGTTTTTTGCTCGTTGACGTACTTCGCCTCGGTTATAACGTCGTCCATCGTCTCTTTGAGACGCTCCGCCATCCCCGCAACACGCTCCTGAAGCTCCAGACCCTTACTGGCCACGGCGACGGCGGCCTTTCGGGCCTTTCCACTTTTGACGAAACAAACGGCTCCTACGCCCGCAATGAGTCCCGCCGTAAAGAAAAACGCCTTTTCATAGTTCATTCACAACAACCACCTTTCAATTTACGAGTCACTAAACATAATTTATGATAGCACAAAAGTTCTTTATGACAAACACCATTAAGAAAACACTGACCTCATGAGTTTTTCAGGTTTCGCGCCACTTTGGTTGGAACCTTTGAAGGAAGGGACTGAGCTTCAAAGGGGATGGTGCTTTTTCGAACGTGTTCGTTCTGACAAACAAAAAACTCAACGACTACCGGCTAAAGCCTGCTTAAAGTTCCATGGCTAAAGCCATCTGAAGTTGAGAGTGTTTTATAATAAATGCTATCTTATAGCAATTCCGTTATAGATTAGTGTTAAGATAAGGTATATATAATTATAGAGGATGTGATTGTAAGAGGTTTATATCCAATGAAAAACGAGAGCTAATAATTGAAGCGAAGCAGC
>JAITGK010000183.1 GCA_031280635.1 Synergistaceae bacterium
ACTTATGATGAATTGATGGAAGGCATGAAAACGGCTCTTGAGAGCTTTACTAAATCTGATATCGCCAATTGGTTTTCTCATGTTGGCTATATTGCTAATTCATAGCGGAATTGCTATAAAAAAACTTATACAAGCCTTGTTAAAGCAAGAAATATACCATGTAGAGCGGTTCGTTCTTTTCTATGCGAAGTTTTTGCCGTATATCCGCTTTTTGGCCTCTTATTTCCGCGTATGATTATGAAAAACGCCATAATGTTATAACATAAAGTATCTATCCAAGTCGTTCTATCAGCCGCGGAGCAAAAAACGCGCGGTTTACGGAAACCGAACAGCCCCGTGAAAAGGCCGGGACGCAAGGCCGCGTTGGGTGTACAATGAAAAAAATAAGGTGGTGATCCAATGGCTGAAGAGCGACAATTCGACACGAAAAAACACCCCCTAGCGGCTGGTAGAGTGGGAAAACTCCTACTGACGTTCGCGATACCAAGTATTATCGCGATGCTGGTGGGATCCCTTTACAACATCGCGGATCAGGTGTTCATCGGGTGGAAGGTGGGGATACTGGGCAACGCGGCCACCAACGTGGCCTTCCCTCTCATGACGATATGTATGGCCGTCTCGTTGATGTTCGCCATCGGAGGAGCCTCGAACTTCAACCTAGAGCTGGGACGCGGGCACAAGGAGCGCGCGGGACGGATTGTGGCAAACGCCATCTCCTGCTCCGCCGTGTTTGGCGTGACGATCTCCGCGGCGACGCTTCTTTTCCTGGATCCTGTACTGCGGGCCTTCGGCGCCACGCCGGAAGTCCTGCCTTACGCCGCTAGCTACACGGGGATCGTGGCGCTGGGCACGCCTTTTATGGTCATGTCCGTCTGCGGAAGCCACCTGATCCGCGCGGACGGCAGCCCGCGCTACTCCATGTGCTGTAACTTGGCGGGGGCGTTGCTCAACATCGCGCTGGACCCCCTCTTCATTTTCGTGTTCGATATGGGAGTGGCGGGCGCGGCTTGGGCCACGGTCATCTCTATCTTCGTCGGCTGGCTCATGGCGGCGAGCTACCTCCTCCGCTTCAAAAATGTGGAGATGAAAAGGGAGTACTTCGCGCCGCGCCTTGGGTACGTCAAGGACATCGCCTCCATTGGCATGGCCGCCTGCGTCAACCAACTCTCTATGATGTGCGTGCAGGTGACGCTGAACAACACCCTGACTCACTACGGCGCCCTGTCCGACTACGGCGCGAACATCCCCCTGGCGGCGTCGGGAATCATCACCAAGGTCAACCTCATCTTCATGTCCATCGTTATTGGACTAGCCCAGGGAGGGCAGCCGATCATCGGCTTCAACTACGGAGCGGGAAACTACGCCCGCGTCCGCCACGCCTTTGCCTTTACCCTGAGCACCGCTACCGCCTTGTCGCTGGCCGCCTTCGTCGTGTTTCAGGCGTTCCCCAGGCAGATCATCGACTTCTTCGGCGAGACCAATGAGCAGTACTATCATTTCGTGGAGAGGTACTTCCGCGTTTTCCTTTTCATGACCTTTATCAACGGAATACAACCCGTGACGGCCAACTTCTTCTCGTCCATTGGGCACGCGACGCGAGGCCTCTTCATCGCGCTGACCCGCCAGATACTGATTTTGATCCCGTTGCTCCTGATATTCCCGCTTTTTTGGGGCATCGAAGGGATCATGTACGCGGGCCCCATCTCCGACGGTACAGCGGCCCTTATCGCGGCGCTGTTTATCTATTGGGAAATCCGCGACATGAGAAAGAAGGAAAAGGCGGCGGGATAACGGCGGCAGCGACCTATTCAGTTCTTCCTTTTGACGACTTGACGACGATGAAACCGCGTTATAGCGGATTGCGTGATTATGAACATCAAAATAGCGTTTAAAAAGCTCATAATTGGCGCAAAAGTTTTGTTCATAAAGGAGACAACAGCTCTAAAGGAGGGCATTTTTTGTTTTTGATCGACGCGCACTGTCACATCAACTCCGACCAATTGAGGGCGGACGCCCTGAACGTCGTTCGCCGCGCGGGGGAGGTGGGGGTCACGCGCCTGCTGACGGTGGGGGCCGGCCTGACCACCAGCGCCGAGGCGGTAGAGCTGGCCCGCCTTTACGCAACCCAGGGAGTATACGCCACGGTCGGGGTGCACCCTCATGACGCCAAGATCGTGGCGGGCGGACTGCCAGAGTCTCTGCTGAAACTGGCGGACGCCCCCCGCGTCGCGGCCATAGGGGAGACGGGGCTGGACTATCACTACAACCATTCCCCTCACGACGCGCAGAAAAAAATCTTCCGCCTGCACATCGAGTGGGCCGTTCGCGTTGGCAAACCCCTGGTGATTCACGTCCGCGACGCGATGAGAGACGCGCTGGAAATCCTCCAGGACGCAAAGCCCACTGAACACAAGAAAAAAACTCCTCTCATGTTCCACTGCTACGCCGGAGGACTCGAATACCTGAGTGCCATGAGGGATCTGGACGCCTATCTATCCATCGGCGGCCCCGTCACCTGGCCGAAGAACGGCGAGCTGCGCGAGGTCGCGGCCCGTGTCCCGGAGGATCGACTGTTCTGTGAGACGGATGCCCCCTGGCTCACGCCCAGCCCCCACAGGGGCAAGCTCAACGAGCCGGCCCACGTTCGCCTGGTCTACGAGGAGATCGCGAGGGCCCGGGGAATCTCCATCCAACGCCTGGCGCGGGCGGTGGACGCCAATGCCGCCCGCTTCTTCGGCTGGGAGCCCCTGTACGCGGAGCCCCCCCGTGTTTGAGTTCAGGCTCGAGGCCGTCTGCAAAAAAACCGGCGCCCGGGCGGGGACGTTCGTCACGCCTCACGGAGTCGTGAACACCCCTGTGTTTATGCCCGTGGGGACTCAGGCAACGGTGAAGGCCATTTCCCCCGATGAGCTAGAGGAGGTAGGCGCGCAGATCGTCCTGGGCAACACCTACCACCTCTACCTCCGCCCCGGCGCGGAGCTGGTGGCCGAGGCCGGGGGTCTGCGCCGCTTCATGAACTGGAAGCGCCCCATCCTCACGGACAGCGGGGGGTTTCAGGTGTTTTCCCTGGCGCGGCTCAACAAGGTGACCGACCAGGAGGTAACCTGCCGCTCCCACATCGACGGCTCGCCTCACGTTATGTCGCCGGAGTGGGCGATGAGGATACAGCGCCTTTTGGGCAGCGACGTGGCCATGTGCTTTGACCAATGCATTCCCTACCCCGCCTCGCGCGAGACGGCAGAGAGGGCACTGGCGCGGACAACCCTTTGGGCGAGGCGCTCAAAAGAGGCCCACGGCAAAGAAACGCGGGAGGGGCAGGCCCTATTTGGCATCGTTCAGGGCTCCACCTTCGAGGACTTGCGCGTCCGTTCAGCGCGGGAACTGATGGAAATGGACTTCGATGGCTATGGCGTCGGCGGACTGTCGGTGGGAGAGCCCCACGAGGACATGTACCGGATTTTGAATGCCTTGAACCCCGTTCTGCCCCAGGACAAACCCCGTTACCTGATGGGAGTGGGGTATCCCCCTAACATCGTGAAGGGTATTGCCCAGGGGGTTGACATGTTTGACTGCGTGCTACCTACTCGCAACGGACGCAACGGGACGCTTTTCACCTCTTTCGGGCGCGTCAACATCAAGGCGAAGCGGTACGAGCGCGATTTCTCTCCGCTGGACCCGGAGTGCGACTGTTACCTCTGCCGGAACTTCACGCGAGCCTACCTGCGTCACCTATTCCGCGCGGGGGAGATTCTGGCCGCGCGGCTCTGCACGCAGCACAACCTCCATTTCACGATAGACCTGACCCGACGGGCGCGGGAGGCGATACTGACGGGTAGTTATCCCGAATTTCTGGCGCGCTTCAACGCGGCTTTCAAAGATGCGCGGGACGATTGAAACAGACCCCTGGAACCCGAAACCTGAGGTGATCGCGCGGGCGGCGGCGATTTTGCGAAGTGGGGGACTCGTGGCCTTTCCAACGGAGACGGTTTACGGCCTGGGCGCGGACGGGCTAAACCCTCAGGCGGTGGAAAAGATTTTTCAGGCTAAGGGTCGTCCTCAGGACAACCCACTGATTCTGCACCTGAGCGTTCCTCAGGAGGCCGAGGAACTCGCCGAGCTAGACAGTCGGGCGCGGGCCGTGATGGGCGCCTTCTGGCCAGGGCCCCTTACGCTGGTGCTCCCCGCGAGGCCCGCGGTGCCGGAGGCGGTGAGGGCGGGGCTTCCCACCGTGGCCTTGCGGATACCTGATCATCCCGTGGCTCTGGCGTTGATCCGCAAGACTGGACGACCTATAGCCGGTCCCAGCGCGAACCGCAGCGGGCGACCCAGCCCCACAGACGCGGCGGCGGTGGCGGCCGACTTGGGAGAGAGCGTGGAGCTCATCCTGGACGCGGGGAACGTGAATATAGGGCTTGAATCCACAGTTATCGACCTGACGGGGGAGAAAATTTTGCTTCTGCGACCCGGCGGTATGCCCATCGAAAGGCTAGAAGAGTTTTTCGGGACTCCTTTGGGGGCTCCGGGCGGCGGCGAGAAAAAACGTTCGCCAGGCACGCGGTATCGTCACTACGCCCCGGACGTGCCGGTGTACATTTGGGACCACAAGGAAGAACTTCCGGGCGCAATCGACCTTGCCCAGTCTGCCTTTATAGGGATGACCCCGCCGCCTTTTGGCTTCGCGCGAATGGTTTTGTTCGATTCTCAGGAAAACTACGCTCGCGGTGTTTTCGCCGCCTTTCGGCGTTTGGAAGCGGAGGGCGTCCGTCACATCGTCGCCGAGTGGCCCGCCCCCTCTGGAATCGGCCTTGCCCTCCGCGACCGCATCCTTCGCGCCAAGGAGGCGGTTACGACAACACGATGGGAAAGCCAACGGCTTTAGGCCGTTGGATGAAAATCGCAAAACGTCGCCAACGAGCGGCGTTCGTTTTGTCTTTTTTGCCTTCTTACCGCATATCTATATTACATGCTAAAATTCCTTTCATGGTATATCAACCATGGACTCACTTGAAATACATCAAGGAGCAAAAAAACAAATGAGAACCTGTGTTTTTAAGCTTTATTGCTCCAAACCAAACAAACGCATCCACCGCAAACTCAACCTTGCCGGTTCGATCTACAATCACTTGGTCGCTCTGTACCGCCGCTATTATCGAATACTTGGTGGGGAAAAAATTTCTGGAGTAAAGATTCATATAGCTGTAGACGTTCTTGGACTGCCCTACGCGTTTTTGGTAACAACAACGAACATAACTGATAGAGATGGCGCGGTTGAGATGTTTTCGCAAAGTGACTTTCATATACCAACGTTGAAAAAATATTGTGCGCTGGAGGCGCGGGTGAAGTTTTCGCGACCCAAATCAAGGGCCTTACAGGCGCGGAACAAGAACAAAAGCGCAACGAACGTTGATCCAAATAACGAGCCAATAGCAAAAAAACAAGGAGGGAAAATGACATGAGCAAATCTTTTATCACCATCACCGGCTGTCAGCATTACTTCGGGAGCAATATCCTGAAAGTCGGCCATGTACTCAAACTGAAAAAAGACTACGAAAACCAGCACGACGACGAAGTCATAGAAGCGCAGATCGAGGGCGTGGGCAAAATCGGCTACGTGGTAAACTCCACGTATACGGTTGCCCGAGGCGCGAAGAGCGCTGGGCGGATCTACGACACGTTCAAGGGCGAGTGCTACGCGCGCATATGTTTCATCGTGAAAGACACGCCGATCGCGGTACTTTTAAATGAAGACAATGCCCGCGTTGAGTGAAAACGTGTAGGGGCGGGTATGCAAGCGACAAGCGAAAGAAATTGAAAAGCTGAAACCACAGGTGGATAGTTGATATGAGAAAGCATTAAAATGCCAAAGATAGCGAGATAGCGGCTTGCATAATCACGCGCGGAAATAAGAGACCAAAAAACTGATATAAACGGCAAAAAATTTGCGCGGAAAAGAGCCAACGGCTCTAAAACCTACCGTTTCCTATCGCGCTATATGCAACGCTTGGATTGAAACGGGAAGTGACGCCTACGGAAATCACATTATTGATGATGAAATATCGTTGCGGAGTACCTAATCTTTCAGAGACCTTGGAAGAATCTGAGTTCGAAGATCAATCCGAAGTATGAACGTCTCAACTATATACAACAATTCACACAGCATAAGGAGAAATAGCCCAGCTTCTTCGTTTTGATGGAAGAGCTGGGTTGTTAGTGGCCTAGTAAAATAACACTTTCTAGTGATTACAAAGGTTTATAGATCCTTAGCGCGGAAGTCGGGTCTCCGTCATTCGGTACTGTTTCGGGGAGACGCCCATGTATTTTTTGAACACCTTGCTGAAGTAGAGGGGGTCGGAGAATCCCACGGACAGGCCGATCTCGGTCAGATTAAGGTTGAAGATGCCGGAGCGAATCATATCGCGGGCTTTCTCCACCCGCAGACGCATCTGGTAGGTGATAGGAGAAACGCCATAGCGCTTACGGAAGAGCTTCTCGAACCAAGAGACGCTGTACCCGGATGTCTTGGCGATTTTTTCGATCTTAAGCTCCTGGTTGTAGTTGAGCACGATGTATTCCTCCGCGTTTTTCAGGTGCAGAAGCTGCTTTTGAGTTTCGCGGTCCTGGACAGCCTCCTGGGTGACGAGCTCATTGACGTCTCCTAGTACCCGGAGCAGTTCACCCCATACGACCTCGCTGCGGGAAACAGGGACGATCATCATCTGCCGGATCAGGTTGGATATGGATTTGGCCAGATAATCGCTGACGCCCAGAGCGTGGATGCTTTTCTGCGCGAAGGGCATCTCAGACACTATCTTCTCCACCAGGCCGCCGCTGAAGGACAAGCCATAGGTATGGAGCTGAGTCCGGTCGTCATCGACCTTGAAGTGCTGACGTTGGTAGGGCTTGTATACCATGAGGCTCCCCGGTTTCAGCTCCAAAAACCTCTCTCCATCGTCGTACAGACAGGCGCCCCCGTAGGTGTAAATGAGCAAAAAACGCTTATGGTAGCGATCGAACTCGAACTTTCCGCGCCACACTTCCCCGGCCCAGCGGACCTCGAAGCCCAGTCGCTCGCTTTCCTTGTCGATGGGGCGGTACACCTCGTAGGAATACCGTTCCACAGCCTATCACCGCCTTTCAAATCGCGCCGCGGCGTTCAAGGAAGACGATTATGCAAACCGCTATAGTAATATGATAGCAAATATAACCGGAAAAGAACCGAGACTCTATTTGCTGTGTTTTCTGAACTTTTTTAGAGTCTCTGGATCTTTTAGAGCCATTGGCTCTTTTCCGCGCGAAGTTTTTGCCGTTTATATCAGATTTTTGGTCTCTTATTTCCGCGCATGATTACGCAACCCGTTATAAACGCTATTTTGATGTTTATAATTATGCAATCCGCTATAAAGGTAGGTGTGGTTTATGAGGGAATCCTCGCGGATGGTGCGTCACGCTCTTTCAATGATGTTGGGAACAGGCGTCAGTCGCGCGCTGGGTCTGGCGCGGGAGGTTATGACCGCGGCGCTTTTCGGCGCTTCCGGACAGCTTGACGCCTTCAACGTCGCCTATACTTTGGCGAACCTCTCCCGGCAGCTGGTGGCGGAGGGGGCGCTGTCGGCGGCCTTCGTTCCTGTCTTCTCCAAGGCCATAGAAACCAGTCGGGAACGCGCTTTGTCTCTGGCCCGGCAAGCCATGAGCGTTCTCATCGGCGCGTCACTGGCCGTTACACTTGTCGGCATCGCCGTCGCGCCGCTTTTGACCCTGGTCGTGGCCCCAGGGTTCGGCCCGGACGCCTCCCGCCTGGCGACGAGCCTGACCCGCTGGATGTTTCCCTTTCTTTTTCTGATCTCCCTGGCAGCCCTGGCGATGGGAACGTTGAACAGCCTGGGGTCGTTTTTCGTCCCCGCGCTGGCGCCCGCGTTCAGTAATCTAGTATTCCTGGTCTTCACGCCCTTTTTCGCGAGGCGCTTCGGCGTCCTGGGCCTGGCGTTCTCCGTTCTAGCGGGTGGGGCGGCGCACTTCTTCAGCCAATGGCTATGGGGTCGCCGTATCGGCGCGATGCTTGTTCCTGAACGTCCCAATTTTTCCGACCCTGACCTCCGGCGGATGATGGCGCTTTTCCTTCCCTACGCGGCAGGACTCTCCCTAAACCAGATCAACCCGGTGGTCAGTCGGATGTTGGGCTCCTTTTTGGAGGAGGGAAGCATTTCGGTGCTGAACTACGCCAACCGGGTGCTTCAGCTCCCTCTAGGCCTTTTCGTTATCGCCATATCCCAGGCGGCGCTGCCTCGGCTCTCGCGAGCGACGGAGCCGGAGCGCTTCATCCCCGCCTTGGGTGAGGCGGTCCGCTTTACCCTCTTTATCGTCTTGCCCGCGGCGGTCGGCCTGGCCGCGATTTCAGGACCCTTCGTGCACCTGCTTTTCGTCCGCGGCGCTTTCGGGGAGCACGCTTGGCAAGCGACCTCCCACGCGCTGCACCTAAGCGCCTTGGGCCTGCCAGGCATGGCCTGCGCCACGGTGGTCATGCGGGGGCTCTACGCGCTCTCCATGCCGCGGGCGGCCTTCTTCACCACGTTTTTCAGCGTCGTCTGCACGGCGGTTCTTTCCCTTGTCTTAATGTTCCCGATGGGCTACAAGGGGCTGGCCTTGGCCCCCAGTGTCGCCTTCTCCCTTTCAGGACTGGTGGGGCTTCGCTGCCTGCGGGCAAGGGTTGGGCGTCCTCTGGCGACTCTGACGGGGCGCTGGGTGATAAAGACGGCGGCGGCCTTGATGATGATGACCCTGGCGCTGGCGCTCTACAGCCGTTTGCTACCCTACGCGCCTTCGGTGGGCCTGGCGTTCAGGGCGACCTGGTGCGCGGGGGCGGCGCTGCTGGGTGGGGGAACCTACGCCGCGGCGACGCTGGCGCTGAAATTTGATGAATGGCGCTGGATACGTGACGGCCTCGCAGGAAGATAGGAAGGTATTCCAGAACGTCTTTGTGGGTAATCACGTTGGGGGGAGAAGGAGGCGCTGATTAGAGCCGTTGGTTCCTTTACGCGCAAATTTTTTGCTGTTTACATCTGGCTTTTGCTCTCTTATTTCCGCGCATGATTACGCAATCCGCTATAAATGGGGTTCTTAGGGGTCTGCGACCCCTAAGTCGGGGTTTGGGGCGAGGCCCCAAAGGGTTTAGAGCCGTTGACTCTTTTACGCGCAAAGTTTTTACCGTTTATATCCGACTTTTGGCCTTTTATTTCCGCGCATGATTATGCAACCCGCTATAATCAGCGTTTCCTAAAAGCAAATTATAATAGTTTGCAAAAATACAAAAAAGATAGATAATACGAGAATGAAAGTTTATTCTAAAGAATTTTAAGAAAGAGTAATTCGCGCGATAGAGTGTGGGGGAAAAGCCTTCAAAGGGTAGGGGAAACGAACGGCGCGTTTCTGTGGGGGATTTTTTGTTTCATCCAAATCAGGAGGTACAAGGTGCAAACGTTCAAGATGGACAGATTGGCTCAGACGTGTCGGGAGTGGGAACAAAAGGTCGTGGCGTGGCGGAGAGAGTTTCACACGCACCCGGAGCTTTCTTTTCAGGAGGCGTGGACCTCGGGCAGGATCAAGGAAGAGCTGGGCAAACTGAATATTCCCTACGACTCGCTCCCGGACTCTCAAGCGGTGGTGGGGATCGTCAAGGGAGCGTTTCCGGGGAAAACCATAGCCCTTCGCGCGGACATGGACGCCCTGCCAATACAGGAAGAAAGCGATGTTCCTTACAAATCCTGTATCAGCGGGAAAATGCACGCCTGTGGGCACGACGCGCACGTCGCCATGCTTCTGGGCGCGGGTGGGGCGCTGAATGACTTTCGCGCCTCGATGAAAGGGGAAGCTCTTCTTTGCTTCCAGTCGGCGGAGGAGGTGGGCGGCGGTCACGCCGAGATCGTCAAGTACCTGGACGGCAGAGGAGGGGTCGACCAGATCATCGGACTGCACATCTGGGCCAGTATCAAAGAGGGGACGCTCATGCTCTTGGACGGCCCGACGATGGCGGGGGCCCTCGGCTATAACATTCGCGTGAAAGGGCGGGGCGGCCACGCTTCTCGACCCGACCTGGCCAAAGACCCCATCAAGCCGGCCTGTGAGATGGCGCTGAAAATTTCCTCCATTCCCTCGAATTTTTACGACGTGCTGGACCACAGCGTTGTCCATATCGGAATGGTTCAGGGCGGAACCATGGGGAACATCTTCCCAGATACGGTCACTCTCCAGGGTGGAACCCGGTTCTTCAAAGTGGACGGCGGGCGGACGATCCTTTCCCACATCAAGCGCATAGCGGAGGGCGTCGCCAAAATTTACGACGTCGATATTGAGGTGGAGGAACTCCCCAGCGTCCCGCCGGTGATCAACAACGCCGAGGCCGCCGCCCGGGGGCGCGAGCTGGCCTCTCAGGTGGAAGGTCTTGAGGCTGACAAAGCGGGCCAACCCATCTGCGCTTCGGAGCCCTACGGCTACTTCCTTTTGAAGTATCCCGGTTTTTTGGCCTTCTTGGGGGCCATGAACGAGGAAAAAGGCATCGTGTGGGCGCAGCACAACGCCAAATTTGACGTTGACGAGGCGGCCTTGCGGAAAGGCTGCGAGTTTATGTGCCGCTATACCCTGGACTTCCTGAGCTAATCGGGGGGCAGCCCCCCGCCTTCGGCGGATTCGCGCGCCGTTTCGTATCTGAACAGGACGAAAGGATGGTCATAAGTGAAAAATTCCGAAGAAACGAAAAAAAGAGGATTTCTGGCGTGGATCGAACGTGTCGGCAACAAGATGCCGCACCCTTTCAAAATGTTTATGCAGATCACCGCCTTCGTTCTGGTGTGCTCCCTGGCGTTCAGCCTGCTGGACGTCTCCGCTACGCACCCCACCACGAAGGACACCATCAAGGTCATCAACCTGATCAGTATCGACGGACTGCTGCTCTTTATGGGCAACTTCGTTAAAAACTTTCAAAACTTCCCCGTGCTGGGCCTCGTGCTCATTTTGGGGATCGGGACCGGTCTCTGCGAGCGCACTGGGCTTTTCTCGGCGGCGATCAAGATGGGGCTCGCCAACACCAAGGGCAACATGGTCGTGTTCATCATCGCGATCATAGGCCTGCTGGCGAACCAGGCGGGGGACGTGGCGTTTATCCTGATTCCCCCTATCGCCGGGGCTATTTTTCACGGGATGGGCCGGCACCCTGTCGCCGGGGTTTTTCTTGGCTACGCCACGGTGGGGGGAGGCTTCACCACCACCCTGATCCCCAGCGGCATGGACGTGATTCTGACCCCCGTGACGATACAGGCGGCGAAGATGATCGTCCCGGACTTCGACATGCCGATCCTATCGGGGTACTATTTCCTGTGCGTGTCCGCCCTCCTCTGCGCCGCGGCCGCCACGGCTGTTACCGTTAAGGTCATCGAGCCCATGCTGGGGGAGTACCGCTCCGAATCGGGAGAAACGGCGCAGGACATGCGGGTGTCGCCAGAAGAGGCCCGGGCCGTGAAAAGGGCCGGCTACGCGGTTTTGATTTTCCTCGTTCTCCTGGCCGCCGCCTGTGTCCCTGCGAGCAGTTTCCTCCGCAACGCCGAGACGAAGTCGCTGATGATTCGCTCTCCCTTCATGGCGAACATGCAATTTTACTTCATCGTGGTGTTTGTGCTGGCGGGCCTGGTGTACGGCAAGTCCATCGGGAAAATCCACGGGGTCAACGACGTGGTGAAACTCATGGAGGAATCGGTCAGAACCCTGGTTCCCTTCATTGTCCTGGTGATCGCGATTGGCCAGTTCCTCTTCCTTTTCGCCCAGTCAAACCTGGGGCAGATCCTAGCTATCCGGGGCGGCGAGTACCTGGCCTCTCTGTCGGTTCCGATTCAGCTCATCGCCGTGCTTTTTGTGCTGCTGTCGGCGTTCGTCAACCTTTTCATCGGCAGTGGAAGCACCAAATGGATGTTGTTGGGTCCGATCTTCGTGCCCATGTTCATGCAACTGAATATCCACCCGGCCCTCACCCAGGCCATCTACCGCCTGGGCGACTCCGGCACCAACCACCTGACGCCCCTTTTCGCCTATTTCGCGATCTTGCTCTCCACCACGCAGCGGTACAACAAAAACGCCGGGATGGGAACCCTCTTCTCCGCGATGCTGCCCTACGCCGGCGCCTTTTTGCTGGTGTACGCGCTGCAGGTCGTCGTCTGGATAACTTTGAACCTGCCCACAGGTATCGGTGGGGGAATTTGGCTGAACTAGAGCCGTTAGCTCTTTTCTGCTATAACTCAAAAATCGGGGTCAATCCGGGCTTTCAACACGGACGCCGGCCGCCATGGGAGCAGACATATTACGAAAGGGGATTCACACATCGTCGGTTCCCTAGGAGGAGCGCGCCGCTCTCGGCGTTACGGACGGTCTGATTCGCCTGTCCCGCGACCTGGGCAGGCGTTTTCATCCCTCCGTCATCAGCAAGACTCTACGTCTTCATGCGTTTGCCATGCCGATAGTCGCGGCAGACGTTAGCCTTCTTAGATTTTGATGACGATCTTCACCACCTCTTTTTTGTTCTCAATGTTCACGCGAAAGGCCTCCGCGATGTCGTCAAAGGCAAACTCGTTCGTAACGATGCCCGATACGTCGATCGACCCGCTGGAGACGGCCTTAATGGCCTTGGGGTACTGGTTTTTATACCTGAAGATGGTCTTGACGCCCGCCACCTGTCCCATCAGTTTCGCGAAGTTGAAAGGGATCACGTCGTCAGGCCCCATGCCTACCAAGACAATCGTGCCGCCGCGCTTGACCACGAAGGGGGTTTGCTGGGCGGCGCGGGTCGAACCCGCCGTCTCCATAACGACGTCGGCTCCTTTCCCCTCAGTTGCGGTCAGAATGGCCTCCGTCGAGTCCACCTCGGCGGCGTTGATCACTCGAGTGGCCCCCAACTCTTTTGCCTTCTCAAGTCTCTTTGGAATAACGTCCACCACGGTCACGTTAGACGCGCCGGAGGCCTTGCTGGCCAACAGCGACATGAGACCGATGCAACCTGAACCCAGGATCACCACCGAGCTTCCCAAGGTGACGTTCCCCACGCTAGCGGCCTCCAGTCCCACCGCCAGGGGCTCGATCAGAGCGCCTTCTTTGGTGGAGATGTTGTTGGGCAATTTGAACGCCAGGTGGGCCGGGAAAGCAATGTAGTTCTGGAAACAGCCGTGATAGGGGGGTGTGGCCAAAAACTCCACGTCCGGGCAAAGATTGTAACGCCCCGTAACACAGAACTCACACCGGCCGCAGGTTGCCCCAGGCTCCAGGGCCACCCGATCCCCGGCCCTCAAGGTCACGCCCCGCCCCACTTCCACCACCGTCCCGGCGCACTCGTGTCCCAGGATGAAATCTCCCTCGACGATGAAGTCCCCGATCCTCCCGTGCTCGAAGTAGTGGACGTCCGACCCGCAAATACCCACGTATTCGAGCTTCACCACCACCTGCCCCTCCTTGGCGGCGGGCATTGGAAGCTCTCGGATCTCCATCTCGTTCAAGCCAGTCATAAACGCGGCTCTATTCTTCGCGGTCATTTTCGTCTTCATCTCCTTTTATACGAGATTTTATAGCGGGTTGCGGAATCATGCTCCTAACGCGCGCTCGCTGTCTTCCTCACTTGGCTTAAACATCTGTATCCACAAGCCTTTTCTATTTTTCTCTTCATCCGTTCGAGCTCGCGGGCTTCACATAAGAAACGCTGAATAACCCCCTTGGAGTAAGGCCATAGCCTCAAAGGATTGATTCAGCGTCTTCTTACAACATTAAAGTCGTTGACTCTTTTCCGCGCGAAGTCTTTGCCGTTTGTGCCCAGCCGCTTTTATTTTTGCGCACGAGGATACAAACTGCTATCGCTATAGCGCTCCAGCGGCCTTCAGAATCTCCACGAACTTCTCCACGTTGTCTTTGGTGATCAGGGGATTGCCGATGTCGGTGTCGATCTGCTTCTCCTGCCCAGTGAGCAATTTGTTGGCGGAGCTCAAGAGCAGCTCGGCCAGGTCGTATGCGGACTGCATACACGTAGCGGTCATGCGACCTTCCTGAATCAGGAGCACGGCCTCCGCTGTCCCGTCCACGCCGTAGGCCAGCAGCTTGTTGAACTTGGGATTGCCCTTCACGACCTCCAGAGCGCCGGCGCACATGTTGTCGTTCATGGAGATGACGGCGTCGATGACGCTGTTGGACTGCACCCAGTCCTCCATGAACTTCATAGCCTCGTCCTTGTTCCAGTTGGCGATCTGCTCGCCGACAATGGTGACGTCGGGACGCTTCTCAAAGAACTCCTTGCCCCAGGCGCGGCGACGCTCATCGGCGTGGAAGTTGCCGGGAGGGCCGTTCAGGACGACGACCTTCGCGTTCTGGGGAACCTGCGACAAAGCCAGGTCGCAGTTCACCTTCGCCTGCATGTAGGGATCCGCGTCCACCGTAGACGACCCAGCGATGCCGGAGACGCGGGCGTTGGTGGTGATGGCGATGATGCCAGCCTGGACGACCTTCTCCACATAGGGACGTTGAGCCTCGCCGTTGTTCGGCTGCACGATGATACAGTCGTACTTGTTGGTGATGGCGTTCTCGATCATGGCATTCTCTTTTTCGTCGTTGGCCTCACCATCAAAGACGTCCAACGTCACGTCGGGGTACTTCGCGGCCTCCGCTTTAACAGCGTTGGCCAGCCACGCCGCGAAGGAGTCCGCCTGGGCGCGCGCGACATACGCGACGCGAAACTTACTCGCGGCATTCGCGCTCCCACAGACAACAAGCGAGACAAGCAAAACGAGGACCACTGCCAACTTCTTAGAAAACATAACTTCGCCTCCTTAAAAGATTTTTTATTTCATAAAGCGACACTTCCGCGCCGTCTTACCCCTTGAATAACTTTGAGGATTCGCTCCCCCACTCAAAGCCCCTCCACTCCTCTTGCTTGGCGTTTCTTTATTTTTTCTGATGCTCTATGCCGCCAAGGCTGCTGCGGGTACGGCGGCGAACTTTCGCCCAGATGTCGTAGATCACGGCCAAGGCGATAATCGCGCCCCGGACGATCTGTTGGACGTAACTGTCCACGCCCGTGAGATTCATGATGTTGTCGAGAAACCCGACGATGAACGCTCCCGCCAAGGTTCCCGCAGCGGTACCAATGCCTCCTGAAAAACTGGTACCCCCGATGATGGCCGCCGTCAGGGCTTGAAACTCGAAGTTGATAGCGCCGTTGGGCAGTCCAGCGTTCACACGACTCATGAACAACACTCCCGCGATGCCCACCAAAACACCGTTGAACAAAAACGCTTTGTACTTAACGCGCTTCACGTTGATCCCCGACGCCACGGCGGCCTCCTCGTTGCCTCCGATGGCGTAGAGCGATCTCCCAAACCGGGTGTGCCGTAAGACATACCACGTGATGGCGAAAATAACCGCCAAAAAGATGATGGGAATGGGAACGCCTTGAATGTTCCCCTGGCCGAAGACCACAAAGCGTCCCAGTTGCAGGATGTTCTGCCCCTTCGTGTAGAGGAGCGCCGCTCCTCGGGCCATTGTCTGCATCGCCAAGGTCGCGATGAAGGGCGGTACGCGAAAATCGGTGATCATCAGCGCGTTGAGTAGGCTGCAAAGCACCCCCGTGAGCACCCCCACCGCAAACGCCAAGGTCAAAGAACCCGTTGCCTTAAAGGTAGAGACCGCCAAAACTCCCGACAAGGCCAGCACCGACCCCGCCGAGAGGTCGATCATTCCACTGATGATCAAAATGGTTTCCCCAAAGGCGAGTATCGTCGTCACCGACAACTGCCTGGAGATGTTGGAAAGGTTGTTGAACGAAAGAAAGTTGGGATTGGCGAACGAACAAACAACAAACAGCGTCAAAAGCACCAAGAAGATGCTGTACTTCTCCTTGGCGGCGGCCCATGTCTCCCCCACTCTAAGCTGCGTCACTGGTAGGTCCCCCCGTTTTGTCGGAATCGCCAGCCTTTGTCGCGGCGTATTTCATGATCAACTCCTGGGAAAATTCCTCTTTTTTCAGTTCCCCTGCCACCGAACCCCGCCTCATGACGTAGACGCGGTCGCACATGCCCAACAGCTCCGGCAGCTCCGACGAGACCATCACAATGGCCTTGCCCTCCTTTGCCAGCTCCATCATCAAGCGGTATATCTCATATTTGGCGCCTACGTCGATACCCCGGGTGGGCTCGTCCAGTATCAGAATATCTGGGTCCAGAAGCATCCACTTGGCCAGCAGCACCTTCTGCTGGTTGCCGCCCGACAGAGCCTGAATGGGTGTGTCGAAGGAGGGGGTTTTAACGCTCATCCTATCGAACATCTGGCCCACTAGCTTGTTTTCCTGCTCCACGTGTAGCCGACCACCGTGAATGACGCGCTTCAAGTTCGCCAAGGTGCAGTTTTCCCTCACACTGCGCACTGGAACAATACCATAGCGGCGGCGGTCTTCCGAGAGCATAGCGATGCCGCTGCGGATGCTGTCCGAGACCCCGCGAACGCGGACGGGCTTGCCCTCCGTTTTCACGGTACCCGACTGAAAGACGTCCAGCCCAAAGACCGCTCGCATCACCTCGGTGCGCCCCGCCCCCATCAAACCCGCGAAACCCACGATCTCACCCCGCCTCACGTGAAAACTCACGTCCTGGAAGGCGTCGCCGCAGAGTCCCTCCACCTCCAACAGAACTTCGCCTAGGGGCACAGGCTCCTTTGGGTAGCTGTTCTCCAGCTTGCGCCCCACCATCATGGAGATCACCGCGTCGATGTTCAGCTCGGCGGCGGGATGAGCGCTGACGACCCGACCGTCGCGGAACACCGTGATCTCGTCCGCGATGCGAAAGATCTCGTCCAGCTTGTGGGAAATGTAAATGATGCTGACTCCTCTGGCCTTGAGCGCCTGAATTTTGTCGAAGAGGGCGGCCACCTCCCTTTGAGTGATCGCCGAGGTGGGTTCGTCCATGATTACGACCCTGCTGTTGCGCGAGACGGCCTTAATGATCTCCAACATCTGAACATCCGACACCGTCAGATCGCGGAGCTTCGTATCGGGGGAGTAGCCCAGTCCCTCTTGCCGCAAAAGTCGCCGCGTCTTTTCGCGCATCTGTTTCCAGTCTACCTTACCGAAAGCGTTGGTGGGCCACTCCCCAAGAAAGAGGTTTTCGGCTACTGTGAGTTCGGGGACGGAACTGAGTTCCTGAAAGATCATGGAAATACCCAACCTTCGAGCGTCCGCGGGGCTGCCGATCCTCACAGGGCGCTCGTCTATGAAAATTTGACCCGCGTCGGCCTGGTAGACCCCGTTGATGATCTTCATTAAAGTGGACTTTCCCGCGCCGTTTTCTCCACACAGCACGTGAACCGACCCCGCCTTAACCGAGAAATCGATCTTGTCCAGCGCGACCACGCCAGGAAACAGCTTGGTGACCCGCGACACCCTAAGCCTATATTTTTCCGTCATCCCGCGCCCTCCCCTCCCGTCCCTCACTGTCTTAAGAAAACGCTGACAAACACTTTGGGGCCTTGCCCCAAACTCCGACTTAGGGGGTCGTGGACCCCCTAAGAACCCCATTTAATCAGCATTTCCTTAATTGAATCAATAAAACCTCATTTTGAATTCTATCACATTATTAACTCAATAATCCTTCATTGATTTAATTTTATCGCGTTGCTTTTTCAGTAGACGCCTGGATGTCCATTTTCGCGGAGGGTGGTGTCGTTACAGCCCACGTGGTAGAAGTTGTGCGCGATCATGTTGGAGAGCGTCATTCCCACGGTGACCTCCATATTTCTTCTCAGGGAAGCTCCCTCGTGCTTCTTGGGGAGGTCTTCATCTTTCAACGCGTTGAGCCAAGCGTCCGCCTCGGCCTTTTTCTTTTTACCGAACTCGTGGATAACTTCTTTAGAAAGCGGCTTCCCTGGCAACTCCGCAAACATTGCCACCTCCCGCGTGCTGGGTCCCAAATCCATCTCTTTGCCCGCGGGAAGAATAAAGAAATCAACGCACACGAAAGCATGGTAAAGATGCTGCCAGTACGCAAACTTCCCCGCCTTCGCCACCCACACCTTGTCTGAGGCGTCCTCGACCTGCTGGAACAAAAAGCCGAATCCCCGCTCGTAGTTCTTCCTCAGTTCCCCAACAATCTCCTTCATGGCCTGTTCCCTCCTTATTGATATGGCAAAAAGGCAAAAAATCCGGACCTCGACTTCGTTCTGAGACCGAGTCCCCAACGCGCCGCGTCAACCCTACATCAAAGCATCAATGGCCTTCACGGCCTCATCGTACTCGTAGAGCAGGATGTTTTGCTCTATCTTCGAGACGATATTCCGCGTTTTTTCATCCAGTGGCATGTTGAGATAGCCCTCCAGCAGCTTGTTAACCTTTTCAATGTCCGTTTTCAGCAGGGCGGTTTTCAGCTCCTCGATCCGCAACGCCGATAGGTCCGTGTGCCGACACGACTGCTCCTCCGCTTTTTTCAAAGACGCACGGACGTCCCGGCACAGCTCCGCCAGATCGGAAAGCAGTTCCTCCGTCCTCTCGCCAATCAGTACCGCGTCCCTGTTCTTCCCGGCCGTCTCCATCCGCTCCGCCAGGTCAGCGAAAGCCAGGGCCCCTAGGCTCCGGGAGGCCCCCTTCAGTCCGTGAACGAGGACGGTGTAAAGTCCCCAGTCCTCCGCTTCTACGCTTTCCCGTACTTGGACTGCCTTTTCATCCGCGTCGCGGCAGAAAATGGAAAGCGTATCCTTGTAGTGCTGCGTGGAGCCGCCCGTGTTGATAAGCCCCTGCCGCACGTTCACGCCAGGAATAGACAAGTTCTCGCCCTCCTCCACTTCCCCCAGCCCTTTGAAGTCCGGCGATACCTCGACCTGCTTTCCCTTCGGCATCCACGTTTTCAAAATGGTTTCCAGTTGGAACACGTTGATGGGCTTCGCGAGGAAGTCGTCCGCGCCTTGATGCAAGAACATCTCCCTGCGGCCAGTGACGACGTTGGCCGTCAGCATGACGATGGGCACCTTCTTCGCGTAGCCGGTGCCGATTTCGCTTCGAATGATTTTCACCGCTTCGAGTCCGTCCATTTCCGGCATCATGTGATCCATGAAGATGAGGTCATATTTTTTCTCGGCCTCCCGAACCAGCTCCACGGCCTGCCTGCCGCTGGAAACGCAGTGTACCGTCAGTTCATAGCGCGTCAAAAGCCCCTTCGCCACGTCCTGGTTGGTGACCACATCGTCCACCACCAGCACCCTGCCGTTGGGCATAGTTACTCGCGGAACGCTCATCTCTCCCCGAAGGTTTTTCATCAGGCGGAATCTCTTAAGGTCATGCACCGCTTCCGCGCCAATGGGGGTTTTGTCCACTACCTTCTGAAGCAAGCGCACCGTGAAACACGACCCCTTGCCGAAATCGCTTTCCACGCCGATGGAGCCGCTCATCATCTCCGTCAGACTGCGGCATATCGAGAGTCCCAGGCCAGTACCCTCGATCTTCCGACTAGTCAGCGAGTCAAGTTGGCTGTAGTTTTTGAAGAGCTTCTTCACATGCTCTTCCCGTATCCCTATGCCTGTGTCGCTAACGGCGTAGGTGAACCAGGCGTCGTTTCCGTGGATTTCGCAGGAAACCGAGAGGCGCACCTCGCCCGCTTCCGTGAATTTGAAGGCGTTGGTGAGGAGGTTGTTCAGTATCTGCTTCACCCGCATCTCGTCGCCACGCAGGCGGGATGGGATAGATTCGTCCACGTTCACCGAGAAGGTCACGGGTTTGGACATGAGACGCACTACGTTGATGCTCAAGGCCTCGCTGATCATCTCCGTAAAGCCGTACTCCTCCTCGATCAAGGTAAACTGGCCTGACCCGATCTTTGAGACGTCCAGCACGTCGTTGATGAGAGAGTGTAGGGTCTGGCCCGCCGCGTAGATTTTTTCCAAGTTTCCGACCGTCTCTCCTGGCAGGTCTTTCCGCAATTCCAGTTCCGCCAGTCCCAGCACCGCGTTGAGCGGCGTCCTGAGTTCGTGGCTGACGTTGGCGATGAACTGATCCTTTGCCGCGTTGGCGTCCTCCGCTAGAATCCTCGCCTGCATGTCGGTAATGTCGTGACACAGCACAATTGCCCCGCCGTACTCTTCGTTTTCGTCCAAAAGGGGCGTGAACATCAAATTGAGAAAGCGGCGTTCCCGTTTCCCGTTCCTATGGAGGACGTAAATCTGCTCATCCGCCACCAGTACCCTGCGTGTCTCCCGGAGGGTTTGCAGGGCCTCCGTCATGCGCTCCGTCAGGTGCTCATCGCCAAAATAGGCGCATATATCCGTCGCGGCGCGGCCATTGATCTCTTCGAAGTCCTTGACCCTCAAGATCTGCAAGAGGATGTTGGTGCAGTAAACGATCCGATTGTAGGCGTCGAGGAACAAAATGACGTTACGGCTATGTTCGAGCTGCAGCTTCATGTACTTTTCCATCTTAAGCCTTTCGGCTGCCTGAAGTTTCTTCACGGCCTTCATCGATTTGCCCAGGGACTTGACCCGGTCCACATAAGTTTTTAAGTGATATAGGTCGCGGGAAAACAGGCGGTTTTGCGCAATCAGGCTCCGCGCGAGCGCGGCCAGTTTTCCCTGAGGCAGATGCTCCAGCTCCCCTTCCAGGGAGGCGAAATCAAAAACGTCGTCCGTGTCGACCATGCCGCGCGCCTCCATTCGTTTTTGTCCTGCCCGCCGCTCCAGGTCAGAACGCGCAGGCGATGAAGGAAAAGTTGTGGGAACGGTTCAACAGATCTCCTGCTTCGCTCACCAGAGGACATATTTCGCCGCCGGAGTAGGAAAACTGATAAGGCGTACCATCGTGAAGCGGCTTCAATCCCAGCCGCGCCTCCTCGCCAGCCCTAAGTCCCAGTAGCATGTACCTCAGCGCGCAGGAGTGAATCAAAAAACCAGAGACGTCCTTCAGCCTGGCCAGGGTACGCGCCATGCTCTCGGCGGTAGCCAGCACGCCGTTGCCGTCCAGACGGTGGACAGCGATGGTGACGCCGACTGGCATCTCGGCCGTAAACACCCCCCAGCCCTCGGGAGCGATAGTGTGCAGAACGCGGGCGACGCTTTTCGCGCCATCGTGGTAGTTGGCCATGAACGGGACAGGCAAAGCGGGGTAGATCAGCTCGGAAATTGGCAAGCCGATGGAGGTAAAGTAGTCCAAAAAGAGCATATCGTTGATTTTTTTCACTGTGTTTCCCTCGGACTCCGTGACGATGCCGTGCTGCTTGCGCATTTCCTCGAAATGATCAACGCTTCCCAGGAAAAACCGGGGCTTGATATTTCCCTGCATCAGGAGCAGGGAAGCGGACTCCGAGTAGAACGCGCCGTTGTGGATCACCCCGCACTTGTCAACGAACGTGGGTGAGTTATCGCAGGCTGTGGAGCCGAAAACGGGAATCCCGCCGCTGACCTTGTCCAGCTCCCGCACCATCAAGGACGTGTCAGCCGTGGCGGGGCTCAAGGGCAGGTACGTGAGCGCCATCGTCGGCTTTTCCGGCAGTACCTCCGCGGCGCGCTGGTAGAGGGAGGATATTTGGGGCGCGGTTTGGGCGGGGGAAATAGGCCCTGAGACGGCGCTGGAAAACGTCACGTCGTCGCTGGTCAGCACCGCTAGGGTAAGCAGTTCGGAATCGTACTCGCCGCAGGTCGCGCTGCTGAGGCTGGTACAGCCCACCACGTCGAAGGACAGACGGCCACACAACGCGCGAACCACGCCTGACTCCACGAATTCCGGCGAGCAGGTGAGGACTCCGACAGAATGTTTCAGCAAACCGCTTTCCAAGTTTAAACGCTCCAAGACCTCTGACAGAGCCCTGTCCACAAGGTCGATCTCTCTGGTACAGGTTGTGAGCATTTTTATCATAAACGTTCATCTCTTCCGTCAAAGTATTTTCACGGTGTTTTTCAGTATATCATTATCAGAGCTCATAACCCCCATGAAAAATCAATTTATTCAGCGCATTTATCCAGGGCAAACGCATGAGGAAAGGCAAATAAACGCGGCGAGAAGCCACTTGTCCATCAGATTACTCAGACCACACCGTGACAACAGGAAAGCCTTGACGGGAGTTTTTGATTTCAAAACGAGGGGCGAGGACCGCGGCGAGGCGATCGGTGGATTTGGCGGCAACCCAGAGCGGACCGTTCCCAGCGTCCATTACGGGGATTCCCGCGCGCTCCAGCAGGCATACCAGATCGTCACGTTCGGACGCGCGGCCGCCGGCCGGCAGGTCCAACTGCACCAAAAAGCCGTAAGGGGGCAGAGCCAGGCTCTTGCGCTCCCGCAGTTCACCCTTCCAGAAGTGACTCCAGCCCAAACGGAAGGTGTTTTGCCAGCCGAAACCCGGACGCCGCGTCTGCACCAACACCGTTCGCCCATTCGCGCCAATCCCGCGCCAGTAGGACTCCCACACCATGCTGAACGCCTGGAATCGCGCGCCATACTCCACCTTGCGCGCCTCGGCGTCCAGGTCCAACCACGCGGCGAGCCCCACGTCCAGCGTGTCACAGAGGGGCAGAAGCCCGCGGGTTCCCAAGATCACGGAGGGTTTTACAGGTTTTCCCTTCGCCTCGAACAGTACCACGCGCTCCGCGAAATACCGCGACGCCAGCGAGAAGAGCGCTTCTAAGCCAGGCCGCTTCCCCAATAAAAGGGTTCCCCGGCACGTTGGGCATTGAAAGGGGAGCGTCTTCCGTAGGCCACACCGGACGCAACGCAGCTCCATCGTTTCCCTGACGCGGGCGGCCTCGACCCGCATGATACTACCGCAACGTGAACAGGAAAGGGACTCGCCGCAGTCAGAACAGTAGACCTCCCCCGCGTATCCCTTTCGATCCAGGAACCACAGGACATGCCGCCCCGCGTCCAAAGCCGCCCGCGTCCGGTCCATCAGGGAACTCGTGAGCGGCAACTTCCCGTTCACCCCCCGCGCCTCGACCTTGAGGGCGCTCTTCAAGTCCACCAAGACGAAGCCGCCGCTTGGAAGCCGTACAGGACACTCCGGGCGCGAGCGCAGGTACGTCTTGGCCGACGGCATCCAGCCTCCGAGGATCAGTCGCGCTCGCAGGGAAAACGCGCGTCTCCCCGCCAGACTCCGAGCCGATATTTTAGGGGTCTTTTGAAAAATGTAGGCGGGGTTGCTCTCGTCGTCTACGACGATCTCGTCGAAGGGTAAAGGGGCGAACACCGCTCCCGCCGGCCCCACCACCACCCGCGCCTTCCCAGAGGCTACCCTTTTCCATGCCTCCCACTGCTTTTTCCCCCCAGAGGACGGCCATAGAAGCGCTTCTTCCTTCACGACAATAGGGAGTTTGCCGAAAAAAGCCGCCGCCGTTTCCACCTCGGAGAAAAGCAACAAGACGCGGCCCCCGGCCAGGAGCCTTTCACGGTAGTACTCGAAGCGCGTTTCATCTAGAGGATGATAAAAGGGAATTTCTTGAAAAGATTTTCGAGGTTGCCGGTCAGGCAAACAAGGGGAAAACGTCTCTCCCCGCAGCAACAGGGTAGGGCAGACAAGTTGAAGGGCCTCGCCCATGCCGCAGAGGAAAGTCCTTCCTATCCAGTCCGCCAGGCCCCAGAGTTCATCTCCCAACGCGGAGTTCTCGTCCAAGACCTCCAAGATCGGCTTGATCTCCCGGTCCGTGGGAGCGCCGATCTTTTGCCTGGCCACGAAGCCGACGCGCACTCCCCGCCCCACAGGAACCTTCACCCGCGCCCCCTCCGCTGGGAGCCGCGGGGCGTTCAGGGCGTAAGTCAAGGTGTTCCACCAAGGGCCGGGGAGGAACACCTCCAAGCGACTCAGAACTTGTCCCTCCCTCCGTTTTCTTCAGAACAGGCCGGAGAGCTTGTCCCATATGGCGTCGGCGACCTCTTCCTTGCTTCCAGAAAAGGAAAAATCACCCTGGCGAGAGAGCATTCGCACGGTATTGGTGTCCACACCGAAGCCGCAGTTCCGCGCGGAAACGTCGTTGGCCACGATCACGTCCAGGCCCTTGCGATCCATCTTCGCGCGGGCGTTTTCCAGCACGTCGTTGGTTTCCGCGGCAAAGCCCACCAAGAGCCGTCCCGGCCTTTTCCGGGTACCGGCCTCCGCCGCGATATCTGGGTTCTGAATCAGGGGTAGGGAGAGCTCGTCTGCCGAGTCCCGCTTGATCTTGCGGTCCGCCCTGTCCCGCGCGCGGTAGTCGCCCACGGCGGCGGCCTTGACGACGCAGTCCGCCCAGTCCAGGTTCTCCATCACCGCGTCCCGCATTTCCAGCGCCGAGATGACGCCACGGATTTCCAGCCCATGGACACACCCAACAGACGCGGGACCCAAGATCACCCGGACCCGCGCCCCGCGGTACCAGGCCGTCCGCGCCATGGCAAGGCCCATCTTCCCGCTGGATGGGTTGGAAATGAAGCGCACGGGGTCCAAGTACTCCCGCGTAGGTCCCGCCGTGACCAAGACGTGTTTTCCTTCTAAGTCGCGCTTGGGCGAGAGCGCGTAGGCAATCTCCTCTAGAATCAGGTCAGTGTCGGGCAGACGACCCTTGCCCTCGTAACCGCAAGCCAGGAGTCCGAAGGCGGGGTCAACCACGCGCTGGCCGCGCTCCGCCAGGATTTTCAGGTTTTGCTGAGTAGCGGGGTTTTCGAACATGTGAACGTTCATTGCCGGGAAGAGCAGGACGGGCGCTTGCGTGGCAAGGGCGGCGGCCTCCACGATGTTTGCGGCCCGCCCATGCGCGACGCCAAAGGCGGCGTCAGCGGAACAGGGCGCGACGACAACGACCTCGGCCCAGTCGGCCAGGTGAATGTGGGGAATCTCGAAACCCCGACCTGGCGAGAGGAAGTCGCTTTGCAACCATACACGGCGCCCCGACAGCGTCGCCAGGGCCAGTGGACTGACCAGGGTCTCCGCTGCCTCGGTCAGCGCCGTCTCTATTTCACAGTCCAGCTTTTTCAGACGACTGACCAGGTCAGGGATCTTGTACGCGGCGATACCACCCGTGACACACAGGAGAATCCTGCGGGAGCGTTTCCAAGGAACCATTACAGAACCTGAGAAAGGACGGTCAAGGGTTCCACGTCGAGAACTTGCCCTGTTCGATCTCCAACAAGGCCGCCGAGAGGTATTTCTCGTTCTCTGGGGATTCCTCAAGTACCGTCTTCTTTTCGCTGAGCCACCGGGCCCTGGCTGCCACAAGGGCCGTTATCTTGTACTTATTGTTCGTGCCGCACTTGTTCTCAAGCGCGTCAATATCATAAAACTTCACGTCGTTCCCCCCATAGTCCATGACCGATAGCCTTCGGCACAATATTTATTAAGGAAGCGCTGATTAAATGGGGTTCTTAGGGGTCCGCGACCCCTAAGTCGGGGTTTGGGGCGAGGCCCCAAAGTGTTTGATCAGCGTTTCCTTAAATATACAGCAAAACTGACACAGGCTATTATACAGAAAATCGCTCCTACCGACAAGTGAGACGCCCTACCTGAAGAAGCGCCCGTTGAGCTTTCCGTTCTTTTGGGCTCTTCACGACGATGACGGCATCACCCGTGAAAGGATCCAGCTCCGTGTAGTACATACAGGTGGAGAGGCTGCCGGGCGTCGGAGTGAAATCTTGGATTTGCTCCGGGCAGAAGCCCAGCTCCGCCGTGAAGCGAGCCAGTTCGGCCGCCTCGGTCGGACCTGTACCGGGGTGCGATGTCATGAAGTATGGCAGAAGGTACTGTTTCTGCCCTAACTTTTCGTTGATCTCGCGGAAAAGACGCGCGAACCTCCGATAAAGCCCGATGTTTCCCTTGCGCATGACGCGCAATACGGCGGGCGACGCGTGTTCGGGAGCCACTTTCAGTTGCCCGCTGACGTGGCGCCAGCACAATTCGCTCAGAAAGTCCAGCCCTCTTTCTCCGTCCGCCATCAGGTAGTCGTAGCGCAGACCCGACCGCACGAACACCTTCTTCACTCCTGGGACGGCGCGCGCCGCGCGCAACAACTCCAGGTAGTCGGCGTGGGATGTATCCAGCTTTTCGCAGGGCTTAGGGAACAGACACTCGCGGTGTTGACAGGTACCTCGCGTCAACTGCTCCTGGCACGCGGGGTGGCGGAAGTTGGCTGTGGGGCCGCCCACGTCGTGCACGTAGCCCTTGAAATCCGCTAGGCGCGTCAACCCCTCGATCTCCCGCACAATAGAGGCGTGGCTCCGCGCCTGAACGATCCGCCCCTGGTGCTCGCGGATAGCGCAGAATGCGCACCCGCCAAAGCACCCCCGGTGGCTGGTGACGCTGAACTTCACCTCGGCCAGAGCGGGAACGCCCCCTCGGGCGTCGTACATCGGATGCCACCCACGGGTGTAGGGAAGCGAGTAGATCTCATCCATTGCAGCCTCTGTGAGAGGTAGAGCGGGAGGAAGCTGCGCCAAAAAATTTTTTTCCTGCCGCTGAACCAGCGCTTTGCCGCGAATGGGGTCCTGCTCCAACGAGATCAGCCGGAAGGCCTCGGCAAACGCCCTTTTGTCTCCCTTGACCGTTTCCCAGGAAGGAAGTTCAACGTGAGGATTGGGAAGGTCCGTACCGTCCGATAGGCAGCAGGTTCCGCGCACGTCGCGTATTGAGTCCACGGGATGACCTTGGGCCAGCAGCTCCGCGATCTCCAGAATCTGGCGTTCGCCCATGCCATAGACCAGGAGGTCGGCTTGGCAGTCGGCCAAAATGGAGCGACGCAGTTCGTCCGACCAATAGTCATAGTGCGCGAAGCGCCTCAGGCTAGCTTCGATACCCCCCACGATCAGAGGAACACGACCCCATATCTCCCGAATTTTCTGGCAGTATACGATGGTGGCGCGGTCGGGGCGCAGTCCTGTCCGTCCACCGGGGGAGTAGGCGTCTTTTGCGCGCGTTTTTTTGCCCGCCGTCAGCTTGCCAAGCATGGAGTCCAGGTTTCCCGCGCCAACCAGCACGCCCAGTCGGGGGCGTCCCATAACCATAAAATTGCCCGTACCCCGCCAGTCAGGCTGCGCGACAATGCCCACCCGATACCCGCGCCGCTCCAAGAGTCGTCCGATGAGCGACATCGCGAAACTCGGATGATCCACGTAGGCGTCGCCCGTGATGAAGAGAAAATCCAGCGCGTCCCACCCCCGCGTCTCCATGTCCGCGCGGGTGACGGGAAGAAAAGCGCTAACTAACACCCTGTCCTTTCGTTGCCTTCGTTCCAAAATACACCTCGACTCAACTACTACCGGCTAAAGCCGGTAGGTTAGACAGCGACTGAAAGTCGCATCCAGGCTAAAGCCCGCTTAAAGTTCCATGGCTAAAGCCATTTAAAGCTTACGACTGAAAGTCGGACTCTATTTTTATACTATCATCATCTTTTATACTATCATCATCGTCATGTTGGTTCTCTATGTGGCTTTTAATCATTTCCTCAGTCACTGGTTCTACTGTTGTACAAAAATATCCTCTTCCCCACAAATGTTGACCCCAGTACCTCTTCCTCAATTCAGGGAATTCGTCTCGCGACAGTCGTGACAACCTCCCTTTTAAGTACCGCGTTATTTGTGACGGCGGTCTATACTACCGCACTCCCATCACCTCTTGAGATTACATTATCATACTTATCAAAAGAACCTGCTGAAAGCTCTCCGGCTAAAGCCGGAGAGCTTTACCTGTTACATGGAAAATAAAATACTGAAATTACTCCACCACAATACTCGCGTCTCTTTGAGTTCTATCTTGCCGCATGTGATGTACATTATACTCAATACCCATTTGCAAAAAGAGGGACAAATATATTTAGAGTCGTTGGCTCTTTTCCGCACAAAATTTTTGCCGTTTATATCCGTTTTTGGTCTCTTATTTCCGCGCATAATTATGCAACCCGCTATAAAGACTATTTTGACGCGTCTGCTTTGGCCCTTCTCAATGGGGGAGTCGCTGCTTCTCGCGTGTTATAATAAAACAAGTTTTCGGAAGGCTAGGGGCGGCCAAACCAGGGAGGATGCGTGCACGGTGTCATTCGCTTTACCGCCGACAGACGGCGGAACAGGCAAACGCGCTTACGAGCTGATGTTAGAACTTGTGGCGATACCCAGCGTCACGGGGTCGAAGGAAGAGAACACATGTGCGCGGTTTATCCACGACCGCCTGTCGCAAGGAATGTACTTCAGGGAAAATCCGGACGACTTAAGGCTGGTGGAATTGAACTGCGATCCGCTGGGCCGGTGTTTCGTAGCAGCTTTACTGCGCGCGCCGAACGCGAAAAAGACGGTGGTGCTCACTGGACACTTTGACGTGGTGGACTCCGATGTGTGTGGGGCGCTCCGTCCTTGGGCCTTCGACCCGCTGGAGTACACGGCGCGCATCGGGGGACTCGCTCTACCGGAGGACGCGCGAAAAGACCTGGATTCGGGCACGTACCTTTTCGGACGGGGCGTGTCGGACATGAAGGCAGGCGTTGCGCTCAATATCTGTCTTTTTGAGGAATACGCGACACGGCGGGAGGAGTTGGAGTTCAACGTCTTGCTGCTGCTGGTTCCCGACGAGGAGGGCGATTCCGTGGGGATGAGGGGGGCGATTTCCTTCCTCGCGCGGCTGAAAGAGGAAGAAGGGCTTGATCTCTTGGTCTGCGTCGACACGGAGCCCGTTTTCGACGCGCGTTCTCCGGAGATCTATTATGGTACGATCGGGAAGATCATGCCGCTGTACCTCTGCGTTGGGCGCGAGAGCCACGCGGGGGAGTACTATGATGGACTGAACTCCACGCTGGTGGCGTCCTTTTTGAACGTAGCGCTTGACGGAGGGAAGGACACTATAGAGACACTGGGTGAGCAGACCTTCCAGCCACAGTGTTGTCTGCGGATGCGCGATCTGCGGAGCCGCTACGCCGTGACGTTGCCCGAACGCACGGTTCTCTATTATAATTGTCTCACGGTCGAAAGGACCCCAGCGGCTGTCTTGGAGGATATGAAAAAAAGAGCAATGACCGCCATGAACTCAGCGCTTGCTCACGTAGGGCGTAGTTGGACTCCGCGGGTGCTGACCGTGCGGGAAGCGCTGACCAAAGCTGCGGAGGCCGCGGGCGGGGAGGAGAGGCTTTTTGCGGAACTCCTGCCCCGGCTTTCCTCCACCGACGAGCGCGAGCGCAACATTGATTTCCTGTCCCAGGCTCTTGACCTGGTGGGGGAAAAGGGGCCGCTGGTGGTGGTGGGGTTTGTCCCGCCTTATTACCCGCCGCGAGTCAACCGAGGAGAAGGGGGGCGTGAGCGAGCGGTGCGACTGGCGGCGGCGGATGCCGCGAAGGAGTTTGAGCGCTGGGGATTCAGCCTGGCGGAACGCGAGGTTTTTCAGGGAATCACCGACTTGAGCTTTACGGGCTTTAGCGGCGAGGTCGAGGAGCTGACCCCGTTGGCGGCTAACACCCCGCTTTGGGGACGGAGCTATGAGTTGCCCTTGACAGACCTGCGGAAGATCGACGTTCCTTGCGTCATCTTAGGCCCCCTAGGCAAAGACGCCCACAAGATCACGGAAAGGGTGGAGGTAGGCTACACTTTTATCGTATTGCCGGTCGTCCTGAAGAGGTTCATTGAGGCGGTTTTTCGGCACTCCAGCCTTTGAGTCCGCGGCGGGATAAAATTATGAACGAGGAAAAAAGAATTTCTCTTTCATTAAATTGCTTTATGCGATACAATAGGAAAAAAGTAAGGGGTTTTATTTCTGCGGAGGTGAAAGGGGATGCGGCTTCTAACCCGGTCCGATTTCGACGGTCTGATGTGCGCCGTGCTGTTGAAGGAACTGGATCTTTTTGAAGAGAAAAAATTCGTC
>JAITGK010000058.1 GCA_031280635.1 Synergistaceae bacterium
ACCCGTCCGCTACTCCGTATCTTCTTCCGTATTGCTACTTCTTAAGACCGTCGTTCAACTTGCATGTGTTAAGCACGCCGCCAGCGTTCGTCCTGAGCCAGGATCAAACTCTCAGTTGAATTTAGCGCTAAGACCTGGGACAAAACCCAAATCTCAATCGCGACTGTGAGGTCCATAAGCTCTGTTCAAAATCTTACTTCATTTGCCTCTATTGGCTCGCCTGTAAAATTGTCAAGGTACATTCTCCTTACTCAATTAAAGACTTAATTAAGGAGACTTGCCTCATCGCTGACATCAAACTGAACCGTGCCGCAACAGCAAGCTTTGATATAATAACCCCCGCTTGCCATTTTGTAAACCCCCCTAAGCAAGTTTTTCACACTTTTTTCTATGTGCTGTAAAAATAGATGTTGACTGCTTTTTTGTGCGTTTTTAGAGATAAAATCGTAAAAAAAGATCAAATTCAATATAAAAATTTCCTTAAAAAAATCTTCGCATCGGTCGAAAAACCTCCTCGAGGGCCCGCCGCTTGCGAAAAGGCGGGCTTTGGGGGTAAACTTGGTGCATTGTTTTATGCATTAAATATAGATTGAAGGAGGCCCATAATTGTGGAGCATGACATCACCGAAAAACTGATCGAGATACTTAAGAAGAAGCAAGCGGACTTTATCACTCTGGCTCAGTTGGTAAACGGCTTGCCCAAAGCACTGCGGCGGCAGCTGGGAGTGGCGCCGGGCATGACCGTGAAACGGGGCGAAGAAGCTCTTAAGCCCCATTTGGGGGACGCCCTGGTGATCAAGAGGGGTGGAAGAGGTGGAAATACCGCGTATTTGGCCTTCAAACAGCCGGATGAGACCTTGCTGTTCCGCCTCGTGCAGAAGTATGCCGGAAACATGCCCAGGCTGGACAGAATTCCCTTCAGGAAGGAGGAGCTGCTTTCCACTTTGAACCGTCTCATCGAACAGGGGAGGGTATGGGTTAAAGTCATCACGGACTCTAAAGGCTATAAGCCCTTTCTCATCCCCGTCGAGGGAGACGTTCAGCCGCAAAACGACGTTTCCGAGGAGAAATTCAAAGAGGCGTACTTTGAGCTGGAGCGGGGGAACTTCTACGTCCGTATTTGCGACCTGCGGAGGCGTTTGAGCTGGACCACGCGGGAATTTGACGCGATGCTGACCCAACTCCGCGACGGCGAAAAGATTCAACTGCAAGCGGGCGACATCGACTTTTTCTCGGAGGAGGACATCCGTGAAAGTTTTATCGACGAAAATGGATTTCGCAGGCTAACCCTAATGTGGAGGTAGTGTTTTAAGGATGAACTTTTCCAGCGATGAGCAAAAAGAACTGTTTCACAACAATCCTTTTTTATCAGGAGCGGCTTCCGAGCCCTGGGAGAACCAGGCGCCGGACGTGGAATCCCTAAACCAGGAAGCCTACGACCATATTTGCGGATTGATTCGCGCGACGGGCGAAAACCCCAGCTCCGTCTTGACCGGCCTTGTCCTCGGCGAGGCGGGAATGGGCAAGACTCACCTTCTGAAACGCCTTTTACGTTACACGCAGCAAACCGACGTCAATGTGCTCTTTGTTTCGGTCAAGCCTTTTTCGAGCCCCACGAGACCGAAATGCTACGTATTGCGCGAGATCGTGGTCAACTTGGCGAGGGAAAAACAGAAAGGACTCTCGCAGCTCGATTTTTTTGTCAACAAAATCATGGTGCGCTATCTGGCGAGGGAAAAACAGAAAAAATTCTCACCGGTCGATTATTTCCTCACAAAAATTATGACGTGCTGTTCTAGAGGAAGGAAACCCAGCTTTGAAGAATGGCGCGCCTATTTTCGTGGCATTTTCCCCGGAGTTTACGAAAATTTGTTGAGCGCCATTTTTCAGTATCACAGCGCGGACGCGGACAAGCAGAGTTTGATTTTGAGCTGGCTCGACGGCAGTATTCACGAAGACCACGCGTCGGTTTTACACTTCCCCGACCGCGAGCGGATGGAGGATTCCGAGCGGGAGACCGAAGCTGGCGGCATCATCGCGTCCCTTGGAATGCTTTTGAAATACTGCGGAATGTCGATGGTGATTTGTTTCGACCAGCTCGACGGCATGAGAGATCCGAGCTTGATCGGTGCTTTCGAGGACGCCGTCATTATCCTGGTCAACGAGGTCAGCGGCGTGCTGCCCTTGACCTTCGCCCGTCCCGACAGCTGGAAGATGCGTCTTTCCAGCAGTCTCGATCCGGCGGTGATTCGGCGCCTCGAAAGCAATCGGATCCCTTTGTCAGGCTGTACTCTCGCTCAAGCGCGGGAACTCGTAGAGAGCCGCATCAGGTTCAAATTCGGAGAGGACGCCGATAAAAAACTTCAATGGCTCATGGCTCAACTGGAGGGGAAATTGAAAGGAGGCGGTTCACCAAGTGACGCCATAGCTCTTGCTAACCTAGTCATCACGCGACCGGCGGCGGGAGAGAAAGGCAAAGAGAAAACGAACGAGTTTGTCAAAACTGACGACGAGATCATCAAAGAGGTTTTCGCCAACAAATATGACGAGAAACGGAAAGAGGCGGACTCTCATTTGAAAATATGGCCTCCGGACGCAGAACGCATGGCAAAAACACTGCGGGCGTACTTGGAAACCCGACCAGGATATGACACCATGCAGCAACTCAACCAATCTGCCGCCTACATTTTACTGTACGGAAAAAGTCAGGGACTGGACGGGAAAAAGGCGGACTGCGCCTTCATTCTCAATGCGGCCGAGAATCACGCGTCGGTAAGGGCGGCCTTCAGGCGCGGGGTCGAGTTTCTTGACGCCCATCCCAACGGATGCTGCTACTATATTTCCGACGTCAGGTGTACCTTCCGCGACAGGACGAGGTGGAAACAGGTTCATGAGGCCAAAGACGATTTCGACGCCCGCCGCGGAATCACAATTTTTTTGACTCACTTCCAGGCGGCGGTCTGGTATGGACTGACCTCCTTGATCTTCAAATTGGAGGAAGGGGATATCTCCCTGCCGCTGGCCGCGGGGGTACGTCCGGCAACGGACAGAGACTTCAAGCTGTACATGAGGGAGACCTTTGGGGAAAACCTCCTCGCTTCGGAAGAAAAGCATCCCGTTTCCCCTCTTGTTTCCGCTCCGCCGGAGTCGGGGGTTTTGGAAAGACACATCATCACCTTTCTGCAAAGCGCGCCGATGCTCATGGCGACGGTCACGGTCTTGTCGGACAATCTTCGGAAGAAAGGGGTAAAGGCGGACCCGAATGAGCTTTTGGAGTTTTTCGGCGAGCGCAAAGACAAATTCGCCCTGCACGCGGCCTCCGACGGTAAAATCGTGAGGCTGATGTAATGAGAAAAACGAAAACACTGCTGAAAACCACCGCCACCGCCCTGCATATCTGCCAACGATGCCCCAGGCTCATGGCCTACCAGGTTAAGGGCGAGAAGGGCGCTTGGCAGGTGGGACTGGCCGGCGCGGGGGTACCGTATGGAAAGCTCTTTCACGAGTACATCGCGGGTAAGTTTCATTTCGAGGCAGCAGACGGAAGCAACCGGGCCGCGCTGGACGAAACCCTTCAGAGCGGGGGCGCGGAGCTTGAGACGCGAATTGGCGCGCTGATTCGGGAGCGATATTTCGTGCCCTTTCTGGCGGAGAAAAGCAGGAAGCTCAAATGCGGCCAACTGACGGCGATGGCGCGGGCGGCGGCTTTCTGGGTCAAATGCCTGGCGGACTTTCTGTTGGATATTCCCTCTCTTTTGTCTGAGCCCGAAAAAACTCTGAGCGCCGTGTTCCACCAACCCGAAAAAACCCTGTACGCCGTCCATACCTTCTCTGACGGAGTGGTCTTGGAGGTGCAGGGCCGATACGACGGCCTGCTTTTCAACCCCGACAAGACTGAAGCGGCGCTGTTCGAGTTCAAAGGGTTTAAGTCCTCGGACGTGACGGTGGAGCTGTCTCAGACGCTGGTTTACGCGTGGCTCATCTTTAAGAAAACGGGAATTGTTCCCTCCGTCCGGCTGATTTACCTGGAGGACGACGCTCCCCTTTTCTATTCCGCTGCCGATGTGAAAAACATGTTCGATAACCTGCCGGCTCTTTTCGGCGTGGCCCGCGGGGTTCTGGAGAACGCTCACCCCCTTCCTAGGGCGGCAGATTCCCTTTTGTGCAGGAGCTGCCCTTACCAAGCCCGCTGCGAGGTCGATTGGGGAGGCGAACCCGGCGCTCAGCCCCAACAACCCTCTCTTGAAAAAGAAAAAAACGCTCAGGATGAGGGACAGCAGCTCATGGACCGGCTTTTAAAAACCTTGAGCGACCGCGGTTTGAGCGTGGAGGGGCAGGGTTGGGTGTGCGGGCCCAGTTTTATCCGCTTGAAGATCATTCCTGACATGGGGAAGACTCCCGTATATAAAATAGAAAATAAAAATATGGGAAAGGACTTGCAGGTAGCGCTCGCCCTTCCCGCCCCGCCCTTGATAAAGACCCAGGGCGGCCATCTGAGCGTGGACGTGGCTAGGGTGAACAGGCAAAAACTGTTTTTAGAGGACCTGCTGAAAACCGGCGAGCGTCCCGATTCCGACGCGGCGTTTCCTTTGGGACTGAACATCGACGGAAAAACCTTCTGGGCGGACCTGACGAACCCCAACATGACCAGTGTCCTCATCGGCGGCACGTCCGGCAGCGGCAAGAGCGTGCTCCTGCGCTCCATCGTGATGGGGCTGCTTTTGTGCGCGCCGCGGGACGGGGTGAGCCTAACCCTCATCGACCCCAAACGCGTGACGTTCACGGACATGAGAGCCCTGCGCTGTCTCGAAGAAGGGGACGTGCTGCCTGACACGGACGAGGCGATGGAGGCACTGGGGCGGGCAGTGGAGGAGATGGAGCGGCGTTACGTTCTGCTAGAGAAAGCCGGGACGCCGGACATAGCCGCCTACAACGGCGCTGGAGCGGAACGGCTGAAGCGGCGCGTGCTGATTATCGACGAGTACGCGGATATGATGATAGGATCCAAGTCCCGCGAATCCCTTGAACACTCCGTGCAGCGAATCTGCCAGAAGGGACGTGCCGCCGGGATTCACTTGATACTAGCGACTCAGCGTCCCGACGCCACGGTAGTGACGGGTATCATCAAGGCAAACTTGCAGCTGCGCGTGGCGCTGAAGGTCACGAGTCAGGTGAACAGCCAGATCATTCTGGGAGAGGGAGTCGGAGAGGCGCGGCACCTCTTGGGCTTCGGGGACATGTTCGTGGGAGGCAGCGTCGCCTTGGAACGCCTCCAAGCTCCTCTAGATTCCCCCGGCCTCCTTGATGCGGGATATTTTCGCGCCGACGGTTCACGATAAAAGACATGGGATTCGTCATAAAGGTCCACTTCCCGCGGACGTGTCTTCTTTTTCAGGAATCCCAAGTCTCGTGAGAGGCTGACATATGGGTACTCTCCAAGCGTAACTTTACTTCGCTTAGCCGTCGGCCATGTAACGCACTTTCCAGTATTTGCGCCCCGTGGGATTGACCTCAATATAAAGCCCTTGGTAGTCGCGGACAAGGTAACGCTTATCCTTAGGGTTTGAGGTTTTTTAGGGCCAGTTCTGTCAGGGCCATGCTTCGCGCCTCCTCTGATATTTTGTACCCCGAGGATTCCGGAGGTCAAAATGGGGTACAAAATCACGCGAATTATTATAACTTGTCTCAAATGACCCTGAACAGCAAAATGGGCGACTTTCCTGCCGCCCACCCGCTTTGTGAATTATCTCGAATTGTCTTGAGTTGTGTTCTGGTGGAGGCGAGGGGAATCGAACCCCTGTCCGACGTGGGTCAGTCGTGGCGGCGCTACAGGCTTAGTTTCCGTTTGATTGTCGTTCGAGTTCAGGCAGGAAACAACCCTCTCGTTCCAAGGCTCCTTGTCTTTTCCACCCGAGTGAAGCCGAGCAGCGGATGGAGCATCTACCTAATGTAACGCCTCAGGTGAGTCAGTAGACTAACCGCATCCCTCGACGTGACGGCCCTAAGCCGCCAAGGCGTAGTTATCTTCGACGTTTATCGTCTTGCCCGAATGTTTAGCGAGAATTACGGACGTAACTCGACCTGCTCCTCCAGACCCTCCAAACACGCCGTCGAAACCTGTCGCCCCCCCTTTTTGAATCTTTTCACTCGTTGCTCTGATCTCTGCGGCGCGCCGCACGAGCCATATCACGCTGGGCATCCCGCTCCGCTATAGCGTCGCGCTTATCATAGTTGCTCTTGCCCTTTGCTAGAGCCAGCTCCACCTTCGCCCTTCGTCCATCCTTAATATAAACCGACAAAGGAACCAGTGTCAAGCCCTTTTCTCTGATTTTACTCTTGAGACGAATTAACTCCCGCCTGCTCACTAGAAGTTTGCGCGTACGCTCTGGCTTATGGTTATAATAGCTGCTCTTTTCATAGGGGGAAATATGCATCCCCAGCAACCAAAGTTCGTCCTTCTCTATCGCGGCATAAGAGTCCTTCAGGTTCAGATTCCCCGCTCGTACACTTTTAATTTCTGTTCCCGTCAGCACTAAACCACATTCCAACGTCTCCAGAACAAAGTAATCATGCCTGGCCTTTCGGTTTTGAGCCGCAACCTTGTGACTCCCGCTCTTTTGAATTGAGGTTTTATGGTCCATAATCGCCTCCTAATATTTTTATATTATCTAAAGCAGCCCCGCCTGTCAAGATCAAAAAAGAGTATCCGCAGGGCAAACGATAGCCCCGTCTTGGGGAAGCGCTGTTTTCTATCCCTTGACACTGGAAGCCTGGGCGATAAGGGTTTTAGACCAGACGCGGACGGCCATGTTGGGGTGCGACAGCCGAGCGGTCAGGACGTCGCGCAGGGCAGCGGGGCAGACGGCGAAACGCTGCTTCATCGTACTGAGCACGTTGATGAGGAAGGTGCCGTCGTCCCGCGCCAGGAGGCGGCGAAGCACCGGGACGGAGACGAAGGGGCCGCGCGGCCATTGCCTCAGGAGTAAAGAGGCCCCGCTGGGGGAAGCGTGCTGAAGGTAGAGTTCCAGCACGTCCCGGTCCGCCGGTGGGTCGCGCAAAAGCAGCGAGGTTAAAAGTGTGTTGGGCATGGCCGACGCCCGAACAGCCAGTTTCTGCACCAACGCCCTCCGGCTCTCCGGCGAGAAGGGCAGGTCAGCCGCCAGACGCGCCGTCTTGTCATCGATATCCCACTTCCGTAGAAGAACGGCAACGGCGTCCAGCATCTCTCGATGGTTTACCAGGGCCCCTAAGTGAGACAACGCCAAGTGGCGCACCTGGGGCATGTCACTAGCCAGGCGCAAGGCCAGACCCCGCGTGTCACAGAAGAGTGTATCCCGTTCCAACCGCGCCAGGTTCTCCGCTAAAGCCCGCTCCCCCCGCGATAACACTGCCTCCACCGCCGCCGTGCGTAAGCCGGCCGCGCGCTTTTCCGCCTCCCGCGCCTGGCGTTCCCTCCAGGCGTTCTCCTCCGTCACACGCTTCCGCCTCTTGCGGACCCAGGTCAGGGCCTTTTCCCAGCCCCAGCGGAACGTGCCGAGGGAGGGTGCAGTGCGGGCGGTCTCGACGGGCTGTTCATCCCGGCGCTCCCGCACTAGGCCGTTCTCCTGAAGCTCATCCTCCGTCAGGCTTTTGAGGAAGGTATAGGCCCCCACGATCTGCTCGAACTTCCGTGCACCCTGCTTTCCCACCACGTCCGGGTGGCAGGTGCGGGCAAGGTTACGGAAAGCCGTCCGGGCCTCAGCCAGCGTCGCGTCAGGGGATAACCCCAGAACGCGCAGGCTGTGGGTCACTTTCACCGACGCAGCCATGAGAACAGATTTTCCTTCGAGCGGCGGTCCATCCACAACCGGCAAGCGCCGCGGCAGCAATCAAAACTGGTCATTTTAGGCCCTCATCTGTTATTTCGTGTTTAAGCGAATATTTTTCAAATTTTTTAAACGGCTCCATTCGAATCACTCCTTTCACTCCTTTTTTCACTCCTTTTATTCGGCCCAGACGGTGACGACGGGAAAGCCCCGGCGGGAGTGCTTGATCTCGAAACGAGGAGCGAGAGCTGCAGCAAGGCGCTCCGTGGATTTGCCGGCAACCCAGAGCGGGCCCTCGCCAGCGTCCATCACGAAGATTCCCGCGCGTTCCAACAGACGTATCAGAGCGTCGCGTTCAGGCGTTTTTCCAGGCGGGTCTATCTGCACCAGAAGGCCGTAGGGCGGCAGACCCAGGCTCTCGCGCTCCCGAAGTTCGGCCTTCCAGAAATGCGCCCAGCCCAGCCGGAAGGCGTTTTGCCAGACCATCCCAGGACGCCGCGTCTGGACCAGCACGGTGCGTCCTTTTGAGTTAAGTCCACGCCAATAGGACTCCCACACCATACTGAAGGCCAGGAAGCGCGCGCTGTACTCGACTTTACGCGCCTCGGCGTCCAGGTCCAGCCACGCGGCGAGCCCCACGTCCAGCATGTCGCAAAGGGGCAGAAGTCTGCGCGTGCCCAGGATCACGGAAGGGACCGCCGGCTTCTCGCCCGCCGCGAACAGCATCGCGCGTCCCGCGAAAAACCACGACGCCAAAGAGAAAAGCGCCTCCAAACCAGGCCGCTTCCCCAGTAAAAGGGTTCCCTGGCACGTAGGGCACTGAAGGGGGAGCGTTCCCCGCAAACCGCACCGGATACACCGCAGCGCCGTTCCCTCTCCATCACCCTCGACCCGCATGACGCCGCCGCAGCGCAGGCAGGAAAAGGACCCGCCGCAGTCGGCGCAGTAGACCTCCCCAGCCTGCCCCTTCCGATCCAGGAACCACAGGACGTGCCGCCCTTCGTCCAAAACCGCCCGCGTCCGGTCTACCAGGGAGGCGGTGATCGGCGGCTTCCCCTCCACTCCCCGCGTCTCCACCTTGAGGGTGCGTTTCAGGTTTACCAGGACAAAGCTGCCGCGCGGGGGCAGAGGGTGGGGGCATTTGGGACGCGAGCGCAGGTACGTCTTGGCCGACGGCATCCATCCCCCAAAAACGAGCCTTGCCCCCAGGGCAAGCGCCCGCCTCCCCGCCAGGCTCCGGGCCGATATTCTTGGGCTCTTCTGAAAAACGTAGGCGGGGTTGCTTTCGTCGTCCACAATGACCTCGTCGAAGGCAAAGGGGGCGAACACCGCTCCCGCCGGACCCACCACGACCTGCACCCCGCCGGATGCCGTTTTTTTCCACGCCTCCCACAGCTTTTTGCCCCCGGAGGACGGCCACAGAAGCGCATTTGCCTTCACGGCGGCGGGGAGCTCCGTGAAGAAGGCCTCCGCCGTCTTCTTCTCGGAAAAGAGCAGCAAAACCCGGCCCTCGAGCCTTTCGCGGTAATATGCGAAGCGCGCTTCGCACAAGGGATGGTAAAAGGAGAACTCTTGAAAGGATTTTTGGGGGCGCGGCGGTTCCGACGGCGGACGGGGCGGGAGCGCTTCCCCCCTTAGGAGCAAGGCGGGACAGATAAGCTGAAGGGCCTCACCCATGCCGCAGAGGAAGGTTCTCCCCAGCCAGTCCGCGAGACCCCAAAGCTCGTCTCCCAGCGCGGAACTTTCGTCCAATATCTCGGCAATCGGTTTGATCTCCCGGTCCGTAGGCTCCCCGATCCGCCGCGCGGCCACAAAACCGACGCGCTTGCCATTCCCCACAGGAACCCTCACCCGCGCTCCCTCCGGCGGCCGCCGCGGACCATCCAGGATGTAGGTCAGGGTATTCCACCAGGGGCCGGGAAGGAACACCTCCACGCGGTGGGTCATCAGAACAGGCTGAAGAGCTTGTCCCACACGGCGTCGGCGACCTCTTCCTTGCTTCCGGAAAACGAGAAATTCCCCTGGCGTGAGAGCATCTGGACGGTGTTGGTGTCCGTTGCGAAGCCGCAGCCCGAGGCGGAGACGTCGTTGGCCACAATAGCGTCCAAACCCTTGCGCTCCATCTTTGCGCGGGCGTTTTCCAGTACGTCGTTCGTCTCCGCGGCGAAGCCCACCAGGAGCTGCCCTGACCTTTTCCTGGCTCCAACCTCCACCGCGATGTCCGGGTTCTGAACCAGGGGCAGGGAGAGTTCATCTGCCGCGCCCCGTTTGATTTTGCGGTCCGCCCTGTCCCTTGCACGGTAGTCGCCCACGGCCGCGGCCTTGACGACGCAGTCTGCCCAGTCCAGGTTCTCCATCACCGCGTCCCGCATCTCCAACGCTGAGACGACGCCGCGGATTTCCAGCCCGTGGGCGCACCCGACGGGCGCGGGCCCCAGGATCACCCGCACCTGCGCCCCGCGGTACCAAGCCGTCCGCGCCATGGCGAGGCCCATCTTCCCGCTGGACGGGTTCGAGATGAAACGCACGGGGTCCAGGTACTCCCGCGTTGGCCCCGCCGTAATCAGAATACGCTTATCAGCCAGGTCGCGCTTGGGGGAGAGGGCGTAGGCGATCTCCTCCAGTATCAGGTCCGTGCCGGGCAGGCGCCCCTTGCCCTCGCAGCCGCAGGCCAGGAGCCCGAAAGCGGGGTCTACGACGCGCAGGCCGCGCTCCGCCAGTTTTTTCAAGTTTTGCTGCGTAGCGGGATTCTCGAACATGTGAACGTTCATCGCCGGGAAGAGAGCGACGGGCGCGCGCGCGGCGAGGATGGCGGCCTCCACGATGCTGCCGGCCCGTCCGTGGGCGATACCGAAGGCGGTGTTGGCGGAACAGGGCGCGATCACCACGGCCTCGGCCCAGTCAGCCAGACGGATGTGGGGGATCTCGAACCCTCGCCCCGGCGAGAGAAAATCGCTTTGCAGCCACACGCGGCGCCCCGATAGCGTGGCGAGGGCCAGGGGGCTCACCAGCGCCTCCGCCGCCTCGGTCAAGACCGTCTCCACCTCGCAGTCCAGCTTTCTCAAGCGGCTGATTAGGTCGGGTGTCTTGTAGGCAGCGATACCACCCGTGACGCACAGGAGAACCCTGCGAGAGCGTTTCCAGGGAACCATGGAAAGAAGGTTATACGTCCCGGCCTGCGGCGGGCTTCGGGAACTCGCCCCGCTCGATCTCCAGCAGGGCCGCCGAAAGGTACTTCTCGTTTACCGGGAGCGCGTCAGTCACCGTCTTTCTCTCGCTCAGCCACCGGGCCCTGGCCGCCACCATGGCCGTTATCTTGTACTTGTTGTCCGTGCCGCACTTGCTCTCAAGCGCGTCGATGTCGTAAAACTTCACGTCATTCCTCCCTGGGGGCTTCGCCGCCCCTTGTGATGAGGTCTCGCAGTTCTTTGGAGGCGTGGTCTAGGACGTCGTTGAGGATAATGTGATCGTAGTCCGAGGACCGCTCCATCTCCTTTTTTGCGTTTTCGAGCCTCAGTTTGATCTTGTCCTCGGACTCCGTTCTGCGGAGGCGCAGGCGCTCTTCCAATGCCTCCAGCGAGGGCGGCGCGATGAAGATCAGCACGCTCTCCGGCAGGAGTCTCTGAATCTGCTGCGCGCCCTGCACGTCGATTTCAAGGAGGACGTCGTGTCCCGCGTCCAGTTCTCGGGTCACGTCCTCCCGCAGCGTTCCGTAGCGGTCCTCGTGAACGGTGGCGTGTTCCAGGAACAACCCCTGTGCGGCTTTGTCCTCGAAGTCCTCCCGCGTGATGAAATGGTAGTCCACTCCGTCGCGTTCCCCGACGCGGGGTTTACGCGTCGTGCAGGATATGGAGTAGCTTAAGTTATCGATGTCCGCCAGCGCTTGGGCCCTTAGAGTCCCCTTACCCACGCCGCTGGGGCCGCCAAGGACAAAAAGCCTCCCTTTGCGCGTTTGCCCGCTAGGCGCGTCCAAAGGTGCGTCCAACACGCAATCCTCCCTCCTTTCGGATTCGGCGTCAATCGTTTTGCGTCCCATTCTTTTTGAGTATCTCTTCCCAGGTGATGAAGGAGTGGTAAAAAATCTGGTCGTTGTCGTCGAGTCCTCGAGTGATCTCCGTGATATGGCTGCGCTTCGCGTCGACCATTTTGAGAACGTACTCCACGGCCTTGAACGGCATACTTTTCGCCCCACAGGTGTAGATGTCGAGAGCCATGTAGCTTTCCTCCGGCCACGTGTGCACCGACAGGTGCGACTCGCTGATGACCACCACGCCGCTGACCCCGTTAGGCGGAAAGCGGCTGAACGAGACAGCCCACACCTGCGCGTTCGCCTGCTTGGCCGCCTCGACGAGGATGTCTTGCAGCCTCGTCACGTCGGTTATGACCCCGCCGCACCCTGAAGCCTCAACGATGAAGTGAATCCCTTTTGGAGACAACTCCCAATCCCCCTTCCACGCAGAAAAACACCTAAAACGGAGCCCTCAGATCTGGGCGTCCGGCCTTCCCCCACAGCGCGTTTGAGAAAAAATAGCTATCCCCCATATTTAAAAGGATAGCCATTGCACGATATGCACCTCAGGTAAGTGTTTAGACTCTCCGCCGCCAAACGTCCCCTCCCAATACAGGAAGCCAAGCCCAAACTTTAGCTTAATTTATAAATATTATCACCGTGCTTCAAGAATGACAAGCGCCATATGGATGAGCAACAGGGCAAACGCATCAAACGGCAGCAAGCAACTGGAGGATATAATCGTCGTTCCAAGAGGCTTTAAGAAGCTTGCCTCTAAGGGCTTGTCTGATATCTTTTCAAAAGAAAAGATACAAGGGCCAATTTAACCATACTAAGCGTTGTTTCAATAAGACGTTCGCGGTTTTTCCATAAACGACGGCATTTATCCAACCACATAAATGTACGCTCAACAATCCATCTTTTCGATATTACTGAAAATTTATGCAATTCAGAGTGCTTAGCTGTTTTCTGCTTCCGCCCCTGTAAGCGCCCTGATTTGAGCCGCAAAAGCTTCACCGGTACAGCCGCCGTCACACAATACTTTTTTCAATGCTGGCATATGAAAATCACCTCGCGAAATGTACTTTATGCCGAACGGCAAAAAAATAAAATACCCCTCTTGGCATTGCCAAATAGCATATTATAGCGTTTGCCCTAGCCCATTAATCGTGCTTCCTTGACTTCCAATTATGGTATAATTTAAAATAAAATAATTGTCTGGGAGAGGTCAGACAGATGTTTTTTGGGTTGCCGAAGCGAGGCCGTTATCCCCACGTTGGACTTACGCCCTCAGTGAAGGAACCAATATATGAGGCAAAAAAGCGGAGGGCGTTTTTCTTGGGAAACGACGATGAAAACCTAATCGCGAGCGGTTTTTGGTGGAGCATAGAGCTGGAGGCCCTGCCGTACTTCAGTGACCTGCCGCCGGAGGAGGTACTCATGAACGCGGCTTATCTGTCCGGCTGCTCCGGGTCGGAGATATTCGAAGAGGGCGGAACGACGGTGCTGCGCGCATCTTACGTGAGTTCGCAGGATATTTCCCACTGGCTTGCGGCACTCGCTTTCCCCGGCGTACGGGTGCGCTCTTGGTCAAAGCTCGAGAACCGTTCCTGGCACAGGGATCACCTGGAGGCCTTCCCTCCTTTGCCGGTGGGTGAGAAGCTGGTGGTTATGGCCCCCTGGCACAAAGGGAAGGAACCGCCGGGCAGGACCGTTCTCTACATCTGCCCCGGTTCCGCTTTCGGCACAGGCTGGCACGAGAGCACCCAGATCGCCCTCTCACTGGTGGAGCGATTTATCCGGTCTGGGGACACTGTGGTGGACGTGGGCACGGGAACGGGGGTACTCTTCGTCGCGGCGCTGAAACTGGGGGCTGTCAGGGCCGCCGCGCGGGACATAGACCCGGCGGCCATCGCCGAGGCGCGGCGCAACATGGAGCTGAACGGCTTTCCTCTCGCCCTCTGCGACCTGGAGGCGGGCAGCTTGTTGGAGGGGGTGAAGATGGAGGCCGACCTTTTGGTGGCCAACATCCTGCTGGAACCGAACCTGAGGCTTTTGGATGAACTGAGCGAGACTCGGCGGGTGTTGTCGGGCACGGCGATCTTTTCGGGCATGACGATCTCCGAACGGGTGGAGTTCCTTCCCGCTTTGACGAGGGTCGGGTTGTCCTTAGCGGCGGAAATCACGCTGAACGGGTGGTGGGGCTGCGCCGCGTCTCACCCGCATTGACGAACCGATGAAGCATTTGTTGGAGGAACGACTTACCGCAAATTTCGCACGCGAAACCACAAAGCGCTGTAAACTCCAAACAGGAGGGGCGTGGGGGCTTCAAGGTCTCCGAATTTGGATGTGCGTCCTGGGGTGCCGCTCGAACCTTTACGACGGGGAGGCGCTTTCGGGGGAACTGACCGCGCGGGGGGCTTTCTTGGCCGGGGGCCCTGAAGGGTGCCAGGCCGCTGTGGTGGTGAGCTGTTCCGTGACGGCCGCGGCGGATAAAAAATGCCGTCAGGCCGTCCGCCGGGCCCGCCGCGCTGTGGGACCCAACGGGGTGGTGGCCGCCTGCGGCTGCTGGGCTCAAGGGCTTGACGCCGGAGATGCCCGCGCCCTGGGGATTGACGTTCTCGCGGGAAGTCGGAGAAAAAGCGCCCTTCCCGACGCTCTGGAAGCCGCCCTGGAGTCGGGGGGGTTTTTTGACGTTCGCGGAAAGCCGGAGGGTTGGGACTTCCTGACGGTTTCTCGCCCTTTGCTGCGAACCCGCGCTTTCTTGAAGGTGCAGGAGGGTTGCGATCATTTTTGCTCCTACTGCGTTATTCCGTTCCTGCGGGGGCGCCCGGCGAGCCGTCCTCTGGAGGACACCTTGGCCGAGGCGCGGAGAATAACCGAGTCCGGCTGCGGAGAAATCGTGCTGACGGGGGTTCACCTGGGGATATACGGAAAAGACGGAGCAGCTCTGGCGGAACTGGTGCGCCGGGTGTCTGAAACTCCCGGCTTGGTGCGCCTAAGGCTGGGGTCTTTGGAGCCTTTTTCCCTGACAGATAACCTGTTGGAGGCCCTGGCGGACTCACCTTTGTTCTGTCCTCACCTGCACTTACCCCTGCAAAGCGGCGACGACGAGGTGCTGGCCCGCATGAGGCGCGGGTATACGGCGGAGGATTTTTTCCAGGTTTGTCGGAGGGCGCGGAAAAAGCTGGGCGGGGACTTGCACATCAGCAGCGACGTCCTGGTGGGTTTCCCCAGCGAGAGCGAGGAGGCTTTCCAGAACACCCTCGCCTTAATGGCAGGGGCCGGACTGGGACGCGTGCACGTGTTCCCCTACTCATCCCGCCGGGGGACGGAAGCCGCGGGCTTCCTCGGACGCCTGCCCCCTCAGACGGTCTCCGAAAGGGCCGCCAGAGCCGCGGCGCTGGGGAAAGAACTGCTGGAGCACTACGCCGCCCGTTTCGTGGGGCGGAACTTGCCCATCCTGGCCGAGAGCGCGGAGGACGGGGTTTACTCTGGCTACACCCGGAACTTTCTCTTCGCCTTCGTCCGAGGGATTGATGGAGATGCCCTGGGCCGGGAGGTCGGGGCCCGGATGACGGGCAGCTTTAAGGGGGAACTGGTTGGGGAATGGATACCATAAAGAACAGCCGCGGAGTGATCGGAATCAGCCTGGGGACACGCAGCGCCTTTTGTGCCTGTATGGATGGCTCCTGCCCCGTAACAATTCCCAGCCGGTGGGGGGGGGCGTCCACGCCTGCCCTGCTAGGATGGGACAAGGGATGGGTTGTGGGCGAGGACGCGGTGAAACTATCCCTCCGAGGCGGAGCCGTCTGGCCTGCTCTAGGAAGCCGGACCGAGGGACAGGAGGAGGAGCTTCTAACCCCGTTGCTCCGCGTGTTGCGGGAGGACGCGGAGATCTTTTTGGGGCGTTTTGTCTCTTCCTGCGTGATAGCCGTCCCTGAGGGTTTTCCCGCCGAGGGACGGGAGACGGCGGCGCGGGCGGCGGGGCTTGACGAGACGCGCTTCTTGAGCGAGCCCGTGGCTTTGGCCCTTGCTTTGGCCCTTTCCTTGGGGCGCGAGGGGCGCTTTCTCCTGTTGGACTTCGGAGCGGAAGCGGCGAAGCTCTTCGTTGTCGAGGGCGGGAGGGGTGTTTTAGAGAGCGTCACCGTGCCCGTAGGGGGCAGAGACTTCGACGTGGCTCTGGCAGAGTGGCTCTGCGACCGCCTGGGTCTCACACCGCCGGAGAACGAGGTTCCCCCGTCTTGGCAGGCGCTTCTATGGGAGGCCGAGTCGCTGAAGATCGCTCTGTCCTCCCTCCAAAGCCGCGAGTGGAGCCCACCTGAGTTTCTCTCTCTCCAATCTGCCCGCTCCAGCCCCATACAGGTGGAGCGAGAGGACTTAGAGCGGGTGGCGCGTTTTCCAATACGCCGGGTGGCAAACGCCGTGGAAAGGCTGTGGGAACGTTACGCGCCGGAACACCTGCTTCTCACAGGCGGATCCAGCCAAATTCCCCTGCTGCGGGAAATCCTGGGAAAAGAAGAGCACCTGACCCTCTGCCCCGAGGGAGCTGCGGCGTTGGGCGCAGCGCTTTTTGCGCGGACAGGAGAGGAGCCTATTCTCTCCGCTGCTTCCTCGCGCCGGAGGCTCCGGGAGTTAAAGCTGCGCCTGACGCCGCTGGAAACGCTTCTTTCGGATTCTCAGGCCCACAGGCTCCACGCCCTGGCGGACCAGGCCGACAAACTCGAAAACGACGCCCCCTCGGTGGAGGTTCTGGAGGAGGTCGTCAAAGAATTGGAGGCCGTTTTGTCCTAACCCAAAGCCCAATAGTGCACTTTATCACCGGCGCGGGCGGCGTTCTTCGCGACTCTCCAACAGTCAAAAAAATGTATGGGGCGCGGAAGCTCCTTCCACAAGCTCTCCCAGTCTATCGCACCGTACTCCGGCCAGGGTGTTAGTAGCAGAACCGCCTCAGCCGCAGTCACTGTCTCTTCCGGCGTATCGTAAACCGTCACGGAATCCTTGTATTGATGGGGTATTTCGACCTCGGCCATGGGGTCGTGAGCCGCGATACGGTACCCTGCCTCCAAAAAACGGTTCATCAGTGCCAACGATTGAGAGCGCTCGGTGATGTGCGTTCCGGGCTTGTACGCAAAGCCCAGCAGCGCAATGGTCGCCTCCTTCCCAACGCGCCCGGCGACCATGCTAAAGAGATAATCCACAATAGAGTCGTTGGAACGGACGACCTGAGGAGACAGGAACAGCTCCACCCCGGCGTCTGCGGCAAATTTCTGAAAAGCAGCGTTGTCCCGAGGGAAACAGGGACCGGCAAACCCCAGACCCCCTTTCAGGCAGCGCTTTCCGACACGAGTGTCCGCGCCCAGCGCCCCGGTCACGACGTCCACGTCCGCCCCCTCCAACGCCTCGCAAAGCCGCGCCAGCTCGTTGGCGTAGGTGATCTTCATCGTGACGTAGCAGTTGAGGGCCAGTTTGGTAATTTCCGCGTTGACGAGCGTCATCACGGCAAACTCCGGGGCGCTGTCCACAAAGCTCTCGTAAAGGCCTCGTACCGCGCTCCCTGATTTTTCGTCCGAAGCGCCTATCAGCACCAAATCCGGGTTTAAAAAATCGCGTATCACGCTGCCCAGGGCGATAAACTCCGGGTTGTAAACGAACCCGAAGTCAACGCCGCGTTTCTTGTGAGCGGCTTCCTCCAAAAGGGGGATGAACTCCCTCTGAGAAGAACCAGGCATAACGGTGGAAACCACGTCCACGACGTGGAAGTCCTTTTTTCGCGCCAGGGCGGGCGCGACCGCCTTCAGAACCGCCGTGACTCGGTCGTTGACAAACGCGCCGCCGGGACCGCTGGGGGTAGGGACGATGATCAAGGTCACGTCCGTGCTAAGGACGGCCTCGTGAGCGTCCATAGTGAAGGTCATACGCTCAAAAGACCTTTCCAGCAAGTCCTCCAAACCGTTTTCTCGTATGGGACAGAGCCGTTTTTTCAGCGCGCTCACCACCGGCTCGCTGTTGTCCACCCCCACCACGCTGTGCCCTTTCGAGGCGATACAGGCCGCCGCGCACAACCCCAGCTTGCCCAAACCGATTACGGAAATTTTCATCGTATGCTCTCCTGCTGGCTGCCTGGGCCTCGGACATTCGGCTCCGGGACGGTCAAATGAATTTGTACGTCATGCTGTCGTTGAGGATTACCTGTTCGTATATCTGGTTGTGGGGCTGGTAGGTACAGCGTGGACACCGCCGGACCTGAATCGCGTCGTGGACCGCCCAATGCCGCTCTCCCCCCCATGCTTTTTCTATCTGTTCCACGTCCGCGCAGTCCTGTAAAAGCTCCAACGCCGCGTCCCCTCTGCGGTCGCAGCAAAGCCCCAAAACAAAGGCGTCTTTCGGGGACTCTCTGGTCAGAGGGGGAGAGATGACGGCCGTCATGAATATCGCGTGACACCTTTCGAACGTGTTGGATATGCCGAACTGAGAGTCGAACTTGTGGGTCACGCCAAAGACGCTGAAGGTCTTGTCGTCCAGCTCTTGGGCCAGGGCGATTTGTTCGTTGAAAAGCGCGATGTCTCCATCGCTGAAGGTGATCTGCTCCCCGCCCGTCACGTTGTTCCACGTGGTGCCGGCGGGGCGGTAGTGGATGGACTTGCAGCCGGTCTCCTTGGCCAGTTTGGCGGCCTGGTAAACCTCGCCGATATTTTCCTTATATAGAAGATATTTGTAGCTGACCCCGTAAGACGGGTGCGGCTTCCCCAACCGCGTCGAATGGCTTTTGGCGTAGTCGGCCAACCGGGCGATGTTGTCCATGATCCGTCCAAATTCCTGCCTGGAGGGGTCCAATCCTTTCTGTTTATTCAGCGTCCCCGCCGAGCCAGCGTCCACGGACACCCCAACCCAGGTGCAGCGGCTCAGGGCCTCGACGCACTCGTGCATTAAAGAGCCGTTGGTCACAACCCCTACCTCGACCCCGTTGGAACACACCTCTTCGATAAAGGAGGGCGTCGCTTTGTTGAGAAGCGGTTCTCCCCCGCCGGCCACGCATATCGCCTTCACCCCCGGCTCAGTATAACCGGAGCCCTCGCCCCATCGAGGCAAAAATCGCGCTATATCGCTCAGGGTCTTGTGAGAAAGCATGAAATTCCTCTGCTCCCTCACGTACTTGGCGTTGCACCAGGCGCAGTCGAAGTTACAGGCGTTGGCGGGGTCCACCGTGATCAACACGGGAGGGGGAACCACGCGGCCCCGCTCTATCTGCCTCCATCGCGCCACGTGCGCGAGCAGTTTATAGCTGTTGAAGGGGTTCCACCGCTTAGCGGCGCGCCACTCAGTCGGGGCGTTTGACGAGGCTGTTTCAGAGACTGTGGCTTTTTGGAACATCGAAAAACGTCCTCCTCTCAAAAACGTTTCTTAAAAAAATAATAAACCGCTTGGAAGTATTTGTTCCGCGTAAAAGTATAATACCTTTCCTTAACCATCGCCGCCCTGTATAAATAAAGGTTCCAGTAATTATAGTTTATAATTTTCCTATATTTAAAAAGCTGTTTTATGAAAGACCCCACAGCTTTGAAAGCGTAAAAAAACAATTCCCAAAGAATACCCGATAAAGGAAACCTTCGTTTCAAAATCCCTTTTCGCATCTGCCACGTCGCGAAATCAATAGTATGGCAAAACCAGGCGTCAGCGTCATAGAGCGCCCTGTTGCTTTTCACCTCGGGATGGGCCTCGACCGCTTCAGGAAGACGGTCCGCCATCGTCACGACAGAAGAGTCTTCCACAATGTGCTGATAGTCATGATTCTGATGGACAACTAAAACATCGTCCGTAAGGTCTGCCACCGGCACACCCTTCATGATGGCGGCGGCGACCATCCAATCATCAAAGGCCGCCCGTCCTACGGCAAACGGAGGGACCTTCTCGTACATGCCTTTGGGAAAGACGAAGTAATCTTTTGCTCCCGTGGAAGCCAGCTCCCCACCATTCCTTACCTTATCCTTTATCCTGTTTGCCCACTGCGGATCTGAAAAATCGATGAGATATTTTAAATCCAAGTTTTGACGCTGGCCGATGAGGAGGTAACGGCTCCAACGTTTTTCCTGGACTTTGGCTATCGCCCGCGTGAAGTCGTCGAAAAGGATGATGTCGGTGTTGACGTACACCACCACGCCATCCGCGGAGTAGCCCTGCCCCTTGAGCAAAACGTCACTGAACAAGGGAGTACCCAGGGACGTTTTTTCTATCCAAGGGATATGTTCCACGCCCAGCTCGTCCGCAGCCTCCGCGACGCCGGGGTCGTCTCCGAACAAAATAACCTCCGGCCGGGGAGTCAGGGCCAGCCAGCTTCCGATGGCGTTGCGCTGCCTCATCCCCACATCGCCCTCAAAACCTCTGGGGATGGTCAGTAACGTTATCGCCGCGGGACGGGAAGATGAAGGGGAAGAAGCTCTCGTAACTTGGGATAGGTTTGCGCGCTTGGCATAAACTTTATCGTACTCCGTTATACGATAGCCACGATAGCCAAAGTTTAAGAGCAGCTTGTCGATTTCCTCTGGGGCGTAGCCAAATTGAACAGTATTGCAGGAAGCATATTCCAGAACGATCACCGGTGAAAAACGCTCCAGTAATTCCCGCGCTCCGCGAAGGACGTAAAGCTCATGTCCTTCGGTGTCGATCTTCAAAACATCGATAGAAGCCGGGTTGGCTTCCCTCATCCAGTCGTCTAAAGTCATGACCGATATATCGATTTTTTCCGAACCCTGAAAACGGCTTGGGGTCGAAGAAAGGGTGGCAAGACCGGAATCTTTTCCGCTGCTGGGCAGATAAACGCTGCTTTCTCCTTTGCGGTCGGACAAACCCATGTTGTAAAGACGCGCTCTGCTCTGGAGGCCGTTTAAGAAAACATTTCTTTGGAGAAGTTCAAACGTGGACGGCACAGGCTCGAAAGCATAGCTGAACAGATTGGGCAGGAAAGCGCCCAACAAGGACATCGTCCCGGTGTTCGCTCCCACGTCCAGCAGGACAGGGTTTTCTTTCTCCCGCAGCCTGTCGTACACAAACCGAACAAGCGGAGGTTCCTCACTGACAGGCGCGCCCTCCTCGTTACGACCTTGCCACGAGCCGCCTACTTCCGCGGACAGCGGGTCGATTTCAACCCAGCGCCCTTGAAACAGCTCACCTTTTATACTTTTCATTTTCTCTCCATCATTTTTTAAATTCGAAAAGGCCAGTCAGACTTTCGGTATTGATTTCGTTCGCAAAATCATTTGGCTCGACATGTTCCATATACCGAGGGTTCCGAATGTCGCGCGTGTCGATGACGGAAAAATCGGCGAGTTCGAGCTTGGGGAAGGCGTCGAGTATCGTTTGAGGCGCGAAAATCCTGTGCGCGTTGAAGTACACTCTTTCGACCCCGATGGGGACGGAGATGTAAAGCCTGCCGTTGGGAGCCAATATCCTTCGCAGTTCCGCCATGGACTTGAAACAAGCCTCCGGGTCTACAGAATCGCCGTACCGCCCCAGGCCGAAATGCTCCAAAGCGCACAACGAGGACAGCGACTCCACGGAATTGTCGTTTATGATGGACATGTCCGTGGCGTCGGCTCGGACGAAATCGAGTTCCTCAACCTCGAAGGGCAGAGGGCGAATGTCTATCAAAGTAACGGGCATGAACGATAAAACGTGAGCGACAAAGCCGTCTATGCGGGAAGCTACGTCGAAATGCGCCGAGGGTTTGCGTTGAAAAATTTTTTTTGCCGCCCACAGGTCCTGCCAAAAGTAGTAATTAACCGCGCCCGCATTGCCGTCCCAATCGTAAAGACAAGGACACATCCACTTGCGTTGAAGGGCGAAGGACTCCCGGCGGTTTGTTTTGCCGAATTGTATCATGTCCGCTCTGTATTTCAGCAGTCTTTTCAGCGTACCCCTAGGGTGCCGAAACAATTGCTTGATTATCCATTTCCATTCGGCGTATATGCCAATCACATCCTTCGATACGGGAAGCCTAACTTCAAAGAAGCGTTACTTTCTGACAGTTCCACTCCAAAACGGGGCGTATCAAGCCCGCGATAGGCCCCCGGAAAATTCCCCGCGTGGGCGTGGATTCCATGCTGTCCACCACCAGAAAATTCAACACGTGAAACGCCGTAAAATGACAGTTGAGCGGAGAAAGCGTCGATAACGCCGGACTGATGGAATAGTACCCGTCGTTCAAAAAATTGGGGGGAACGCGGCAGGAAGAGATATATTCTCCTTTTTCGCTTTTTTTAGAGCCGTCGAAATCACCGGCGGTGTCGAACGTGGTGAGCACGTGCACCCCTGACGCGTTGTGAATATGAGACGCGGCGTTGACGGGAACGCCGTCTTTTTTCACACGGTATCTCATTTTGATGAAAATGGGCTCCGTGATCTCGAATTTTTCGGAACTCACCCCCTGGGCGTTCTCCACGGACACGCTGACCAGCTCGGCCTCGTCGTCGCCGTACTCGCCTGGCGCGAACTGGAGGGCGCACGTCCCTATCTTCCCGTGGTTCGAGTACTTCACCACCAAAGAAGAAATGGGCCCCTTGTCCCGGAGCTTCCCGCCCTCCAGCCACAGCCCGCTTTCGCAGAGCGACGTGATCATCGGCATACTGTGGCTCACGAACAAAATCGTCCGGCCCTCTTTGTGGCTGACCTCGTCCATCTTGCCCAGGCATTTTTTCTGAAAATCAGCGTCGCCCACGGCCAGCACCTCGTCCACGAGAAGAATCTCCGTCTCAAGGTGAGCCGCCACGGCAAAGGCCAAGCGGACGTACATGCCGCTGGAATATCGCTTCACCGGCGTGTCCAAAAACCGCTCCACCCCAGCGAAGTCCACGATAGCGTCGAAGTTTTTTTTGATCTCGGCCTTGCTCATTCCCAGGATCGCGCCGTTCAGAAAAATGTTTTCACGCCCCGTCAACTCTGGGTGAAACCCCGTCCCCACCTCCAGCAAACTGGAGACGCGCCCCTTGAGGCGGACGCGCCCAATGGTCGGCTCCGTGATGCGGGAGAGAATTTTAAGCAGCGTGGACTTGCCCACGCCGTTGCGCCCGACGACCCCCACTCGCTCCCCTCGCCTCACCTCGAAGGAAATGTCCGAAAGCGCCCAAAAATCCTCGACCACCCGCGGCGTCGTTTGCTCTCCGGCGGGGCGCGCGAAAAGCCTCCGAGCCAAACGCCTGGTTCTGTCCACCAAAACGTCCCGGAGGGCGATGTACGTCTGCGGCTGCTTGTGGGTCAGTCTATATTTCTTGCCTAGGTTTTCGACTTGAATAACCGTATCCGGCATCGTTTTACCCAGATTCAAATAAAATCCGCGAAAAATTTTTCGGTGCGGCGGAAAAATTTTACCCCACTCCAAAAGAGAAACGCGGACGTGACTACGGACAGGACAAGCCCGGGAAGGTAAGGCTCCGTTCCCTGGACGCACCAGCGGAAGCCGTCGATCACCCCGACCATGGGGTTAAGGCTGTAAAGAAGGCGCCAGCGGGGAGGTACCACCGAGCTGGAAAAGCCCACCGGGGAGACGTAGATCCCGAACTGCACCATAAAGGGGACGATGTGACGGAAGTCCCGATATTTGACGTTCAGGGCGGACAGCCAAAGTCCCACGCCCAGGGCGGCTATCGTCGCCAAGGCGAAAAAGAGCGGCATGAACGCGATGCTGACCGGCGGAGCGAAGCCATACCCCAACATCAGAAGCCCCAGCAGGGCCAAGGAGAGCAAAAAATCCACCGCGCTCACCATCACGGAGCTGACGGGGATGATCACGCGGGGGAAGTATATCTTGCTGATCAGGTTGGCCCCGGCCACCAAAGAATTGGAGCTTTCCTGCATGGCGTTGGCGAAGTACTGCCAGGGCAGCATAGCGGAGAACACCAGAATGGGATAGGGAACCCCCTCGTTGGGCAGGCCCGCCAGGCGGCCGAACACGAGGGTGAACACGACCATGGTTAGGAGCGGGCGCAGGACGCTCCAGGCGACGCCGATGGCCGTCTGTTTGTAGCGTACCAGGAGGTCACGCCAGGCCAAAAAGTAAAAAAGCTCACGGTAGCGAAACAGGTCTTTAATGAAGTTGGACGCGACGCGGTTTGGCTCTATGACGAGGTTGAATTTTTCCGTGGAATCCATATCAATCGGCATGTTCAGTTTTCCCCCCGCTTCCGCGACCCAACGCGATATTGGCGTGAAACTGGACGCTCCCGCCCAATCCCCACAGGAGTAATTGTATAACCCGCGCGTATTCTGTCAAGGGAAAATAAGAGCCCCGCTGTCCAAACGCGCGGGACATCTATTACAAACAGAGCTGTGGCGTGAGGGAGTACGAGTCCGGTCATTTCGTGGACCGCTATTTTCCGCTGACGACAGGAGAGGGGATATGAACGAGGAACAGGTCGAAAAAGGCGCTTTGCTGGAAATCCGTCATCTGAAAAAAATACTTTGACGCTCACAGTGGAACCCTGCGCACGGTGGACGACGTGTCGCTTTCCGTTTTATCTCGCACAACCTCTCCGCGGCGTGGTACGTATCGGACGAAGTCGCCGTTATGTACCTAAGGCAGGTGGTGGAGAAAGCCGGAAACAAGGAGCTTTTCGAAGATCTGGGGTTCTTAGGGGTCCACGACCCCTAAGTGGGGCATGGGGCAAAGCCCCATAGGGGTCAGCGCTTCCTTAACAAAAACAAATAAATCGGGAACCGAGCCCCCTTGCTACCTCAGCAAAGTCAAGACGTTCCCCGGCAGGGCGTTGGCTTGGGCCATCATGCTGGTCCCGGCCTGGAGAAGAATTTGAAGTTTCGTGAAGTTCATCATCTC
>JAITGK010000077.1 GCA_031280635.1 Synergistaceae bacterium
TTCATCGGGTGTAGTTTAGGGGTAAACATATTATCCGATAGTTGAGGTGCTTTTTCATGGGGAAAATCGTTCTGATCGCTCTTTTCTATGCCTTTTTTGCCGCCGCTTAAGTTGAGTTATGACTGGCGAACTGTACAACGCGGACGACAAAGACGACAGACCCGGCAAGTTTGAGGCCGCGGCGAAACCGTACAAATACGGCGGGAAGGACACATGGGCGATTTTGAGCGTGAAGACGGAGTACTACGAATAAGCCTGGAGGCGTAGGGACATGTCGGCCGTTTACTTTTTGTTTCTGCTGGTGATTGAGATACTCGGTCCGATCGCGTTGCTGATCGGTCTTGTCTGGGGCGTGTTAGTCCTTCGCAGAGGGTACAGGGAAGGACGCAGTTTCAGCGCTTCGAAGGGCAATACCGCGGAGATGTGTATGCAGTGGGACCGCCTCAAAGCCCGGCTTCTCTCCATTCTGGGATTTCTTCTCTGGCCCGTTGCCTTCGTGGCGGCGCTGTATTATGGCGCCGGGTTTCAAATGGCGGTGACGATCGCGAGCGTGTGCGCCGGCGTATGTTGGCTTTGGGCTGCCCATGTCAAAGCGCGGTACAACGCCAGTTTCAAGGAAAACATCGTCAACGCGGAGCTGTCGAAGGTCTTCGGCAGCCTCCGGTACGAGCCGCGCGGACAATTTGAAAAGGGGTCGATCAGCGGCCTGGTTTTTTTCAAGCACGCCGACTCCGTAGGCGGCAGCGACCTGATAACGGCGGACTATAAAGGGAAACGCTTCGCCCAGTGCGACATTAAAGTGCAGCAAGGGTATACGGTAACGGCCACAGACAACGACGGCGGCACAAGGGAGGAGACGCGCTGGGAGGATGTTTTTAAGGGGCGGGCGATGCGGTTCGACTTCGCGGACAAGTTCCGAGGCAAAGTTCAGGTGATAAAAAAGAACTTCGAAGGGGCGAGGGTATCGTCCTCGCGCGGAAATTGGCAGCCCGTGGAGACAGAGCTTGCGGAGTTCAACGATCACTTCGAGGTTTTCGCCCTTGATCCGATGGACGCGATGGCCGTCCTTACCCCTCAAATGATCGAGGGCATCTCCTACCTGAACAGGGCGCTGGATGTTCCGATGGCGTTTTATTTTACAGATAACGCCATGTTCGCGTTCCTCTCTCTTTCCCGCGACGCCTTCGACGTCTCTGGAAAGAAAACCCTGCTGGAGGAGAAGGAATTGCTTCAGAAGGACATGCAGCTCATCACGGGCTTTCTGGACACGATGTATTTCAAAAGGCAAGAGACGGAGGAAAGCCCGGCAGAAGCCCAGGCTGAGAATCGAGTTCTCCAGGAATCCGCAGCCGATACCCGCTTGTCCGTTCCCGTGGGGAGCCCTTCCCGAGGTTTTTCAGTGCTTCCTCATTCCATGGGCTATAGAGCGGGGAAAATTCTCAGGATGCTCAAAAAGAACCCGCTTCTCACCGCTTACTTTGTGAGCGCAGTGGTTACGCTGGTCAAATACCCGTATACGATTCTGATTACTATGAGTGCCTACGGAGGCTTGCCGAAGCGTGTTCAGGACGTGCCTACGTTGGCGTATCTGGCGGTGACCAGCCTTTTCATCTGTGTTCCGCTGCTCGCAAAGGGAGGGGGTTTCCAGGCCAAATTGGCCGCGTTTGCGGCGTTTTTAGGTCACCTGTCATTTATTATTTAAAAAAAAACGGACATTCTCCCAAGAGCTTTTTTGCGGCGGAGGAGAACAAAAAAACAGGACGTGAAGATGACGTTTTGAGGTGTTGTAAATGAAAATACTCTGGGTTTTGTTTTTGTTCATCTTGGATTTTGTTAGCCCGGTTGTCGCTGTCATTGCCGCTGTCTGGGGAATATGGACGCTCTGGAAGTTGAGCCGCGAGATAAAAAGTATCCGCGCTGCGCGGGGCGACACGGCAGCTATGGAACTGGAGATGACGCGGTACAAGGCGAAATTCGCCGGGATCCTGTCCGTCGTCCTGGGGATAGCCGCCATCATCGGCGCGATTGCACTGGGCGTTGCTGACGAATACGCCGCGCTGTTCGTGGGCGCGGTCGTATTCTTTCCCCTGGTCAGCTGGTCGGCGCAACTGAAAGCGCGTTACAAAAAAGATTTTAAGCAAAACTACGTCGCCGCCGAGCTGTCGAAAGTCTTCAACAACCTCAAATACGACCATACCGGAGGGTTTCCCGGCGGCGAGATCGCTGACCTCGGCCTTTTCGCGCATACCGACTCTATAGGAAGCAGCGATTTAATAGAGGCGGATTATAAAGGGACTCGTTTCGCTCAGAGCGACCTCCATGTTCAGGAAGTCTGGACGGAGACTGAGACCGATGACGGCAGCACGAGAGAAGTGACGCGCAGGCGAGACGTGTTCAAGGGCAGGGTCATGAAGTTCGATTTTTTGGACACCTTCAAAGGTGAAGTGCGTGTGACGAGCAAAGATTTCGGCGATACGCGCACACTCGGCGCGGAGTGGCGGAAAATCGAGACGGAACTGGCCGAGTTTGGCGATCGATTCAACGTTTATTCTCTCGATCCAGTCGCCGCGATGACCGTATTGACGCCCCAGATGATAGAGGGCGTTTACTGGCTCGAAAGCGCGGTTAACGTGCCGGTCGCGTTTTATTTTAAAGGAAACGCGATGTACGCCTTCCTCACTCTTGGCTACGACGCCTTCGAGGCGACGGGGAAAACGCTGCTGGAGGCGAAAACACAGCTTACACACGACATCAAACTCGTTACCGATTTCATGGAAACGATGTATTTCAAGAGACAGGGCGGCGAGGACGCGGCCGTCCCCATCGGGGCGGTTCCGTTCCCTCGGAGACGCGAGACGCCGGAGCGCTCTGTGACTCTTGAAGTGTCGCGCAAGGTGAAAAGGGCGAGTTTTTTGGTCTTTGCTAACATCGGACGAGCGATATTTGCTCTTTACTTGGCGAGCGCGGTTTACACGCTCGTAAAGCTGCCCGGCGGTATTGTGCTGTCCACCGACGTGACGAACCCGGAGGCAGTGACCGCGCCGACTCTGGGCTACCTCGCTGTCCTGACAGTCTTTATGTTGCCGCTGTTGTCGCGGCGCTTGCGATTCAAGGGCATCGTTGTCAACGGTATTCTGTTTCTGCTGCACTGGTGGTTCGTGTCCGCCAATATTGGCGGCTGAATAATGGGTCAGTTGGTCATGGCGTGATGCAAACGCGGAACTGGGATTCCGGGTCGAAATCCCCGCGGCAGGGTAGGAGGTGCGGAGGATGAAAAAGCACATTCTCCAAAGCGCCGGACGTGAGCATGTACATGCACACGCCCAGTGACCCTGCAGTACGCGTATATTTAAGAAGGTGGTTAAAAACTTGAAACTCATGGAACTCATAAATGAGCACATCGCGATACAGTGTCACAATATCCCCGATGCCGATGCCCTAGCATCAGGGTTCGGTCTTTTTCGGTTCTTCGAATCCAGGGGAAATCAAAAGCCCAAATTTTTCTACGGCGGTCCTCCCATAACCAAACCCAACTTGACGGGAATGATCGAAGACCTCCAAATCCCCGTGGAACACGCGCCTGACTTAACGGAATGGGACGGGCTCTTGGTGACAACCGACAGCCAGCACGGGGCCGGGAACGTCATGCGCGTCTCCGCGCCGCGTGTGGCCGTCATCGACCACCACATTCAGGAGGCCGATCTGCCTCCTCTTTGCGACCTCCGCCCCTGGTTGGGAAGTTGTTCCACTCTGGTGTGGAACCTTCTGCGGGAGGCCGCCTTTTCCATAGATATCCGTCTGGGTACAGCCCTGTACTACGGACTTTTCACCGACACGAACGGTTTTTCAGAGGTGCGCCACCCTCTCGACCGGGATATGTGGGATACGCTGGTGGTGAATCAGGCGATCCTCAAAAAACTTAAGCGCTCGAACCTGGCCCTTTCCGACCTGACCTTGGCCTCTACGGCTCTGAAAGACCTTTATTTCGACGCCGAGAGGCGTTTTGTGATCATCTCCACCCCTCCCTGCGACCCCAACCTCTTGGGCTTCGTCAGCGATCTGGCCATGCAAGTGGACTCCGTGGACCTGGCCGTTGCGTACTCGGAGGGAATCGACGGCTACAAGTTTTCCGTCCGCACTGCGGCTAGGGAGGCGAAGTCGTCGGAGTTGGCGGCGTGGCTGTCGAAGGACGTGGGCTCCGGAGGCGGCCATCGCGAAAAGGCGGGAGGGTATATCTCGAAGACGAAGTACAAGGGATGTTTTGGCGATTGGCCGCCGCAGGCCTACTTCGACGCGAACCTGAAAAAATATCTGGAGGCCTTCAGGATCGTGGACTGCGAGAACCCCACGGCCCTTGCCGACGCGGGGGTGGACGTGACCGCCATGAAAGTCTACCGCAAGCTGCCCGTGCGTCTGGGGTTCGTGTCCTGCCGCAAGCTGTTTGAGGGGAACGCTGACCTCCAAATCCGTATGCTCGAAGGGGACGTGGACATCATCGCCAACGAGAAAACGGTCTTGATGATCGGCGTCAAGGGCGAGGTCTACCCCATGGAGTTGGCTCAAT
>JAITGK010000100.1 GCA_031280635.1 Synergistaceae bacterium
GATCATATTGCGACAAATCCGCGTGTCATATGGTTTTTCAACACGTGTGTCATTATTTTTGAAAATCATTGTGCTACAAGTGTTTAGTTTAAAAATATCATTATTTAAATAACACTCTCGAAGTTCTTAGGGGTCGTAGACCCCTAAGTGGGGTATGGGGCAAAGTCCCATATGACTTTCTTAGAGCGTGTCTAAAATATCTTGGAAGTGAGGTATACTAAAGGCACAATATAGGCTATTGACAAAAAAATATTTTGCTTTAAAGTAATTCCAAAAATGCGGAAGGCTTTCTATTTTTCTCAAAAAAAACAGGATACGCAAAAAAGTGAATAATACCTTTGATATTTTAATAAAAATATGCTATAATTGGCTCAGGGCTCAGGGCTCAGGGCTCAGGGCTCAGGGCTCAGGGCTCAGGGCTCAGGGCTCAGGGCTCAGGGCTCAGGGCTCCGTTTTTCTTGCAGGAACGTGAGCGCGTTTCAGTAAAGCGGTTCGCGCCATTATTCATAAAACAGATTGAATGTGCCCTTGCGGGGGGCGGCGTTTTGCCCCGGCAGGGGCATGTTTTTTGCCCGCGCACCCAGGGCGTGGGCGTGGGGGTGATATCCAAGACTGAGAGTAGGGTTTGGGGTATGTCCAGGCGCGTGGGATAAAAATGGCTGTGTCGATTTTTTGGATTGGAGTTTTTTATGTAACCCGCTATTAGGAGGATAAGAACATGTGTGTAAAGCGTTTATGCGTGTTGGTGGCGGTGTTTGTCCTCTCCGGGGTGGCCGAGGCCGTCATGAATGATTCTCAATTTGTTAATTTTTGCGGCAATGGCTCGCCTCAGGAGATTTACGCTGCCATAGAGGCCGGCGCCAACGTAAACGCGGTGGGGGGAAACGGGCTAACCGCCTTGATGACGGCCGCCGCGAATAACAGCGTGGAAGCCGTAGCGGTACTGCTTGGCAGTGGGGCTAACATTAACGCGTGGAATGACATTTTTTCCGTTGGGCACTATGCCGAGCTCAATACCAACCGCGGGGTACCGCGCTTGGTGGGAGGGTTCAGGGAAGGCTCTGAAGTGGCGCAGGGTCAAGTGTCTCGTATCGTGCGGCGGGTCAAAGGCGAGCACCGGCGCCAGACTCGCTCGGCCTCGATCAACAGTGCCTTCGCCTCTAGCTTGGAGTCGCAGCGGTTTGTGGCTATGAAAAGCCAGGCGGATCAGGGCGCGTCAGTGTCCCAATACATGCTGGCCAGTATGTACGAGTCAGGCCAGGGCACGGCCAAGAATCCCGCCGAGGCCGCTCGCTGGTACGAGAAGTCCGCGTCCCAGGGCTACGCGATGGCGCAGTTCCGTTTGGGCGAGATGTACCGCGACGGAGTGGGAGTATCGAAGAGCCAAACAAAGGCGGCCGGTTGGCTCGCGAAGGCCGCGCAGGGAGGCCACCCAACCGCCAAAGCCAGCCTAAAGGCTCTTAATGCCCCCGTTCTCGCGACTTCCGTTACCCAAACGCCGAATTCCAGTGGGAGCGGTTCCTACGTCGAGGGAAAGAGGTTTTACGACGCGCGAGACTACAAACAAGCGCTGGACCAGTTCACCAAAGCGGCGAAAGCCGGAGACAGGGACGCGCAGTACTACTTGGGCGTGATGCACGAGGCAGGCGACGGTGTGAAGCAGAACAACAAGCAAGCGGCGGACTGGTTCCGCAAAGCGGCGGACGCGGGCCATGGAAACGCGGCGCGGAGCATCGCCTCCATGTACGAGGACGGGCGCGGCGTGCCCAAGAGTCCTGCCAAGGCCAGGGAGTATTACGCGATGGCGGGCAGTCAGCCCCCAAGCGCCAGTAACAGCGGCAGCGCGACGCTTTCCCAAGAAAGCGAGACCGCTTACAACGCTAAAAACAATGTGCCCACTACTACTGTGGTGCAGGGGAACGTGCCAAGCGAGGTACTCACTGGCGCGTCCAGTGAGTCCAATCCCTTTGAGGACGCCATAGTCAGGGCCATTTCACGGCAACTCGACTCCGCGTTGATCCAAGCGGGCGTGAGCTTGCCCAGCGGTGGCGTGGCAGCGCTCCTGTCCAGCGGCGACGGCGAGGAGGCTTTGGTCAGGCTTGTCGCTCAACAGCTCGACGCCGCTTTGGTACAAGCGGGGGTGAATGCGCCGAGCAGTGGGGCGTACCTGTCAGGGGCCAGCAGCGAGGAGATTTTTACCAAGTCTGTCGCGCGGTTGCTAGATTCTGAGCTAGCCAAGGCGGGAATAAACCTGCCCGGCGGCGTAGAGGCGCTGTTGTCCGGCAGCGGCGGCGAGGAGGTCCTTGCCCAGGTTATCTCCCAGCAACTAGATTCCGAGCTAGCCAAGGCAGGGGTAAACCTGCCCGGCGGCGGCATGATGGCGCTCTTGTCCGGAAAACCCGATGAGGCCGTAGCCAGACTTGCCGCCCAGCAAATCGACACCGCTTTGGCGAAGTCGGGCGCGCCTAGCGGTGGTTTTGGAGGCTTGATAGCCGCGCTTCTATCCGGCGAAAATTCGGACGCGGTGGCAGAGGCTATGGCGCAGCAGCTAACCGAGATGGCGGTAGGCGAGGTGCTGAAAGAAGCTGGCATACCGGTACCAGGTCTTGGCGGTTTGGGCGGTTTGGGCGGGTTGTTCGGTTTCTAGGCGAGGGGCTACCGCCCCTCCGCGTTTCTTATCTCGGTATCTCTGTTGAAGTTCTTTTCCTACGCGCATCAGTATTCCTACGCGCTTAAGAACGGCAGAGGAATGCCCGTTAGAGACGTCAGCTTCATGACTCCCTCCAGATTGAGGAACATGGGAAAGAGAATGGAAGCCGCCACGCCTCATATCAGAACGGCGAGGTAGGGCTCGGCGGCGCGCCGTTATCCGGCTTTCGCGAATGACACGCCTGCCTCGCTAAGGAGCGCCAGCGACTCGTCCGCGTCAAAACCCGCCACCGGCGACGTACAGTCCGTCAGAAGGAATACAGGTTGTTTTGCGTTCAACCGGAGCGTGTAAGACAGGATGGACTCCCGCACGCAATGGCTCAGGGCTTCCCCCGCAAAGGTCACTTGATCGAACTTCGCGAACCGCGAAAAAAGATTCTCGTTGAACGCTGTTTCGGGGTAAGCGTCATCGACCCCTTCGAATATCGAAAACTGATCTGTGTAGGGGTTTTCTCCCTTGAAAACGTACCGCACCGCGGAACCTGTTTTCTCGCGCCAGCCTCGCAGCGCGTCTCGCAACGGGCTCGCGATCTGGTGTCCCCATGTGGAGACGACGCAGTGCTCCGGCCAGACCATTAAAAACGGAAATTTTTTTGATTCCATCGCGTTGAACGTTCGTTCGGCAAAGGGCTGGTTTGCGGTCGAGACCGCCTTCCATTTCGCTGAGTTCAGGTCCGCCCGACTGATCGGGGTGAAAGGCTCCGGATGCCTGCCCACCTCGTTCACCCAAAAGGTGGGATGAAAGATCGCCGCGCTGTCATGAGAGTCCAGCGACACAAAGATCCCCGCCAGGGATTCGCCCGTTTTCTCGATGTACGCTGACAGCCGCGCTATATCGGCGGACGCCCCCTTCACGTAAAGGCTTCCCTTTTCGTCGCAAAAGTCGTTTTGCGGGTCCACAATGACAAGCGCGTCTCCCAACATGCCCTTCCCTCCATTGTCAAGTATGCCATGAGGAGAATTTTAACATAAATAAGGAATTTTAGGTTTGGGGCGGAGTCCTATATGGAGCAGCGCTTCCCAAACCCATACAAAGTTTTTGCCGTTTATATCAGTTTTTTTGCTCTCTTATTTCCACGCGTGATTACGCGACCCGCTATAAAAAGAGCCTATGGCTCTAGAATCAAAAGGTCACGCTGGTTCGGAGCTGAATGCGGTTCGCGTCGGCAAAACCGTCGGTTTCGGCGTCGTCGTCCCAGTCCATCTTGATGTAATTGAGGGCAAACGCCACGTTCTCGTTGTACCGATACTCCACGCCAAGACCCCATTGAAGCCCTTTGTAGTCGGGCGTGGCGTTGTTGGTCAGCTCGTGGCCCGCCGCGTAAAGCCACGTGAACCATTTGTCGTTCCACTGCTGAATAGCCCCCACCCGCCAGATGTCCATGTCGAATTCAACGGCGCCAGCCCCTCCGTTGACGATGTTCCAGCGCCCCTCGTCCACCAGGGTCAGGGTCGTGTTGTTGTAGGGAATGTAGAAGCCCTCGTCCAGGCGGCCGTACTCCAGCCATAGGCTGGTGAACTTCAACAGCTCCTGTTTCACGTCAACGATGACCTTCCACGCCTTGGCGCTGTCCGCGTCGAGGTCTTGCCACAGGCCGGATCCCAGCGGGCTTGTTTCCGCGCTGGAGTCTTGGTACGCGTAGAGGCCCTTGAGGGAAATGTTCGGGTTGAAATTGAAGCGAAGTCCGCCGTAGAGCGTCCAGGCGCTGTTCAATCTCCAATCGTCCGTGCCAGACCCGCCGACGTCCTGAATTATGGAAGCGTCATCGCCATGAAAGTACTGTGCCCCGATGTCGAACCCGAAGCGCTCCGAAAACTGAAACTGAGTGAAAAGGTGGAGCTCCCAGGCCTCGAACTCCTCATCCGGTGTGAAGCCCGGCAGGAACGGGCGCGCCGCGTAGAAGTTGACCGAGCCCGCGCCAAAAGACTTCGCGAAGCCCAGTCCGTCCACTGTGCGGTCGCTGAACCAGGCGTCGTTGGCAATGTCGGTGGCCCCGCCGATCTGAAAGCGGTAGTCGCCCTCGAAGTCACGGTCGAAGCGTCCAGCGGTCAGTACCGAGCTTCCGGCGAAGGGGATGTCGGCGTAGAATTTGTCGAAGATCACATTCCCTTCGTTCTCCTCCAGTCGGGCGTAGAAGTAAATCCCCTCGTCCACCCCAAACCAGCGGTGAAGCTCAAGGCGGGCTCTGCTGAGGGCTAAACTACCCTCATCTACGGCGGGGTTGTCCCATTTCCAGTTTTCCAGATCCAGGCGCAGCTCACCGCCGATCTTCCAGCCGCCCAGACGGCTCTCCATGGCGCCTACGCGGACGTCCAGCTCGTCGGTCTTGACTCCCAGGGTGTCCAACTCGTCTTGGAACTCCTCAATGAGTTTTTTGAGCGTTTCCACGTCCTGCTTGGCGGCCTTGCTCAAGTCGGTGAGCGCCAGGGCGCGAGCCACGGCGGAGGCCATTTCGTACCGCGACGTCGGCTGTTTTCCCTTGTACGTACCATCCGGGTAGCCGGACAGGACGCCCCGCGCCGCCAGCTGCCCGATGGCGTCGTAGGCCCAGTGGTTCATGGGTACGTCCATGAATGGGTTCATCCCGGTCGCGGCAAAACTCGCCGAGGCCGCCGCGACGACCACGCATAAAGCGAGCGAAACCGTAACGCTGAACTTCTTCGTAACCTTTCTCACAATAAAACCTCCCAAGAATTATGTCGCGCGATCCCACGCCAAAACGCGAAAAACGCGAAAACAAGAAACCCAAAACGCCTTATGTTAAGGAAAGCCAATCCGATGAGGTTCTTAGGGACCCACGGCCCCTGAGTGGGGTATAGGGCAAAACCCCATATTGGCTATTCTGCCGTGCTCCAAGACTATGGTTCTTTCCGCCTGAGCCGCCACGCCAGGGGAGTGGGTGACTACCACGATGGTGCTGCCCTCCTGGTGAAGGCTGTGCAGCAGGCTAAGAACGATGGCCTCGTTGGCCTCGTCCAGGTTGCCCGTCGGCTCGTCGGCCAGGATCAAACGGGGATAGTTGATCAGAGCCCTCGCGACGCAGACGCGCTGCTGCTCTCCGCCGGAAAGCTGACGCGGCAGGTGCGCCGCCCGCTCTTTCAAGCCCACGCGCTCCAAGGCCCCCATAGCCTCAGCCTCGTCGATCATGCTGTGGTAGTACTGGGCCACCATCACGTTCTCCAGCGCGGTCAAGTAGGAAATCAGGTGGAATTGCTGGAAGATCAGGCCGATCCGGTCGCGCCGGATTTCGGTCAGAGCGTTGAGCGGCAGCCTGGCCACATCCTGCCCTTCCAACAGCACCTCGCCGTTGGTGGGCCTGTCCATGCACCCTATAACGTTCATCATGGTGGTTTTACCGGAGCCGGAGGGCCCCATGACCGCCAGCCATTCCCCCTTCCTTACCGTGAGGTTGATGTTTTGCAGCGCCTTCACCTGTCCATAGTCCACGGAGACGTCTTTGAGCTCCAGGATGTACGGCCGCGTCGTGGTGTCCATGAAATTCTTCCTCTCCAAAGTTCATTCTCCGCGCAGGACTACACTGGGCTCCACCGCGATCGCGGCCCGGATGGGGAGCAAACAGGCGGCTGCGGTGAGCGTCGTGGCGACCAGCAGCGTCGCTAGGGCCAGGGAAAAATTGAAAGCTATCGCGCGCCCAAAAACGTTGAGTCCAATGGTTCGCGCAAACAGCCAGCCCAGAGCGATCCCCGGCAGACCTCCCACCGTGCCTAAGCACACGCCCTCGCCCAAAAACTCCCCGGCTATGGCGCGGTTCTCCGCCCCTAGCGCCTTCTTCAGGCCTATTTCCTTCCGACGCTCCAGCGCCACCGTCATCATGGTGGTGGCGACGCAGATCATCGTCAGCGCCAACACTACTGCCGTCACCATGTACACCAGCGTCCTCAGGCGGGTCAGGACGGAGGTCTCCGAGCGGGTTACCCGCTTCACAAGCCGAGGCGTCACGGTGGGGGTCTCCCTTCGGATGGACTCGGACAGCGCGGTCAGCTCCTCCGCCCCGCAGGCCACGCTTACCTCCACCAGGTCGGCTGCGCCGGCGACCCCGTCCAGCGCCTCCAGCGCCTCCAGATCCATAAAAATAAAGTCCTCCTCCGGACCGCCCGTGCGCAGAACGCCCGTCACCGTCATCTCCTGGGAGAAGCGGGCCCCTTTGGCGTTCCGTCCGGAGACAACGAGGCTATTCCCTGGCTCAAGGAGCTCCGCCACGTTTGCCCCAATGAGAAGCGCGTTCTTGCCTGAGGGCCATTCGCCCTCCACCCGCCACCAGGGGCTTGTCTTTTTGACCTGCTCGAAGCGGGTTCCCACGGCGGTCAGGGGCTGCATGTGAGCGCGCACCAGCTTATAGCGGTAAGGCGTAGCCCCCACCAGCTTGTCCTTGGGCAGAAGCGCCACGGCCCGCGCGGCGTCCTCCAGAGGCAGGGTCGCGTCATCCGCCGTCGTCAGAAGCATATTCGCGCCGTAGGAACGGAACTCCCGCTCCATCTGTCGGGGAACGTCGTGGCAGATGGTCATCATTCCCTGAAACACTGCCGCGCCCACCGCCACTGCCGCCAGTACCGTCGTCATCCGCGACCGCCGCCGGATCAGGGAATTGAAAAGCATCCTCAGGTACATCTTGAAAACCTTGGGGCTCCACCCCAAACCCCGCAAAGGGAGCAAGCTCCCCTTGACCCCATTAGCCCGCGGCGCGATAATCCTTTTCATCTTTACGCTCCCGTTGGTCGCTTGCTTATTCGCTTATGCTCTGCCGTGGAGGACTTCGGCGGGGCGCAGGGCGAGCAACGCCCGCGTGGCTGGAGCTCCACCCAGCAGGGTAACGGCTAGAACCAGAAGGGCGGTGATGGGAATCACCAGGGTCTTTACCGCTATGGCCGAGCCGAAAACGGTCTGACCCACCACTTGTGCGAAGACCAGCCCAGCGAAGTAACCCACCGTCCCGCCAACTGCCGAGGCGAAGAGGTTCTCCGCTTGAAGCAGCAAAAACACGTCCGCGCCCGTAGCGCCAATGGCCTTCAACAGGCCGATTTCAGCGCTTCGCTCCATCACCCCCGCCGTCACCAGGCTCGATATGGCCAAAGCCGCGCAGATCAGGCTCAGGGCCGTCAACAACAGCATCAAAAGCTGCGTCTTCCGCAAAATCTCTCCCTCGGAGTCCGCCACTCGCAACACAGGCTTGGCCCGCGACCCGGTCACCACCTCCTCGATCTGGTACGCGATGGAGCTGATGTAGGCCGTGCAGTACCAGGTGTCCCATTCCTTACGGGAAAGGCTGTCCGGGTCCCTCGCGGCCCGGCGCGCCAGTTCGTTTTCCGGTGTGGTCAGGGCGCTGACGTCCACCCGCGACACCGCCCCAGGTTTGCCCAACAAAGCCTGAACCAACCCTAGGGGAACGAACAAATGTTCGTCCTCCGGTCCGCCGCTGTGAAACACGCCCGTCACCGTCATCGAGACAGACTCAACCTCGATGGCGTCGCCAACCTTCAAGCCAAGTCTTTTTGACAGCTCGGTTCCCGCCATCACGCCCTTTTCGTCCGACGGCCACGCTCCCTCCACGTCCCACCATGCCCTCATGCTCTTTATTCCCGTCTCAACGCTCTCGCCGGAGGGAAGATCCAAACGCCGCTCGAACCAGGTTCCGACCAGAGTCACGGACTCCCCCCTCACCGCGGCCTCCATCTCCAGAAATGGCGCGAAGTCCACGATGTTGAAGGCCCAGAAGATCATCTTCATCTTGGGCAGGTCGTCCTCGGCCAGATATTTTTGTTGTTGTTGCCGCGCTTCGCCCTCCACATCGGCCAAGCCGTAAAGCTCGCTCACCAGCGAGGCTCCGCGGGGCGCTACGGTCAGGTTCGCGCCGTAGGTTCGCAGCTCCTGCCCCACCTTGTCCCCCACGTCCAGCATGACGTTCAGAATGGCCGTGGTCATAGAGGCTCCCAGGGCCATGGTGAACGCCATCATGAGCAGTCTCTTTTTCCGGCGCGTCAGAGCGCCTTTCAACATTCGGAAAAACATGTCTATCGGAACCGCCTTTTCTCGGATTCGAGGTCTTTCGTCTTGATAACCAAAGCGCCGCCAGATATGGCGTATTTCAAGGGAACAGGGTTGCAACCCCCCGGGAAGCCTATCGTGGAGATGTTCATCACCACGTCGCACAAGATACACACCACCTGGTCCTTCCGCTGGTAGTAGCCCGAAGCCCCGCACACGTCGCAGGCGTCAAGTCCCACGCCGTAGGCTGTCTCGCTTTTACGAACGACGATATAACGCACGTCGGTTCCATCGGAGGTTTTGTACACGTAACGGTGCAGGTTACCGTCGTTCACGTCCTCAAGGGATATGACAATCCGACCCTCCGACGCGGGAAGCTCCAAGGGAGGGGAAAGCTCCACTCCTCGGCTGGCGTGGCTTTGCCCCACGGTCACGGTCAAGAGGGAGAGCAGAAGTCCGGTGAGCGCGCCCAGAGCAAGGCGAGTCTGACGCCGCGCCTCGCTTTTTTTCTTGCGGCGCTCGGCGGGGTTCGATCCCTCGGCGGGCGTCTCACGAACTCGAAAGAGCGAGAACAAGAACGCCAGGCCCACAAGGGCGTAGAGAAACCAGTTCCCGTGGCTTACGCCCCAAATGACGACGCTCGTCAACCACTTTGCCCGAGGAATTAGGTTGCGTCCTAAAAAGATTTGGGCGATGGTCAGGGCCTGGAAAACGCCCATGACGAGAAGCGCTAGGACAGCAAAGAACGTGGGTGAAGGCCCTTTTTTAGTTTTTTTGTTTGGGGTTAAGACGTAAAGGGTCCAGCCGGTCAGAAACGTCAGGAGAAGGGCCGATAGGTAGCCGATGACCTTGTACAGAAAAATCGTGTCGAAGATGGTGTCCCTGCCCACGGAGAACTCGAAGGGATAGAGCAGAAGGTTGGGCAGGCAGTAAGCGCTCCAGGTCGCTAGGACGCAGAAAAACGCCAGGCGGGAAAGCAGGCCTGGCGCGCTGTTACCGCGCCCGAGGAAGGTCCAGAGAAGAGCGAGCAAGAGGCACGAGGTCGCCAGGGAGGGCAACAAGACCCCTAGGTCGTAATACTCTCGCACGGCGAATCCTGTACTACGCTTTAATGCCGCGTAGACCAGCGCCGCCATGAACCCCGTTAAAAAAGCCCGCGAGGGACAAAGAAATGAGGCTTTAAAGGGCCTTAGACCCCTTAATGGGGTTGGGGGCAAAGGGTTTTTAAAAGCGGCTAAAAGCAGGGAAACCGCGAGAGCCGTGGGGAGAGTGTTGTTCGTGACCTTGATCAGATATTCCAGCATGAGCTGTTCCTAATGAAAGGGGGGCTTATGTTCCCCCCCTTCCCTCTGAAAGTTTTTACCAAGCCCTGGGGATAAAGTCGAAGTCCCAGGAAACTTCTATGGGCTTGGTCCAAAAGCGACCGTCAACGCCCGTTTCCTTGTCCACATGCAGAAGGTAGTTTTGCTTTTCGGGGCTCTCAATGATGAAGGTGATCTTGTACTTCCCAGCGCCGTCCAGCTTCACGTTGTTGCCGTAGTGGGGGCCGTCCGAGGCGCTCATGGGCATGAACACGCCTTCGATAGTCTTACCGCCCTTCTTTGCGGCTTTGTAGCGCACGGTCAGGTTCGGAACGAAGTCGCCCACGCCGTAGCCCAGCTTGTTTCCCTCGGCGGCGGAGATGTCCGCCTCCAGGTGCATATCCGCCTGAGAGGCGGGGATACCGCCCTGCCCGGCGGGCTCCATGTCCACGGGCTGGAAGTACACGCCCGCGATGTGAAGGGGCCCCACGTCATATTCGTCGCCCAGGGGAAACTCCTCAAACCCCTTCTGCTCTCCTGGTTTGGGGGCTGGAGCGGCGGACGCGGCGGAGACAAAAAACGGCGTGACCGCAACGAACAGCAAGCATAGCGACAGAACCAACTTCCTCATAATAAAAACCTCCTAAAATGTATTTGTATTTCGCCCGCCGGCCGCCCCGGCTCCCCCAATAAGACGCGCCTGTTTCCTGGCCTTCTTTCGATACCAGAGCACTGAGAGAACGGCTAGAATCAGAAGCGCCGCCTGAGGCGCTAGGGTTTCCACGGTGGGATAAATACCCAGAATATCAATAGCCTCCACGAAGCCCACAGGCGTAACGCCAATCACGTCGGCCTCCTGAAGTTCCTTGACGCCGCCGCCCGCGAAAGCGATGGACATGGCGTACATAAGAAAGCTAGTTCCCAGGAAGAAGGCGCGGATGGGGATGACCAGGGAACCGTAGCGGACCAAAATGAAGATCACGACCAGCGCCGCGCAACCCGCGGCGAATCCATACCAGACCATGCCGAACTGGGTCGTGGTCTCGGCGAAAAGAGCTTGATAAAACAAAATGGTCTCGGCGCCCTCCCGAAAGACGGCTAGGAAGGCCGCCGCGCCCAGGGCGAAGCTGTTCCCCGCCTCGACGGCGGCGTGAACCTTGCCCTCAATGTAGCCTTTCCAAGCCTCGGCCTCCGCCTTGGAGATCATCCAGTTGCTGACGAAGAAGAGAACGACCACGGCCAGGAGCATGGCGACGCCCTCAATGATCTCCTGGTTCGCGCCACTGACCTGGAACACGTACTGGAGGGCCGCGGCGGCCAAAGCGCTGGCAACCAGGGCCGCGGCGCCGCTGGCGTAGACCACGCGGGTTTGGCGGCCGTTCCCTGAGCGGATGAGGTAGGCGGCAATGGCCGCAATGACTAGAATGGCTTCGAAGCCCTCTCGCAGGATAATCACGAAGGACGCCAGAAAAGTACCCCAGGGGCTTTCTTCTTTGCCATCCAGCTGGTTGGCGTCCTCTCGGAGCATTTTGGAGAGCTTGTCCAGCAAATCCCGAACCTCCCTGTTGGGCGCGCCCTCGGTCATCAATTTTTTCGCGATACTGAACTGGTACTCGACCGTGGACGCTCGCTTGCCCGATATGTAGGACAGCACGGCGCGCTCGACGCCCTCCTTTTCGTAATAGGTGAAATAGGCGTCATTCACCCAATTCTTGGCGTCCTCAACGTCTTTTTTAAAATAGGCGTCGTAGGCCTTGTTCAAGGAAATATCCATCTGATCGACGATCTCGCCCCAACTGTCCCACTTTTTCTGGGCGGCCTCCGCTTCTGTAATAAGTTGAAACAAACTCAAAAACGATAATATTGAAACCAATATCGCGCTCTTCACCGCTTTTAGAGAAAATATCGTTTGCATTTTCAAAGATCACCTCTCGAAAATTTGGAAAAATCTTTTTCTCGTGGGAGCATGGTATCATAGTAAGTATGGTTTGTCAAACATAAATTTTAAAAAAGACAATAGAGCGGTTGGTTCTTTTATGAATAAAACCTTTGCGGAAGTTATAAAATTTTACACGCTGTTTTGGTGTTCGTAATTGTACAATCGATATAATTTGTCATATTCAAACTTATGAAGTATTCTATAAGGCATGATAAAAGTTTTATCATAAAAACATGAAGGAGGGATATGAATGCGCGGGATTGTTCGAGGCGTTTTGGCGGCGTTGGTTGCGCTTGCCGTTTCAGGGGTGGCCTGGGGGGCCGAGCTGCCGCCTCCGCGGATGGAGGGAGGAATGGGGCTTTTCGAGGCTTTTAAGAAGCGCGCTTCGGTGCCGGGCGGGGATTTTCCCACAGGGAAACTGGAGTTGGAGGAGCTCTCCACGATCTTGTGGGCCGCGTCGGGTTTGAATCGGGGAGAGAGGGGCTGGACGGTTCCCATGGCCAGGGGGCTTGCGCCTTACTGCAAGGTTTACGTGGCGGAGGACGTGGGGATATTCCTCTATGATTGGCGCACCCACAGTTTGAAAGAAATTTCAAAGGAGAACGTTCGCGCGAAGGTTGGCGCTCAGAGTTTCGTTAAGATGGCGCCTTGTATCCTGATCGTCGTGGCCGACGGGGAGGGCTTGGCGGAGTTCGACGAACCGGACCGCGCGGAGTTCGCCAACGTGGCCGCAGGCGCTATGACCCAGGATATATACCTGGCCGCCGCCGCGCTGGGTGTAGGAACGCGCTACATCCACTCTATGAGGGTCGATGAAATTCAGCGCGCTTTGGGACTCCCAGAGGGCGACAGGCCGATCTGCCTAATGATGTTGGGAAAGTAAGTCGGGTAGGAGACCGCTCATTATTTGGGCGACCAACCCCCACCGCACATACAGTTTCGTATACGGCGGCTCAATAGCTCATAGCGGGTTGCGTAATCATGCGCGATAAAAGAGGCAACGGCTCTAAAAGTCGTTGGCTCTTTTATCACGTTGTCGTGAAATCTGAAAGTTCGAAAGCTCTTGAAAAGAGCATTTTATAGCGTATAATTGAAGCGCGCTGAATTATGAACGGGCTTGGGATGGGGTTATTCAGCGTTCTTTGGTCCAAACCATAATGAACCGGAGGGGATGGATATGAGCTTGAAGAACGGGGATTTGAAGCAGGAAAGCGCCGCCACGCGGAGCGAGGGCATCGACTTCGACGAGCTCATGCGAAAGTACGACACCGAAGCGCGTTTTCGGACGCCGCCAGGATGGCAGTTGACTTTGATCGTGTTCTTGTGCGTGACGCTGTCGGCGTTCCATTTCTACACGGCGGGAATGGGCCTCCTTCCCGCGCAGAAGCATGGGGCTGTGCACCTGGGGTTGGTTCTCGCCTGCGTGTTTCTCTTGTACCCGATAAAATCAGGAATGCCAAAGAACGTGAAAATCCCGATCTACGACTTCGTTTTCGCGGCTCTGGCCGCCTTGCCGCTGATCTACCTGGTTTACCAGCTTGATACCATTGCCATGGAGCGTTCGGGCCTGCCCTCGGATATGGACCTCTTTATGGGGTTCCTGCTCATCGTCGCCCTGCTGGAGGCCACGCGCCGCATATCCAATCCTGTCCTGCCCGGTCTGGCGGTGGTGGCGCTGCTCTACTGCTATTTCGGCCGCTTTATGCCCGCGCTCTCCCACAGGGGGTTCAGTATCACCCGCATCATCAACCACATGTACCTAGGCACGGAGGGCATCTTCGGCGTGCCGCTGGAGGTTTCCTCCACCTTCGTGTTCATGTTCATCTTGTTTGGCTCCGTGCTGGAAAAGACCGGCATGGGGCGTTTCATTATCGACTTGTCCATGGCCTTGGCGGGCTGGTCCACCGGCGGCCCGGCCAAGGTGGCGGTGGTGGCCAGTGGGCTGATGGGAACTATCTCTGGTTCCTCGGTGGCCAACGTCTGCACCACGGGCATGTTCACGATACCCCTGATGAAGAGCGTCGGCTACAAGCCTTACTTCGCTGGGGCCGTGGAGGCGGTGGCCTCGACGGGCGGGCAGATCATGCCTCCAGTCATGGGCGCGGGCGCGTTCATCATGGCGCAATTCCTGGGGGTGGGGTATCTGGAGGTGGCCGTGGCCGCCATCGTCCCCGCGCTTCTGTATTACTTTGCCGTCATCGTGCAGGTGCACTTCGAGGCCAAGCGTCTGTCCCTGGTGGGCCTGCCCCGCGAACAGCTCCCCAAGATCGGCGTGCTCCTCCGTGAAAAGGGTTTTCTCCTGATCCCCTTGATCGCCATCGTCTACCTGCTGGTGGCTGGGTTCACACCCCTCATGGCGGCCTTTGCCGGCATCCTGGTCAGCCTGGCGCTGTCGTGGGTCAACTTTCTCTTCCGCTGGGCAATGACAAGGCTGGCCTTCCTGGACAAGTCCATCGTGGACGCGCTCCAAGAGGCGCGCAAAAACGGCGAGGTCCAAGCCGTCGCCTTCGAGGAGGGCAGCCTTAAGCCCCTGATGCGCTACATTCACATGGAAAACATCGCCCGCGAAACGCTCCTGACGCCCAAACGCCTGATGGGGGCCTTCGAGGCCGGGGCGCGGGGCGCTCTTTCCGTGGCCTGCGCCTGCGCCTGCGTGGGCGTCGTGGTGGGGACAGGAACCCTCACGGGCCTGGCCTTGCGTGTGGCTGGAGCCATTGTGGAACTTGCCGGGGGCCACCTTCTCCTCACGCTGTTTTTCACTATGTGCGCCAGCATCCTTTTGGGCACCGGCCTGCCGACCACGGCCAACTTCATCGTCACCAGCACCATGGCCGCCCCTGCCCTGATACAGGAGCCTTTGAGCGTTCCGGCCATAGCGGCCTACATGTTCGTTTTTTACTTTGGCATCGCGGCGGACTTAACGCCACCCGTGGCGTTGGCGGCCTACGCGGGCGCGGGCATAGCGGGCGCCGACCCGATGAAAACGGGCGCGGTGGCGTTCAAGCTGGCCCTAGCGGGATTCTTGGTACCCTACATTTACGTGTACAACCCTATCCTTTTGTTTGTGGGCGCGGAGCCCCTGCAGATGATCCAGGCTGTGGCGACGGCGCTCATCGGCGTCTTTTTGCTGGCGATGTGTACCATTGGGCATTACAAGGCGCACCTACACTGGATTTTGCGTACTGGCGCGTTCCTGGGCGCGCTGGCGCTCCTGGACCCGGGCACGTTCACGGACGTCATTGGCCTGGCCTTGCTGGTGTTGATCCACCTGTTCCAGACAGCAAAGGCCAAAAAAGCCGTGTCCTGAACGTGTGGAATCCTAATAGAAGGAAGGTGAGAGGGGAGACGTGTTTTCGCGTTTTTTCGAGGTCGAAGAGGTGGTTGGCAGCGGGTTTTGTACCGAAAGTTGAAACGAAACGATTGGAGGAATCAGGAATGAAAGGTAAACGGTTTGTTCTCGCGGTGGCGCTTGCGTGCGTCGCGGTGGTTTTGGCGGCAACTCCCGTCCTGGCGGCGAAGACAGCGTTGTCGATTGCCACGGGCGGCGTGGCGGGGACCTACTACCCTATTGGCGGGGCCATCGCCAAGGTCGTCAGCAAGAGCCCGGCTATTGAGGCCACGGCCGAGACGGGCAACGCCTCCGTTGCCAACACCAACCTCATCGCGACGGCGGAGATTGAAGTCGCGTTTGTGCAGAACGACGTGGCGTTCTGGGCCTACACGGGACAGCAGATGTTCACCTCTTCCCTGACCAACCTGCGCGCCGTGGCGTCCCTCTACCCGGAACACGTTCAGCTCATTACCACAAAGGACTCCTCCATCAAAACGTTGGAGGATCTGAAGGGCAAGAGGGTGGGTATCGGCGCGCCAGGCTCCGGCGTGCAAAGCGACGTGCTCGCCCTTTTCCAGGTGGCTGGCTTGAAGACCAGCGACATGAAGGCGGAGTTCCTCGACTTCGGGGCCACCACCAGCCGTTTCAAGGATAACCAGATCGACGCGGGCTTCGTCGTCGCCGGATACCCGACGGCCTCCGTCATGGATCTTGCCCTTACCAAGGACGTTTCCCTCATGAGCTTCTCCCCCGAGTTCCTGAAGAAGTTAAGTGAGGCGCATCCCTACTTCGCTCCGAGCGTCATTCCGGCGGGAACTTATAAGGGAGTTGACGCGGACGTGGCCACCCCGGAGATGATGGCTATCCTCATCACCCACGACAAGGTGGCCGATGACGTCGTCTACGAGTTTGTGAAGACCATGTTCGACAACATCGCCGACGTGCAGGCCTCCCACAGCACGGCCAAGCAGATCAACCTGGAAACGGCGCTGAACGGTCTCACCGTTCCCCTGCACCCTGGCGCGGAGAAGTTCTACAAAGAAAAAGGCCTTAAGTAACCCGTAAAAGCCCGCCTCCTGGCGGGCTTTTAGCCTATTTTGGGGTTGCCCAAAACAACATCAGGAAGGCCAAAAGGACGCTGAAGGGGTCACTGCTAGAGCCAATACAATAGTTCGTGTAGTTGTTCTTATCAAGTGAAATGTCATAAAGTTGGATTGAGTTATATATCGTGTTATCGGTTATAACGCCAGCGAGATGTTTCCCAATCAACGCGCCTATCGCCCAGCCCACCCTCCGCCACCGACTTGTCGGACCCACGAACGACGCTGTTCGACAACGCGCGAACCCTCACATCACCCAGGTTGTTTCCCACCAGTCCGCCAATGAAATTCTCTCCTTCCACATTGACTCCGGTCTATCCCGCGCCACCCCAACAAGCCGCTGTTAGCCCCAATCAGTCCCCCCACATGAGCGCACGCTTTGACGTTAAAGTGAGACGCGTTACAACCGGAAACCACGCAGTCCGCCATCCTGTCGCTGTTTTGCCCAGCCAAAGCGCCGACGAAGGATGCGTTTTCCCCTATCTCAACGCCGTAGAGCACAATGTTCTTCACTGTGCCGCTTGTACCGATAACCCCAAACAAACCGTAATTTCTACCGCCCTTGGCGAAAATATAGAAAGCAATTCTGGCTCTGGGAACGGCGGAGTTAGAAAAAAGGGTGGCGGGCCGAAATGGTTGGAAGAAAAGTATCCTGACATACAGAAGCATGTAATGGAGATAATTGACGGAAGTGCGTATGGTAATCCTGAAAAAGTGCTTTCATGGACAACAGAGAGTCTTCGTTCGATACAGAAGACATTAGCAGAAAAGCACAACATAAAGGCGAGCCATGTGACCATTGGCAATATACTTGAAAACTTAGATTACAGTAAACAAGCCAATCAAAAAATGTTGCAAGTTGGTGAGCCACACCCAGACAGGAATGAGCAATTCGAGTTTATTAATAATAAGGCAAAAGAGTTTGTTGAAACATATGAGCCTGTTATCTCAGTTGACACGAATAAGAAAGAGAATATAGGGAATTTTAGGAATTCAT
>JAITGK010000117.1 GCA_031280635.1 Synergistaceae bacterium
CCTTCTTTATTGGTAGGTAATACCTACTAAGAATTATAGCATTGTCTATCAATAATATCAAGTAGGCACAGGTTTATTTTGATGCATGGGAGGTGATTTTCCGGGAATTTAGGTTCACATCCTCCAGGTCACGCTCAACACTCAGGGGACACAACGCGCCATTGTCATTGCAGGGGACGCCTATTTTGAATTTTATTTCCACTTTCTCCCGATGGACGGTCACGCTTTCCACATAATTGCCGATGATATTCCTGCACTCAAGGATATTATGCGCCTTCACAAGCTCTTTGGACTTGTTTATCATCCCTATTATCATTTCCTCGGAGATTGAGGCGGTATTTTCCCTCATTTGGATTTCCTGAATATAGTTCTCAGCGCTCATTTTACGCTCTTCGAGGCGTTTCAGCTCGCCTTTCACGGTATCAATAGATATTCCGCTGTCGGCGACCAACTGAATTATCCTGTCGATTTTGGTTTTTATTTCGTCAAGCTCATGGATTGCGCCCTCAAGTTCCATTTGAGATTTATTCCTCGTTTTCGCGCTGTAGTCACTCAGCATGGAGGCCAGTTTTTTTATAGAATTTTCGGAGAACAGCGTACTTTGCAGTTCGTCAAGCACGTAATTTTCAATGCTCTCTTTCTTCACGCCTTTACTGCGGCAAGTCTGCTTGTTCGTTTTCATACAGCACTCATAGTTCAGGTACAGCAAGCCATGACGCCCGTCCGTGTGACTTTTCCCCCACATGCTGGCTCCGCACTCGCCGCATTTCAGCAAGCCCGCGAGCAGGTATATCCGTTTCGTTTTGAAACATCCCGCAATCTTTTTGTTATGCGCTATTTTGACCTGTACCCGCTCAAACATCTCTTTGTCCACTATGGCCGGCATACCGCCTTCAACGTATACCCACTCGTCCTTTGGCTTGAATTGCGGGTTGCGGCTCCCTGTCACGTCCTTCTCAAGCCTCATGTTGAAGGTGTAGATACCCATGTACTTGGGATTTTTCAGCAAGTCATGAAGGCTGTTTTTGCCGAATATTTTCCCCCTTTTCGAGAGCCACCCCATATCGTTCAGATGAGCGATTATCCTGTTATATCCCACTCCATCAGCATATTGCGAGAAGATATAGCGCACAATTTCGGCTTCTTTCTCGTTCACAACACACTTTCTTGTCTCCATGTCCACGTCGTAGCCCAATGGAGGTATCCCGCCGTTGTGGACGCACTTATACCCGTTCTCTAATTGTCCTTTCAGACATTCCCGCGACAGATTCTGCGAGTAATAGGCGGCCATGCCTTCAAGCATTGATTCCAGTATCAGGCTTTCAGGGCTTCCGTCGAGGTTTTCCAGCACAGAGCGCAGCGTCACTCCGTTGATTTTGAGTTTTCTTTTGAATGTCACGCTGTCGTACCTGTCACGGCTGAACCTGTCCAGCTTGTGAATGATGACGTATCGGAATTGCCCTTTGGAGCTGTCGTCTATCATCTTTTGGAATTGTTCACGCTCCGCGTTTGTCCCTGTTTTGGCTGAATCGGCGTATACTCCTATCACTTTCAGGCCGCCGCGCTGCGCGTAGTCCTGACATGCCCTGACCTGCGCCTCGATGGATTCTTCCCTCTGGTTCGAGCTTGAATACCTTGCGTAGATTACTGCGGTGTTTTCCGGCGCGGTTAGTTTTTTAGCCACAGTATCATCACCCCTTTGTTATTTTTTACATATCTGAGTAATAATATGCGTTTCATTTTTCTGCTGATACGCCCCGCAAACCGCCCGTTCCGCCCGCGAAGTATGTTTTGTCCTAGCGCCTCCAGCCCACATTTACGGGCGGATAGCGTTCAGATTCGCCCGCCATCCGCCCGTAGTTTTCTTTTGTTTAGGATTTGATTATAGCGATTCTTCTTGTGGGTCTGGTTTATTTATCTTGAAAATTACTTTGATTCTGTCTTTATATACAATAACCCTTTTGACATAGCTCCTTATGAATTCGCGCCGTTCTGTTTCGTTGCTCTTGTCATGGGCTTTCAGAAGTTTTTTTGACTCGCCCAGCAGATCAAGAATCATATCCTCTGATATTGGCTCCGTCTCGTATTGCTCCTTCATTTCTTTCAGGCGTTTTTTGGTGTAGCGTTTTTTCTGCCTCAAGTCTCTCATTGTGGCTCTGGCGTCATTCTCGTTTGCACCGCCTCCGGCCACGAATTTTAATAATCTGCCGATTTCCGCTTTTACCGCTCTGTATTCCTGCCTCGCGAATTTTATTTCCTCCGTGGCTTCCGAGGACATATTTTCGCTGTATTCGTTCAGCATGGCGGCAAGTTCTTTGGCTGAAGTGGATGAAAACAGGTTTTTGTATAATTCGTCCACTACGAAGTTATCCAAGTCCTCCCTCCTGACGCCGCCATTTGCGCAGATTTTTTTGTTGTTGCTTTTTGAGCAGTCGTATGACGAATATCCGTCAGGGCGCGTGTTGGCGTGCATGGGAGAGCGGCATACCCGCACCGAACAGCTCCCTTCGGCGAGGTTTACGTTTAGCCCAGTCAAAGCGCGATCAACCTACTCAAGTAATATGGTGAGCCCGATATCGGCGGCGTATTTTCGAGCGGCGGTTTGCTGTCCCTCAATACTCTGCTCGCCCTGCCGGTGGCTTGAATATCGATAATAGCCTACGGCGAACCCGTCTCTGCCCATTATGCGCGCCCTTCCTTACTTTTCCTCGCCCTCAAGTGGACTTCGCGATTTCCCCATCCCGTCGCGCGGTATAATAGAAGAGGCCGCTTTGAGCGGCCTCTTTTCTATTCGTAATAGCCCTTACGGGAAATGATTCGCGGGTTTTTGAGATTCGTCTATGAGGAGGCTAAACGTATACCCCCCATATATTTTATTTTTACGGGCACTCCATACCAATTTTTCGGAATATTGGCTTTGTACGCCAACCTTTTATCGTTCACATATACAAAAAAACAGGGTTTTCCTTCTATCTTCCCTAATCCGATAGTGGTCAGCCATCTAGGATGATTCATGTGCTGTTGGAGAGACATTGCTTTCGTCTGTATTACTAGGGATTTCATGTCCTCCCACAAGTTCTCCGCCTCCCAATTCTTGCAAGATATACTTTAATGGAGTAAAACATCCATATTGTCCGCTTGCCGCAAAAATCAATCCAACTGTTGCGGTTCCATCTTCTGTTACTACTAGACTTCCTGAATCTCCTGCTATTGCAAATGGTTCACTGTTGTATCCCACAATAAACCCAAAATAACGAAAATAAACCGTAGCGTTAAATCCATTCGCTTTATAAGGCAGTTTTGTATACCCTATTGCGAGAGATTCAACAGTGCCGTAGGTGAGTCCTGTAGTTCTCCCAATTTTTTTACCCTCATACCCGCCCTAGGCATAATAAAGAGGGTGTGGCGGCAGGGCGCGCTTAGGAGAGAGGAAGCGCGACGTTTAGGAACAGACGAGGCGGCAGCGTGAGGAAGTGAACGCAAAACGCCTGAAGGCCCTGAAGGAAAAGCAAAAAGCGCAAAGTGAGTTCAAACAACGCCTGAAGTCCGTCCTGGACGATTTGAGAAGCTGGAGCAAGCAGGGCGACGCTTTGGCCGTGGGAGTATGTCAAGTCTCATTTTAGGGTCCGCCATGTGGTATACTTATAAAAACTCGAACTGGGAAAGGACGTGGCACAGTGAACTTGCCTCGCTTGATAATTGCCGATGAAGCGACGCCGGGGACGGTTGCCCCAGGCGTGATGTTGGCTTACGCCCTGAAGCGCGCGGGCGTAAAAGTGAAGGTGTTCACCTGCGCGCGCACCGAAGCTGAGATGCGCCTGTTGAGACTTCTTACAGAAGACTCCGTCGTTTCCCTGGACACCTATACCTGCGGTTCCATCAAAAACTTGAAGACGCTGTTCCAAAAGACCGCCGACCCTGAGGCGTTGAATGTAGTCGTGGTTCCCCTCGGTACCCGTCCAGACGAGGAGTTCATCCAAGTTCAACCCGATGCCTTGGACCTGGCGAAGTCCCTTTCCTGCGGGGTCGTCGTCGCCTTGACTGGATCCGGCTCCCCGGCCCTGACCACCAACGTGACCTCGGCGGTTTTGGAAACTTTTGGAACCGGGAACGAGAACTACGTGTTGGGCGTCATCTTCACCTCGGTTAAGAGCGGACGGGATTACCAGCTCTTGGAGCAGGACTACGGCAGAAAAACCGCCATTATATCCCTGGGCTATATCCCCAAAGAAATCGACCGCCCTATGCCTCCCTTGCTGGACATGTACAGTCCCGCGGCAGGCACGCGCATTATGCAGATCAAGAGCGCCGCCATCCAACTGGCCTCCACAATACACCAAGTGGAATGGCAGATTTTGGACGCCTTCGGACATCTCAAACAGGACTGGACGTCCCCTCAGGAGGTCGGGTACCCTTCAAAAAACTTTAAGATCGCCATTGTGGGAGACAAGCGCCTTTCCTTGGAAGGCTGCAACAGCCGGGAGCTTTTTCTCCACCTAGGCTGCGAGGTGATCGATTACGACCCTTGGCAGGATCGCTTCCCTCTGGACGTCGAGGCCATTTACTTCCCTCATTCCGTAGCCGCTCTCTATACCGACGCGCTGTTGCTCAATCAGCCGTTCCTTTTTGGAATGAAACAGAGCTTCGCCGCGAACAAGCTCATTTTCGCCAATGGCGCCTCCTCACCCCTTTTCGGTCAGTACTTCCTCACCACGGGCGGGCAGAAGCACGAGGGACTAAAGTTCTTCCCCTTCCATGGCAGCTACCCCTCCCCCGCCAAACGGGATGAGACCCACAAGATAGAGATACGCGGCACAGCCGATTCGATCTTCACCAAAAACGACGAAAAAATGAGAGGCTATCTCCTAGATTACGTGCATATCAGCAACCCAGGAAACCCCATCCCGCCGGTGTTGAGCTACCGCGACATCCGCAAGAGCGTGGAGATAGGGTCTTCCGGCTGGTCCAAAGGCTACTGTTTCGCTACTGACCTGCACCTGGAGCTGTGGAGCAACATTGACGTGATCAACCGCTGGCTTTCCCTTCGCAAACGCTGAACGGAGGTTTTGTCATGCCCTTTAAGATCGTGCGGAACGACATCACCAAAATGAAGGTGGACATCATTGTCAACGCCGCTAACACCGCGTTGCGCGTGGGTGGTGGAGTCTGCGGGGCGATCTTTGCCGCAGCCGGAGCGGAAGATCTGCAAAAAGAGTGCGACGCCATCGGCGGCTGCGAGACGGGACAGGCTGTCATCACGAAGGGCTACCGCCTTCCGGCGAAGCACGTCATTCACACCCCCGGCCCCGTCTGGCGAGGCGGCGGCCATGGCGAGGCGGGGTTGCTGCGCGAGTGTTACCTCAACTCTCTGACCCTCGCGAAAAAGCATGGCTGTAAATCCATCGCTTTTCCCTTGATCTCCTCCGGCATCTTTGGTTACCCGCCGGATGAGGCCCAGAAAATCGCCGCGGCCGCCGTCGGCGAATTCCTCACAAAAAACACGCGAAAAACACAAAACGTGGAGGACGAAATGACGGTGTACCTGGTGCTTTTCGGCAGAGCCTGAAATCCTCCATCTTGGGCGCCTGTTCCGTCAGAACAAGCGGCGTGAGCGGGTGGTAGGGATAGCCGTGACCGCCAGGTCGTCGCCCTCCTTTACATCACCTGAAAGAACCTCGACGCGGTTGCCATTGTCGATCCCCGTCATCACACGGATTCTGCGAGTCAGTTGCCCATCCTGGACGAGCCAAACACTCCCTATGCTCACGCTAGGGTTTTCCGAGCCCGCGTCTACAGACATTGGGGGCAGGGTAAGGCCACGTGGAGGCCTGAATCGCAGGGCCGCGGTGGGTATTCTCAGAACGTCTTGCCGCGTGCCGGTTTTGACGGAGACGTTAGCGGTCATGCCTGGTTTTAGGCGGAGACCAGGGTTGTCAACGCGGATGACAACCGTGTAGGTGACAACGTTGTCCGCCGTCGCGGGGGCAATACGGACTTGCGCGACCTTACCCTTGAACAGCTCGCTGGGGAAAGCGTCCACATAGAACTCGGCCTCCTGTTTTTCGAAGACTCGTCCGATGTCCGCCTCGTCCACGCTGGCGTCGATCTGCATCTGAGTGAGGTCCCGCGCTATGCTGAAAAGGGTGGGTGTCTGGAAACTGGCCGCCACCGTCTGTCCCACGTCCACCTGGCGCGACACGATGACGCCGTCCACGGGCGAGGTGACGCGGGTGTAGTCCAGGTTGGTCCGCGCGCGCTCGACGGTCGCCTTTGCCTGGGTAACACGAGCTCTGGCCTCCTGAAGTTGCGCGCGCTTGAGCAGAACGCTGGTCTCAGCGTCTTCCAATTCGCTTCTCGCGATCAGGCGACGCGCGTAAAGTTCCTGACCGCGCTTCAACTTTCGTTGGGCGTCGGTCAAAGAGGCAGCGGCGCTTCCCACGCCCGCCTCGGCCACCTCTAGACTGGCTCGGCTCTCCACAAGCTGCGAGCGTAGCACAGCCGGGTCCAGCAACGCGATCAACTGACCCTCTTTGACGGGAGAGTTGTAGTCCACGTAAATTTCCCGAATGGTGCCGGAGACCTGCGTGCCCACCTCCACCACGGACACGGCGTTGAGCCTTCCGCTGGCTGTGACTGTGGCCGTGATGTTCCCTTTGTCGGTCTTTTCCGTTCGGAGTTCATAGGCCGGGGGTACCTTCCTGTAAAAGGCGTACCACACCCCCCACCCGACCCCCACTAGGACGGCCAGAATAACCAGCTTCCTCAACATACTTCACCGCGCCCCCATGTCTGTTGTTGGCTCTTTTTATGAGCTTTTTACACGTTTATAATCCCGCTTGCGCATCAAGGATAAAAAGGAGTATGATTCACCAGGTTATATTTTATAGCGGGTCGCGCAATCACGCGCGGAAATAAGAGACCAAAAACCTGATATAAATGGCAAAAACTTTGCGTGGGAAAGAACCAACGGCTCTAAAACTAAATATGGCATAAAATTCTCCTACGTGACATAATATAACGAAACAGCAATAGAGGAGGTAAAAATACCAAGTCGCTATGAGTTCAGTAACAACAATTGGGAACGCATCGAAGATTTGTTACCGCCTGAAAATAGAGGAGAAGGCCGACAATCGTCAACAAGAGCGGCAAAGCCAAGAAGGAAACGCCGAGAGCAACGCGAATTCTCTCGGAAAATACAAGGAAGAAAGAAGGTGAAGTCCGCTGCTGGAAAATTTGCGAATCTAAGCAAACAGCGTATTACGGTTCAGAAAGCCTATTACGGATTAGATTGCGTGAGAAAGGACTGCGTAAATAAAGGGTTTTCTTGACTGATGAAAACCAAGTCAGCGTCAATGACGATTGAAAACCTGAACATTCAAGGAAAAGAGAAACGCGAAAAGTACGGCATAGAGCTGAAGATCGCGGATAGATTTTTTCTGTCCCCGAAGGCTTGCTTTCGTCGCGGCTGAGTTGAAAGAAAGATTTGAGGCTCAGTGACCGTACTTACTATTTACCAAGAATGTGGTCTTGTCATGGATAGGAATTTGAGCGCGGCGATCGCGGCGATGAATCTAAAGCTATAAAGTAGCGTAATGCTATGCGCTGTGGGTTGTAGGCCTTCCATAAAAACTCCTTAGGTAAAAAGGCAAAAGAGGGAAGGATGAACGAGGAAAACTCTGAACCGCAATATAAAATACATGTTTGTACTAGATTTTCAGTAGCGGGACGAATTGTTATGGCAAAATACGTGACATTTGGAGAGATAATGCTGAGGCTGACGCCGCCCGGCGCCGAGACGCTATTTCAGACGCCGCGGCTTATGGCGACCTTCGGCGGAGCGGAGGCCAATGTAGCCGTCTCCCTGGCCAACTACAACGAGGACGTGGCCTACGTGACGGTCGCGCCCAAAAATCCTATTGGCGACGCCCTGATCAAAGAACTGCGCGGTTTCAACGTCTGCACCAAGCACATCCGGCGATCGGGTGACCGACTGGGCATTTACTTCACGGAGACCGGCGCGGCTATGCGCCCCTCCAAGGTGATCTATGACCGCGCTCACGCCGCTATTGCTGAGGTTAAGCCCGGCGACTTCGACTGGGACGCCATCTTGGACGGCGCAAAGTGGTTTCACACCACAGGCATCACCCCCGCCATTGCTAAGGGCGCGGCGGAGGTGGCTCTTGAGGCCATGAAGAAGGCGAAAGAAAAGGGCCTTACCGTTTCCTGCGACCTGAACTATCGCGAAAAGCTGTGGAAGTGGGGCAAGACTTCCCAGGAGGTCATGAGCGAGCTAGCGCGGTACGTCGACGTGATGATCGCCAACGAGGAGGACTGCCAGAAGTGTTTGGGCATTGAGTTAGATGTAGACGTGACTGCGGGGAAGCTGGACGCGTCGAAGTACGAGGGTCTCGCGAAGAAAGTTATGGGAACCTTCGCGAACGTAAAGTACCTGGCGGTGAGCCTGCGGGAGTCGGTGAGCGCGGACTGGAACAACTGGTCGGTGTTGTTGGCCTCGAAGGACGCCTTCCACGTGAGCAGGAAGTACGAGATTCGCGACATCGTGGACCGGATTGGGGGCGGGGACTCCTTCGGGGCTGGGCTGATCTGGGGCATGAACAACCTGGAGGGCTTGCAGGCGGCGGCGGAGTTCGCGGCGGCGGCGTCCGCGCTGAAGCACACGATCTACGGGGACTTCAACCGGGTATCACTGGAGGACGCGCTGAACCTAATGGGCGGCGACGCGTCGGGACGGGTTCAACGATAGAGCCGTTGGTTCTTTCCCGCGCAAAATTTTTACCGTTTATATCTGGTTTTTGGTCTCTTATTTTCGCGCGATCACGCGACCCGCTATAGGAAAAGGTGAAAGATAGGAGGGGGAATTTATGAGTGATGTGTTGAAAAAAATCGCCGAGATAGGAATCGTTCCGGTGGTGAAGTTGGACTCGCCCGACCAAGCTGTGGCGCTGGGCAAGGCGTTGGCGGCGGGTGGGCTTCCCATCGCCGAGGTGACCTTCAGGACCGACGCCGCCGAGGAGTCGATAAAAAAGTTGAACGCGGAGCTGCCCGGCCTTTTGGTCGGGGCTGGAACGGTGACGACGGTGGAGCAGGTCAAGCGCGCGGCCGCGGCGGGAGCGAAGTTTATCGTCTCGCCAGGCTTCAACCCGTCGGTGGTAAAGTACTGCGTCGATAGCGGCCTGCCCGTCACACCGGGGGTCAACAGTCCCTCACAGATCGAGCAGGGCATTGAGCTGGGCCTCTCGGTGCTGAAGTTCTTCCCCGCGGAGCAGTCGGGAGGCCTTGAAATGCTGAAGGCCTTCGCCGGACCCTACGGCAGCGTGAAGTACGTTCCCACCGGCGGTATCAGCGCGAAAAACATGGCCGAGTATCTCGCTTACGACAAGGTGCTGGCCGTGGGGGGGAGCTGGATGGTGAAGCCCGAACTGGTTTCGGCGGGCAAGTACGACGAGGTGACGCGCCTGTGCCGCGAGGCCGTGATGACGTCTTTGGGCTTCGCGCTGCACCACCTGGGAGTCAACGAGCCCGACGAATCGGCGTCCCTGAGCGACGCGCGAAAAATGAGCGAGTTTTTCGGCTTCGCCTTGAAACCGTGGAACAGCAGTAACTTAGTGGGCGCGGGGTTTGAGTTTATGAAGAAGCCCTTTTTGGGGAAAAACGGGCACATCGCCATAGGAACCCTGAGCGTGGAGCGCGCCGTGACCTACTTCGCGGGAAAGGGTGTCGCGACGCGCCCTGAAACGGAGAAAAGGGACGCCTCCGGTTCCCTGGCCGCCGTCTACCTGAACGTGGAGATCGGCGGCTTCGCTCTCCATTTGGTCAGAGCGCGAACACCCTGACCCGATAGCGCCGCGCGCTGTTAAAGCGAGTTACGAACCCAGCCGTTAGTTAGAAGGCAAACGGCCGAAAGAGACGTGAAATTTGAACGCAAATGATGAGCCGAAGGCCATCAGAGTTGCGGAGAACTTCCAGCTCTCCGCGATTTTTTTGTTGTTTTTGGGTGGGGGTGCGGACAAAAAGCTGGACACCAAGCCACAGGAAGGAGCGGCCATAAATGTATACGAAACGAGCAAAAGGCCAAAGTGTTGAAACTGTATCAAGAATGCGGTTCCGTTGGAGCAGCCGTCCGCCATCTGGAGTACCCGTCCCGTAGCTGGTCAATAATCCTCCGGGCCATCTCCTGCATTCATCAGTGGAGCTTAGGCTGAACGCGCTCCGCCGTTGTTTCGAGATGGGAGAGAGTGTACAATTAGGTCTAATTTTATTTTGAAGTGTAGATGGAGGCGTTATGAACGTGAAGCAAATAAGTCCTATAAAAATGACGGATGATTTTCTAAAAATGAAGGGTTCAAAATTTGCTCTGTATGGTGCTGGAGAGGGTGGTATTTCGTGTTATAACTACATGCAGACAATAGGGTTTGGCGAAACAATCATGTTTTTTATAGATAGTAATCCGCTAAAACATGGTGATAGGTTGTTTGGCAAAGAAATACGCGGGCCGGAGTGTCTGAAAGACGGCGAGGACATAGCGGTAGTCATTTCCACTATGTATTTTAATGATGTATATAAGAAAATTCGTGAAATTGGTTGTACTAACAAAGTCTTTGTGCATGTGAGATTTGAGCCTCCATACAATAAAAACTCCGCTCTTGACGTCCATACGGAGGATATATTGAGGTTCTATGATTCATCCGATATGTATACAAGAAATATTGTTGAGTCAGTGGTGTTTTTAAGAAAAAAAGAATTTTGCGCTATACAGCCTGTGGAAGGTTATCTGTCTTTGAGCGGGGAACCGTCTTATTGGTGTGTTAACGATACTTCGCTTATTAAATTCGACGCATTGACAATATGTGACGGCGGCGCTTTTACAGGAGACACGGCAGAGTTTTTGTTTGGTATGTACGGTGAAAAAATAAAGAAATATTATGCGTTTGAATCTGATCGTGAAATTTTTTCGGTGATGTGCAAAAATTTATCTTTTATTACCAGTGTAAGCGGTAGAGAAATTATCATCCCGTATTGTTATGGGTTGGGTGACAAGGACGAAATTACGAGCTTCAATACAACGGGAGTAAATACTGGGCATCATTTTGGCGCAGAAGGAGACGTAGTAGCCGAAGTGAAAGCTCTCGATTCATTGGACATAGAAGTTCATGGAAAATTGTGCATTAAAATGGACATAGAGGGCTACGAGCTGAAGGCATTGGAGGGCGCACGCGAAACGATCGTGAAATATAAGCCGAATCTGGCCATATGCATGTACCATAAGCCAAATGATATATGGGAAATCCCCAAATATATAAAGTCTATAAATCCAGAATACAACTGTATTCTGCGGTGCGGCATCCATATGGTTTGCTACGCCGCCATACCGCGATAGCGACCCGGAGGTCAGTTTTGAAAACACCATACGACACGCTTGAGCAATTCCAAAACACCCCCGCCCTCATCACAGAGGTCGGGGACGCGATATAGTTAATTTAAGTAAAAGGCCTAAAACTGATGAAAAATTTTAAAAGCATTGAAGAACACGAAAAATTAGTTGAAAAAATGAACGTGTTTTAAAAGGTCTTAGGTAGACCGAAGACGTCTCAACATGAGGTTGAACATAGCCAGCTTGATAACGGCTTCACTATATAATATTGAAACCTCCCGAACACACGACGTACGAGGGACGCCATAAAAATTGGGGAGGTTTGACAATATGGAGCGAGTTTACAATTTCGCGGCGGGGCCCGCCGTTTTGCCCTTGGAGGTGCTGACGCGGATTCAGCGGGAGCTTCTCGACTGCGGGGGGACGGGAATGTCCGTCATGGAGATGAGTCACCGCTCCAGGAAATTCGAGGAAATCGCCGCCGAGGCGGAAAAGCTTTTGCGCGAGCTTTTGGGCGTTCCGGGCAACTACCGGATTTTGTTCGTTCACGGAGGCGCCACTATGCAGTTCTCCATGGCGCCCTTGAACCTCATGCGCCGCTCCCGAAAGGCGGACTACGTGGTAACGGGGGAGTTCGCTAAAAAAGCCGCGCAGGAGGCTCGGAAGTTCGGAACGGTCCGTATCGCCGCCTCGTCCGAAGGCCGGAACTTCGCCTGCATTCCACCTCTGCCCGCCTTCAGTCGCGACGCGGACTACGTACATATCACGGCCAACAACACGATATATGGCACGCGCTATGCCTCTTATCCCACGACAGACGCGCCGCTGGCCGCGGACATGAGTTCGTGCATCCTGTCCGAGGTCGTCGATGTTTCGCGCTTCGGCCTAATCTACGCCGGAGCGCAGAAAAACATCGGGCCGTCTGGCCTGTGCCTGACGATTATCCGCGAGGACTTGCTCGGCTTCGCTCCCGCCTCGACCCCAGTCCTGCTAGACTATCGAACCTATGCCGACAATGCCTCGCTGTACAACACCCCGGCTACCTTCGCGATCTACGCCGCCAAGTTGGTGTTTGAGTGGCTGAAAGCCAAGGGCGGCGTCGCGGTGATCGAGAGAATCAACCAGGAGAAGGCGAAAATTCTCTATGACTTTCTCGACGACTCTTCGCTCTTCAAGGGCACGGCGGACCGCGAGTTCCGCTCTTTGATGAACGTGACCTTCGTGCTGCCGACGGAGGAGCTAACGGCGCGTTTTCTATCCGAGGCGGAGGCGGTGGGGCTTGTTAACCTCAAGGGACACAGGGCTGTTGGAGGCGTCCGGGCCAGTATCTACAACGCCATGCCCGCCGAGGGCGTCGCCGCTCTTGTGGACTTCATGAAACATTTCGAGATAAAAAACGACAGATAAGGGAAACAATTTTATGTTCCACATTCTAACCTTAAACAGCATCTCCAAGCGCGGCTTGGCCGAGTTGCCCGCCGCCGCTTTCACCGTTGCGGACGACGTCCGCGATCCAGACGCCATTCTAGTCCGAAGCGCGTCCATGTTGAACGCGCCCCTCAGTCCAGGACTGTGGGCCATCGCCCGCGCGGGGGCTGGGCACAACAACATTCCGGTTTCCCGCTGCTCCGAGGAGGGCGTCGTGGTGTTCAACACGCCAGGCGCTAACGCTAACGCGGTGATGGAGCTGACCTTGGCGGGACTTCTGCTTTCCTCGCGGAAAATCGTTGAGGGGATCGGTTGGGTGAGCGGCCTAAAAGGAGTCCCCGACCTGGCGGAGCGCGTCGAAAAGGGTAAGATGAGCTTCGCCGGGCCGGAACTGGAGGGGAAAAAGCTGGGCGTCGTCGGATTGGGCGCTGTAGGCGTCCTGGTGGCCAACGCATGCGAGGCTCTAGGTATGGCTGTCTCCGGTTACGACCCCCATATGTCGCTGGACGCGGCCTGGGGACTTTCCCGAAACGTGGGTCGGGCTGTGAGTCTTGACGTTCTGCTGGAGGAGAGCGATTATGTCACCCTCCACATGCCCCTGATCGAGGAGACCTGGGGGGTGTTTGGCGCGAAGCTGCTCTCCCAGATGAAGCCTGGCGCGCGGCTCCTGAACTTCTCCCGCGGCGAGATCGTGAGTGACGCCGCCGTGCTCGCCGCGCTGGAAAGCGGCTGTCTTTCGCGCTACGTCACGGATTTTCCCTCGAACGAGCTGCTTGGCGCTGAAAAGGTACTGGCGATACCGCACCTGGGCGCGTCAACGCCTGAGGCCGAGGACAACTGCGCGGTAATGGCCGCCCTGCAGCTCAAAAATTTCCTCCAACACGGCAGCGTCAAGAACTCGGTCAACCTGCCCGACTGCGACAGCGGCCCGGCTTTGAAACCGCGAATCACCGTCATCATTCAGAACGTCCCGAACGTGGTTGGCCCGGTCACCACCGCCCTGGCTGACGCGAACATCAACATCTCCAACATGCTGAACAAAAGCAAGGGAGACTACTCCTACAACATCATCGACCTAGACAGTCCCTGCCCCGCCGCGACCTTAGAAAAAATCACGCGAATCAAGGGCGTGGTAAGAGCGAGGCGAATCAATGGAAAATAAATTTTCGCTTCCTGACATGGCGCGGCAAAATTCCTTCATCTTTGACTTCGACTCGACCTTGGTGACTATTGAGACGCTGGACACGCTGATCAAGCAAAACCTGAGCGGCCGGGAGAACGAGGACGCCAGGCGGCGAATCGACGAGATCACGGCTCGGGCCATGAACGGAGAGCTGGACTTCAGCGCCTCGCTCTCCGAACGATTGCGACTATCCAAGGCGAGGGTGGAACACTTTGCGCGGATGGCGGCCCATATCGCGGACTTCGTTACTCCGGGGATGAGCGAGGTAGTCAAGCTCCTAAACCAGAAAAGGCAAAAACTCTTTATCATCAGCGGCGGCTTCCTCAAGATCGTCCGTCCCATCGCCGAGCTTTTCGGTATCCCTGACGACAGGCGCTTCGCCAACGATTACGTTGCCGACGCCGAAGGTCGCGTCGTAGGCGTCGAGGACGGACCTCTGGCCCACGAAGGCGGCAAGAGCCAGCTTGTTCGCGCTTTGAAAGAGCAAGGGTGGTTAACTGGAACCGTCGTCATGCTAGGCGACGGGATGTCGGACTACCAGGTGTACGCTGACGGGCTGGCTGACCTTTTCATCGGCTGCGGGTTCAACGCCGCCCGACCCAACGTGGAGTTTCTGTCCCCCGTGTTCGTGAAAACGGTCGCCGAGCTGTTAGAACTGTTATGATAGTTTCAAATCACTAGGGCGTGTTTTATGGTGGTTCGCGTAATCATACGCGGAAATAAGAGACCAAAAACCGGACACAAACGACAAAAACTTTGCGCGGAAAAGAGCGAATCGCTACAAATGGGGTTCTTAGGGGTCCACGACCCCTAAGTGGGGTATGAGGCGAAGCTCCATATGGGTTCAATCAGCGTTTCGACTACCGCGACACGTCCTCGCCCGATAGCTTTTCGAGCCAGAGTTCCTTCAGCGCCGCCACGTCTGCCTGAAATTTTTCCAAAGTCTGAGCAGATTCTTTTTCGAGCTCCTCGATCACCTCGAAGACGAACGATCCCGCTCCCCATCTTTTCCACTCGACCTCGATCTTCTTGTTCACGCACAGGTTATTTTTTTGCGCGAAATCGAAGCGGTTCTTGCTTCCGCGTATGTCCGTCGTGGCCTCGATCATTCTTCGCCCACTGAGGGTGTTTTTGATGGCGTAAACGCCGCCTACAACCTTTCGCTCCTTATATGCCGCGATTCGTTCCTTCTTCTGCGCGTTCATGCCTAACGCTCCTTCCGCGCGAATCATTCGCGCGCTCTGGGTTTTTGTCAGCGGCGTTGACCTCCGCTATGTTTTCCATGTCAAATGAGCACAACTCTATCATTGACATTATATCCCACATTTTTATAGATTTATAGCTGGTTGCATAATCATGCGCAAAAATAAGAGACCAAAAGCCGGATATAAACGGCAAAAATTTTGCGCGGAAAAGAGCCAACGGCTATAATGTTTTTTTGAGAGTGTTTTATAATAGATGCTATCTTAATATAATTTCGAAGCTAATTACGCCGAAGGAGTTGATGGGCTGTGGTGTGTAGAAAATGTGGGAGTTCAGAAAGTGTAAAAAATGGAAA
>JAITGK010000010.1 GCA_031280635.1 Synergistaceae bacterium
TCAGGGCTCAGGGCTCAGGGCTCAGGGCTCAGGGCTCAGGGCTCAGGGCTCAGGGCTCAGGGCTCAGGGCTCAGGGCTCAGGGCTCAGGGCTCAGGTCTCAGGGCTCAGGGCTCAGGGCTCAGGGCTCAGGGCTCAGGGCGAATTATACCCTTCTAGTTTTCATTCCTTTATTAACTTTCTTTTTCTCTTTCGCGAGGGCGCGGGCGCGTTCTCGCGTGTCGCTTTTTTTCTCGTTTTTCACAAACTCGAATAGGTAACGTTCGCGACGTGTTCAAAGTAGAGTCAAACACCCGCCTTTATAAGCGCTCCAAAAAACACTTTACTTTTCGAGGTGATCGCGATGAGTATCAAAAAAATGTACAATTCCCTTCGATACAAGAACAGTCAGTTTATTTTCTACGCCAAAAGCTTCTTGAGATACGTCACTCCTTCTTTCCTGTTTAGGGGGAAGCTGGAAAAGATTCTCGCTTCCCTGCCCCAGCGCGACCAAGATTACGTCTTGGAGCGAGTCGATTACTACAACAAGATGAAAACTCCTTGGTTGTCTTCCTTCGATAAAGTGGCGCTTCGTGATTTCAGGCTTCCATGGCGTGAGACCTCTTATTTTTTTGACGCGTTTGAATACACCCGATTTTTTCCCAACAACCTGGAAATCGCCTATCAATGGGGAGACATAACCGACCTGATGCCCGTGCCCACCATTGTAAAGAGCCGCCCGATTCATGGAGAGAACGCCACGTCGGTGCTGTTGAAATTGAACAAGAACCGTCATTTTGTTTTCGTGAAGGACAAAAACAAATTTCAGGATAAAAAAGACATGTTGATTGGGGCGAACAAGCTCTTTACCTCTAATCGGATAAAGTTTTGGGAAATGTACTCCAAACATCCCCGCTGCGAGGTGGTTTGGTTTCACAGAGGAAACGTTCCCGGCGAGCTGGAAGACCACAAAAAGTGGGTGAAGCCGTTCGTTACGGTTGGAGAACAGCTCAAGTACAAATTTATCCTTTGTTTGGAAGGGCACGACGTGGCCACGAACTTAAAGTGGGTGATGTCCTCCAATTCCTTGGCTGTGATGCCCCGTCCAACCTACGAAACCTGGTTCATGGAGGGAAAGTTGATCCCCAACTACCATTATGTGGAGATCAAACCGGACTACAGCGATCTGATAGAACGTATGGATCACTACGCCAGTCATCCCAAAGAATCGCTGCGCGTCATCGAAAACGCCAACAAGTACGTCGAGCAATTTCAGAATCATAAACGGGAAACCCTGATTTCCCTGCTGGTGTTGAAAAAATACTTCAATTTGACTGCCGCTCCCGCATAGGGAAGCGCCGATCAAATCAAACTCCTATGGGGCTTTGCCCCATACCCCACTTAGGGGTCGTGGACCCCTAAGAACCCCATTTATAGCGGATTGCGCAATCATGTACCAAAAATAAGAAACCAAAATCCGGATACAAACGGTAAAAACTTTGCGCGTAAAAGAGCCAACGGCTCTAATCAGCGCTTCCATAACAGGCCCTTCTACGCAAGCGTTGAACAAAACGCCCTGAACCGCGTCATGCCCAGCGTCAACCATGGGGACACGCTACCTACCCTTTTGAGTGAGTAGCCACTATATTTTCTACGCGGAAGTGCTTATAATATAATGGCTTGCGTAAAAAGCGAACGATTCGAGTGTTCAAGCGGGAGGCGATATTCCGCGAAAGACGGATCGCGGAATAGAAACGCGCGAGTGTCGCGGCATATCTTTGCGCTATCGATCATGGCAGTTATCAATCATGAGGGGTGACAGAATGGACAGTGTAACGCTCAGTATCGTAGGTATCATCGTCGCTTTGGGACTTGTTCTGTACTTGATCATGAAAGGCGTCAACATTTTCGTAATCGCGTTCATGTGCTCCGCTATCGTGGCCTTGACGGGGGACATCAACCTTTATGAGGCGCTCAAGGTTCACTACATGAGGGGCTTCGTGGGTTTCATGCAGGCCAATTACCTGATTTTCCTGACCGGAACCCTATTGGGCAAGATGATGGAGGTCACCGGCGGGGCCAAGGCCATCGCCCAGCTTCTCGTGAAAGCCTTCGGCAAGGACAAAGCAGTTATCTCCGTGCCTCTGGCCTGCGGTATCCTCGGCTACGGCGGGGTCAGCGCCTTCGTCATTAGCTTCTGCGTCTTTCCTATAGCGCTCCAGATTTTCAAAGAAGCTGACCTGCCCAGGCGCTTCATTCCAGCAGCCCTCACCTTCGGCTGCTCCACCTTCGCCATGGTCGCGCCTGGCGCGCCCCAAATCCACAACGCCATTCCGGCCAACACCTTGGGAACGGACCTGATGGCCGGAGCCGTGGTGGGTTTCATCTCCTGCGGCGTCATGCTCATCATCGGCTGCCTGTGGCTCTTCCAGATCGTGGGCAGCGCCAAAAGACAGGGCGAACATTTTGCCGCCAAGCCCATGGACGTCTTCACCTCTGGAGAGGAAAAACTACCCAACGGCTTTGTTGCCCTCATCCCCCTGATCGTTACCATTTTGATTATCAACATCAAAATTCAAGTCGGTGAGCCCGCGAAACTCGCGCCTTTGGTCAACCTGGAGTCGGGCCTGCTGATAGGCTCTATCTTAGCCTATGTGCTAATGTTCAAGTTCCTGGACAACAGCAAGATGCTGACCAACCTGGCGGACAGTTGCAAAAATTCCATGGGCGCCATTGCCAATACCTGCGCCGTGGTGGGTTTCGGTACCGTGGTGCAGGCCGCGAAGGCCTTCCCGGTAATCGTAAACGGAGTGTTGGGCATTCCCGGCCCCGACTTGGTGGGGGTAGCTGTAGCCATGAACGTCATCGCCGGTATCTGCGGATCGGCCTCGGGCGGCCTGGGCATCGCGACTCCTTTGATCGCCCCGTTCTACCTGGCGCGAGGCGTTTCCGCCGCCGTCCTGCATCGCACCCTCACTATCGCGTCCTCCGCCCTCGACTCCCTTCCCCACAACGGCTATATCGTCACCGTCACGAACGGTATTTGCAACGAGACTCATAAGGACGCCTACAGCGCCATCTTCAAGCTGACCGTGATAACGCCCGCGATAGGTACCGCCGTCGCCGTGGCGCTATTCACCCTGTTTCCCACCCTGCCTTAACTACGTCCATTTATGGCGGGTCGCGTAATCGCGCGCGGAAATTATGAAGCCAAAAACCGGATATAAACGGCAAAAACTTTGCGCGGAAAAAAGCCAACGGCTCTAGGAGGATGATCGCATGAACGCCTTATTGAAAGGGATCAAAGTGGTGGAGTTGAGCACTTACGCGGCGGCTCCCGCGGTGGGCAGAATTCTGGCGAGCATGGGCGCTGACGTTGTCAAAATCGAGCCCCCCACAGGCGACCCCTACCGCTGGTTCGGCAAAAACGTGAACAGTCCCACCAGCGACGAAGAAAACCCCTGCTATCAACTGGACAACGCCAATAAAAGATGTATTGCCATCAACCTGAAAGCCCCGGAAGGCATGGAGGTCTTGTTCGACCTGCTGAAGAACGCCAACATCTTTTTCTCAAACAACCGCATGGACTCCCTGCGTCGGATGAAAATATCCTACGAGGACTTGAAGGACAAGTTCCCCCACCTTATCTATGGGCATATTTCAGGTTACGGTCTGGAGGGCGAGGACTCCGTTCTTCCAGGGTTCGATATGACCGCGTTCTGGGCGCGGGGCGGCGGCCTGGCCGACTTCCCCACGGCGGGCAACGGCCCCATGGCCATTCCCTTCGGAGTTGGGGATCACGCCGCTTCTCTGGGTATGACCGCTGGCCTTCTAGGCGCGCTAAACCATCAGCGCGACACGGGCAAGGGGGAATATGTCCTGGTCTCGCTTTTTGGCACGGCGGTGTGGCTCAATTCCCTCATGTTGGTGCCAGTGCAGTACGGCGACGCCTGGCCCAAGAGCCGTTACGCGCCGGCAACCCCCATCTCCAACACCTACGTCTGCGCGGACGGGGAGATGGTGACGTTGGCCGTGCTGGACTACGCCCGCGACTGGCCGAAGTTTTGCAAGGTCATCGAACGCGAAGACTTGACAAACGTGAAGGAGTACCGCGACGCCCTCGAAGTCCGAAAGCCTGAGAACAACGAGATCCTTGTAAAGATACTCATTGATATCTTCAAGACCCGCGATCGGGTTTACTGGCTGAAGCGCCTCAAGGATCACGACATCCCCTTCAGCAAAGCGCAGCACATGCGCGAGGTCATCGACGACCAGCTCGCTTGGGAAAACGGCTACCTCACCAAGTTCACCTACGACAATGGACACGAATCCGCCGTCCCCAACATCCCAATCCAGTTCGGCGGCAACGTCGCCTCGCCTTGCGAGAGGGCCCCCGACATTGGACAGCACACGAAGGAAATACTCGCGGAAATAGGCTACGGCGCGGAGAAGGTTCAAAAGCTCCTTGACGCCAAAGCTGTGGCGCAAAAATAATCAGACCAAGCTGTCAACCCCTGAGGTTGCTGTATTATGTATATCTGGTCGCTAGGTACGGCGGCCAGGTAGAGTATACGTGTTGGGAGGTACGGTCGTGGAAGAAATTATTCGGGAAAAAATCGAGAAACTCACGGAACTGAGGGCAAAAATCACCGCGGGCGGCGGCCCGAAAAAGGTTGAAAAGCAGCACTCCCTCGGCAAGATGACAGCTCGAGAGCGGATCGACGCTTTACTGGACCCCGGAAGTTTCGTGGAGACCGATGCGTTTGTGGAGCATCGCTGCGTCTACTTCGGCATGGATGAGACGGATATTCCGGGCGACGGCGTTGTCACGGGATACGGTACAGTGGACGGACGGCTGGTGTACGTTTTCTCTCAGGACTTTACCGTGATGGGCGGCACTCTGGGAGAGACGCACTCCAACAAGATCTGCAAGATCATGGACCTGGCCCTCAAAACCGGCGCGCCCGTCATTGGCGTCAACGACTCCGGCGGGGCGCGGATTCAGGAGGCCGTGGACGCCATGCGAGGCTACGGCAACATCTTTTACCACAACACGATCGCCTCGGGGGTGGTCCCACAGATCTCAGTCATTATGGGACCCTGCGCGGGCGGGGCCACTTATTCCCCAGCTCTCACCGACTTCATCTTCATGGTTAATGAGATTTCAAACATGTTCATCACGGGTCCGCAGGTGATCAAGGCCGTAACCGGTGAGGACGTCTCGGTGGACGCCCTGGGCGGCCCTATGACCCACAACAGCATATCGGGGGTCGCGCACTTTGTGAGTCCCGATGAGACGACCTGCCTGGCCAGTGTGCGGAAGCTACTGGGCTTTCTCCCCTCCAACAACATGGACCTGCCCCCTCTCGCTGGGACGGGTGACCCGCCAGACCGCCTCTGTCCGGAGCTGGCTGAGATTCTTCCAGCCTCTGTGAACCGAACTTACGATATGAAAAAAATCATCGGGTCGGTGGTGGACGACCAGGACTTTTTCGAGGTTCAGCCCTACTACGCGCGGAACATCGTCACGGGCTTCGCCCGGGTAGGTGGGCAGTCGGTGGGGATCATCGCCAGTCAGCCGTTGGTTTTGGCGGGATGCATTGACATTAATGCCTCTGACAAGGCCAGTCGCTTTGTTTCGATCTGCGATAGCTTCAACGTGCCCCTGCTGAGTTTCGTTGACGTGCCGGGTTACATGCCAGGAGCCACTCAGGAGCACGGCGGCATCATCCGTCACGGGGCCAAGCTGCTCTACGCCTACTCCGAGGCAACCGTGCCGAAAGTGACCATTATCGTTCGTAAGGCCTATGGGGGGGCCTACATTGCGATGTGCTCCAGGTACCTGGGGGCCGACATGGTGCTGGCCTGGCCGTCAGCGGAGATCGCCGTCATGGGCTCCGACGGGGCGGCTAACATCATCTTCAAGAAGGAGATCGACGCGGCGGAAAACCCTCAGGTTATGAGACAGGTCAAGATAGCCGAGTACACAGCGGAGTTCTCCAACCCCTACAAAGCGGCCGGGCGCGGTGACATTGACGACGTGATCGAACCCTCGGAGACGCGCCGAAAGGTCGTTGCGGCGCTGAGGATGCTGTCCACCAAGCGCGAAGTCCGCCCCGCGAAAAAACATGGTAACTTCCCCGTCTGACGAGGGGCAGGGCCAACGGGGCTCCGATCGCGGGAGGACAAATCACTCCTCGCCGGCAAGGGGACTTGTCCCTTGCGCCTTGGAGTAAGCCATTTTGAAGGTGGAGTGGAGGGTTGAGTTTGGCTTGAAGCCGTGACAGAAGGCGTCGTGGGCCCGCTTCACGTCTGCGTCGATTTGAAGGACGAGCTGCTCCACGTCCTTGAACCGCACCTGGGGACGCAGGCGGAAAAGGAACAAGACGGGCAGGCTTTCCCCGTAAAGGTCTCCATCGTAGTCCAAGACGAACACCTCCGCCCGGCGGTCCGGGACGTCGTCGAAGGTGGGGTTGTCGCCCAGGGAGAGGGCTCCCGCCTTCCACTGTCCCTTCACCAGCAGGGCTACGGCGTACACGCCGTCGGCGGGGAGCAGTTTTCGGGGGGGGACGCTTAAGTTCGCTGTGGGATAGCCCAGATCCCTCCCCCGACCCAGTCCATGTTGAACCTCCGCCCAGACGAAGTAGGGGTAGCCCAGCTTTTTCGCGGCAAGGTCACACTGCCCGGACGCCACCAGTTCTCGAACGGCGGAGCTGGAAATCTTGGCCCCGAAGTGCTCCAGGAGGTCCACCGCGAGAAAGTCCACGCCCGCCTCGCGGCAGTAGTGTCCCAGCAGCGTCACGTCGCCCGTGCGGCGGTAGCCGAAGCGGAAGTCTCGCCCCACCACTACCCCGTCGATGTCGATGTTCAGCGACAAGAACTCCCAGAAAAGCGAGGGAGGAGAGTGGGCAAGGTCGTCGTCGAACTCCAGCGTAACCACATGGGGGATGTCCAGAAAAGTCTGGATCAACTCGCGCTCCCTGGGCGTGAAAAGCGTGGCGTCCAGACTGCCCAAGAAGACGCCAGGGTGCGGGTCAAACGTTACCACTCCCCATTCCAGGCCACGGGGCGCGGCAAGGGCTTTTGCGCGCTCAAAAAGCAGCGCGTGCCCGCGGTGAAAGCCGTCGAACGCCCCAAGCACGGTGATCATCCCGCCACCTCCGACCTGACAGCCACATTGGCCTTGGGTTTCAGAACCAGGTCGCCTTCGACCTCCACCAGCTTGGCGAATCCGATCATTGATGCGCCCTCCACGCATAGGTCGTCTTTCAGCGCAACCACCCCCGGAACGTAGCGCCCCGCCCCCGTCAGAGGGACGTAGAGACCCTTCAGCAGGCGGTCCTCGGCCTCCGGGGTGAGCAGGACGCGGTGAAACGCGCTCCCCACCTCTCGCGGGGAACGAAAATATTTTAAAGGGCCGTCGGGCGGGCAGGCGTCGGAAACGCGAAAAGGGCCTATGGAGAGACGGCGCAGTTCCCCCACGTGGGCCCCGCAGCCAAGGCGCTCCCCAATGTCCCTGACTAGGGCGCGGATGTAGACGCCCTTGCCGCAGGTCACGGAAATACACACCGCCCCATCCGCCAGGGGCGAGCGCCGCTCCGCGGAGGTCACGGTCACGGGCCGGGGAGTTAGTGGAGGCGCTTCTTCCCCTCCCCGCGCCGTTTTGTAAGAGGGCTTCCCGTTCACCTTAAGGGCCGATATTTCCGGCGGACGCTGCATTCGCGTCCCCCAAAAAGAACAAAGGACCCGGTCGAAGGCGGACTCGTTGATTTTTGACGGATCACCCCGGAATATCACCCGCCCAGAGGCGTCGCAGGTGTCGGTGGAGACCCCCAAGCGCACCAGGGTCTCGTAGACCTTGGGCAACTTCATGATGTAGTCCGACAGGCGCGTGGTCGTCCCCAAAAGCGCCAACAACAAGCCTGACGCTGTGGAGTCCAAGGCGCCCGCATGGCCCACGCGACCGCCCAAGAGGCATTTGACCTTCGCGACGCACTGGGCGCTTCGGAACCCCACAGGTTTATCGAGCAGCAGAAGCCCATTCAGCATAGGCGGACTCCAGGGTCTCGCGGACGGTCTCGATGGCCTTGTCCAACGGCAGTTCCAGCCGAGTTCCCGACGCGCGGGGGTGTCCGCCCCCGCCCAGGGAGTGCGCCACGAAGACGGCGGGGACGACGCCCTCCTTCGAGCGCAGACTTACTTTGATCGCCCTGCCCTCTTCCTCTACAAAAAGCACGGCAAAGCGAACGCCCCGAACTAAGAGCAGTTGGTTGACCAGCATTTCCGTATCCGACTCAATGGCCCCTGTTCGTTGGAAGTCCTCCTGGGACAGCCAGGTCATGGCAAAGCCCTCTCCCCAGCAGGACATGCGGGTCAGGGCCACGCCCCAAAGGAGCATCCCTTGTATGGAACGGCTTTGACGCAGGGTGGTCTCGATGCGGGTCGGGTCCACCCCTCGGTCCAGCAGGTCGGCGGCCACCAGGTGCGTTCGTCCAGAGGTGTTGCTGAACACGAAGTTTCCCGTGTCGGCGACGATTCCGGTGTAGAGGCTTTCGGCGATGCGGAGCGTGATGGGCCACCCCGCCTCCTTCATGACGCGCCACAAAATCTCCGCGGTGGACGAGGACGTGGAGTCTACGCAGTTCAGCGTCCCGAAACGGGAATTGTCTCCGTGGTGGTCGATGTTCAGGATAAAAGCGCCCTGGGCTTCGCCGCGAAGGCCCTTCACGCCTCGATCTTCGTTGGCCGAGTCCAGAAACACGCAGAGCTCCTTGCGGTCGAAGCGGAACTCCTTTTGAACGGTATATTCCTCCACGTGGGCCAAAAAAGAGTAGACGGGTGGAAAGGGGTCAGGTCCCGTCCAGCGCACGCTCTTGCCCCGCAGGAGCCCCGCCTCGAAAAGGGCCGTAGCGGCGCCTATGGCGTCACCGTCCATTTTCATGTGAGAAAACAGGATCCAGGAGGAGGCTGCTTCAAGGGTTTGCGCGACTTCCAACAGAAGTTTCCTCGATACAGACCTCTTTCTCACCAGCTTTGCTTGGGCCGTCTCAGTTGTCCCCGTTTTCTTCGTCTTCTTCGTTATTTTTGTTTCCATCGTCTTCTCCGCTGTCCTCTTGCCGTCCGTTCCCGCCAGGAGCGGAATCTAGTCCCAAGCTGTGGAGGATTCCATCGATGCGCTCTCCGTAGTCCAGCGAGCGGTCGATTACGAAGTCCAGAGCTGGAACCTGCCGCAGTTTCATCGTTTGGCCCAACATCGTCCGCAGCGCGCCTTTTATGTTCCGCAGTTCGGCGAGCACGGACTCCCGCGCCGCAACGTTCAGGGTGGTGAAGTGCACCCGAGCGGATTCTAGGTCGCGGGAGCAGTCTACCCCCATTATGATGGCGTTCTTGGCGATGTCATTCTTTACGCGCTGTTCCAGAAGCAGCGAAATTTCGCGCTGAAGCTGCTTGTTAATTCGCTCCATGCGGTGCGATAACGGGCGGCGGAGTGCGTAGCCCCGCCTAGACGCTTCTGTTTTCAAATCTCTCACCTCAAAAAAACCTTGGAGCGGAACCCCAAGGCTCTAAAGTTTTTAAAGAGTGCGTTTTTCCTCTATAATTTCGTAGGCTTCCAGAACATCGCCTTGCGCGAAGTCCTGAAAACCGGCCAGGGCAACGCCGCAGTCGAAGCCCGCCTTGACCTCCCGCGTCTCGTCCTTGAAGTGGCGGAGCGTAGCGATGTGTCCGTCCCAGATGACGATCCCCGCGCGCACCACGCGCACCCGGGACGTGCGGCGCACCAGTCCTTGAAGGACGTGACACCCCGCGATCTTGCCCGCCTTTGGAATCTTGAATATCTCGCGTATCTCCACCTCGCCCTGACGCTGTTCGCGCAGGTTAGGCTTCAGAAGACCCTCCATGGCCGCCTTCACGTCGTCAATGACGTCGTAGATCACGTCGTAAAGGCGTATTTCCACGCCGTCTGCCTCCGCGATGCGTTTGGCGTTAGCGTCCGGTCGAACGTTGAAGCCGACGATGACCGCGTTGGAGGTGGAGGCCAGCATGACGTCAGACTCGGCGATGCGCCCCACACCCCTATGAATGATGGAGACGCCCACTTCGGAGGTGGCTATCTTTTCCAGCGACGCGCAAAGGGCCTCCACGGAGCCCTGGACGTCGCACTTCACCAGCAGGGTGAGCTGGGGAGCCTGCCCCTCCCGCATCTGGGAATAGAGGTCTTCGAAAGACGCCCGACGCGCGGGCGCGCCTGTGAGTCGTTCCTTCGAGTTGGAGAGGGCGTCCCGCGCTTCCCGCTCCGAGGAGACGACGGAAAAGGACTCGCCAGGCTGAGGTACGTCGATAAGGCCCAGCATCTCCACAGGGGTGCTGGGGCCGGCCTCGTTCACGCTCCTCCCAGCGGTGTCGAAAAGGGCGCGTATTTTCCCCCAGGTGGAGCCGAACAGCGCCACATCCCCGCGTTTTAAGGTTCCCTGCCGCACAATGACCGTCGCCACGGGCCCCTTGCCCTTATCCAGCTCGGCCTCAATGACGATGCCCTGGGGTGAGGCTTTGTCGTCACCCATCAGTTCCTGCATTTCCGCCACCAGGAGCACCATTTCCAAAAGACGGTCGATGCCGTCCCCTGACTTGGCGGAGATGTCCACCATCACCACGTCGCCGCTCCACTCCTCCGGCACTAGTCCCACGTCGGCCAGCTGCTGGCGGACTCTGTCCGGCTTGGCGTTGGGTTTGTCCACCTTGTTCACCGCCACGACGATGGGGACGCCCGCGGCCTTGACGTGGTCAATGGCCTCCCGCGTCTGGGGCATCACGCCGTCGTCGGCCGCGACCACCAGAATCACGATATCCGTGACGCTGGCTCCTCGAGCGCGCATGGCCGTGAAGGCCTCGTGGCCAGGGGTGTCTAGAAAGATGATCCTCTTTTTCTCGTGTTCGACGATGTAGGCGCCGATGTGCTGGGTAATCCCTCCCGCCTCCCGGGCCGTGACGTTGGTGTGACGTATGGTGTCCAAAAGCGTTGTCTTCCCGTGGTCCACGTGACCCATTACCGTCACGATGGGGGGGCGAGGCGTCAGATGGCGGGATGGGGCTTCTTTCTTTCCCTGCGTCACTGGTTTCTGAGCGGACTCCGGTTTTTCCAGGTTGGCGGAGGCCGCTTCAAACTCCACATCAAAGGCTTTGGCCAATATCTCCAGCGCTTTCTCGTCCGCGACGCCCGTCGCCGGAAGCATGATACCAGCGGACATCAACGCCTTCACCGCGTCGGCGCTGGAGACGCCAATGCCTTCCGCCACCGTCTTGACCGTGGCCTTCGCGTCCAAAATGATCTTTGGCCTTTTCACTACGCCCTTCGCTCCCTTTTTCGCGGGACGGAGCGCGTCCTCGACCAACTGGGCTACGTCGTTGTCGATGGAACTCATGTGCGTCTTCACCTCGACGCCCAAGTCCTCCAAAACCTTCATCAAATCCTTGTTGCTCTTACCCAGTATTTTGGCCAGCTCGTACACCCTCATTTTGCTCAAGGGCAGCTCTCCCTTCTCGTTATTTCGACTCACACATCGATGAACCATCAATATGATACGAAGTATTTAGAGCCATTGGCTCTTTTCCGCGCGAAGTTTTTGCCGTTTATATCCGGTTTTTGGTCTCTTATTTCCGCGCGTCATTATGCAACCCGCTATAAAGGCCGCGAAAGCAGCAACCTTATCTTGTCCGACAGACCGCTCCGCAAGGGCAGGGCCGCGGCCTGCACGTTCCGCGCGCCCAAGGAGGCGGAAAAATCCTCAATGCTCAAGGGTGAGCGGACACGGACGTGGCTCTCCCCCGCGGCTTTGTCCATGGCGTCCTTCACTGCCTCGGAGGAATCAGAGGCAGTAAGGATCAGGAGCGTTTCCTTCACGCACTGTGATTTTACACTATCGACGCCGATATGAATCAAGCCAGCGCGCCGCGCCAAGCCCAGGAGAAGCTTCAACTCCCGCCAAGCGTCCACCGCGCCGCGCCCATAGCTTTCCAGGTGCTCCGCGAGGCGGCTGTACAAGGCCTCCGGTATCTCCATTTTAAGCGCGCGGGCAAGGGCTTTGGTCTTCTGGGCTTTTTCAAGGCACTGACAGCTTGCGCAGATGTAGGCTCCCCTGCCGGGCAGTTTGCCTCTCTCATCCAGCACTACCTCCCCCGCCGGGGAGCGCACGACGCGAACCAGCGCTCGCTTGGGGGACTCCTCCCTGCACGCGACGCAGGTGCGAGGTTTTTGTTTCGGGGTCGTGCCTATCATTCCGTTTTCTCCCCAACAAAATCGTGGAAAATGTCCGACAGCGTGGGCATACGGTCGGCCTCTATCGGGTCAATGTCGATTTTCCACCCCGTCAGGCGGGCGGAAAGGCGCACGTTCTGCCCCGATCTCCCAATGGCCAAAGAAAGCTGGTCTGGGTAGACGTAGACCTGGACGGCGCGCTCCTGATCCAGGACGGGCTCGACCTTGGCCACCTTTGCCGGGGAGAGGGCGTTGCGGATGTAGACCAGTGGGTCATTGCTCCAGACAATGACGTCGATCTTCTCCCCCGACAGCTCCCGACTGATGGCCTTGATGCGCCCGCCAGCGCTGCCCACGCAGGCTCCTACAGGGTCCACGTTGGCGTCCAGCGTTACCAAGGCCACCTTCGCTCTGGCTCCACCCTCCCGCACGATGTTCTTGATCTCGATAATCCCGTCTAGGATCTCCGGGATTTCTAACTCCAGCAGCTTACGCAGAAGCCCTGGATGGGTACGGGAAACGACGATGCGGGGTCCTCGGGTGGTCTGACGCACGTCCAGGACAAAAAACTTCATCCGATCGCCTGGAGCGTACTTTTCCCCTCCAATGCGCTCCTCCCGCGGCAGGATAGCCTCCGTCCGCTCGTTCAAGCGGATCAGCACCTGGTCGTTTTCGGACTTGAACACGACGCCGGTCATCATCTCCCCCACCTTGTCGGAGAACTCCTCGTAGATAATCTGGCGCTCGGCGTCTTTCAGGCGCTGAATGATGACCTGGCGCGCGGTCTGAGCGGCGATGCGGCCGAAGTCCTCGGGGTTCTTCTCAATACGGATGACATCGCCCACGGCGGCCTTAATGAAGCCCAAGCTTTTTGCCCCTGCGAGAGTGATTTCCGTCTCCTCCGACTTGACTGCCTTTACTACGGTGCGCAGTTCGCACACCGAAACGTTGCCCGCCTCGAAGTCCACCTTGACCTCAGTCTCGGTCTCCTGGCTCTCTCCTTGGCTTTTTTTATAGGCCTTGTAGGCGGAGGCTAGCGCGATCTCAAGGCTCGACGCGATCAACTCCGTGGAAAGGCCACGGTCACGGATTATCTGGTTCAGCGCACGCAAGAAGTCGCGTCCAAGCTGCATTCAATGCTCCTCCTCATGTTCTTTATTTGCTTTGTTCTCCTGTTTTACGTCCTGTTTTGTGGGACCTCGCTTTTTTTCAGGTCTTCGCGACTCCAAGCCCCGGAACACCAGCGAGGCCCGCGCGACTGTTTCAAAAGCGATGGTTGCCGTCCCCCGCTCTGTTTCCAGCGTCACGGACGTGCTGTCCGACGCCCGGATAAACCCCACGTGAGTCTTGCGTCCCTCCACGGGTTCATGAGTTCTGAGCCGCGCCTCCCGACCCCGAAAGCGCTCATAGTCGGCGGGGGTGAACAGGGGGCGCTCCACGCCGGGGGAGCTGACCTCCAGGTAGTACCTGCCGCCCAGTTCTCCCGCGGCGTCGTTGTCCAGGAAGCGTTCCACCACCCTTGATACCTTCTCACAGTCCCCCAGGTCGATTCCTCCAAGGGAGTCAATCATCACCCGAAGGACAGTCCTTCCGTCTTCCGTGACGAGAGCGGCGTTCACGCACTCGTAGCCCAAGCCTGTCACGATCCCCGCAATAGCCAGCGACGTCTCGGCACGGCGCGGTGAAGCGAGCGCCTCGACCTCGGCAAGACGGGAACCTCGTCTGTCCTCTTCGTATCTGCCGGTCCTCCGGCGGACGTCCTTAACCAAAATTGCACCTCCGGCAATCCGTGCTTTATAGCGGTTTGCATCGCCGCGCGTAAAAACAAGAGGTCAAGAGCTGGATGCAAACAGCAAAAACTTTGCATATAAAAGAGCCAAGAACTCTAAAAAAAGAGAGTGGGCTCAAACCCACTCTCAAAATCACGACTTTATTATACACGTAAATTTCAAAAAGGCTAGTACTTGATAACATCTAAAACTTTACAAAATCTTTGGGTACAATCGCTTCAATTTAGTTCTAGCTTCCGTTGTAGTAAACTGCCAGTAGACACCCTTCCGCATGGCATTGCGTTTTACTCCCCAAGCCTCAAGTTCTTTGTTTAAGACGTCAATGCTCGGAATTCCGCGGGTTCCTAAACATTGGCTCGCAAGTGCTGATAATTCCACTTCCGCTATATTCAGCCAACTACCGTGTTTGGGAGTGTAG
>JAITGK010000066.1 GCA_031280635.1 Synergistaceae bacterium
GCTCCCTGGTAGAACAGGAGCGGGAGGGCCGAGAAGAGAGCGCCTGAGCCCAAGGAAGCGGCGAAGAGCACGGCGGTCGCCCCGTCCATGACCCCCTTCACCACCAGAAGCGAGGGGTCGCCAAGCCCGTCCTTTATGGCTCCAAGGACGGCCATCGAACCCACACAGAACAGCAGACTGCTGGTGACGAAGGCCTGAGTGAAATTTTCTTTCCGCCCCTCCCCGCCGCACGCGTCGAACCGGCGCTTCAGGCGGTCGCCCAGGCGCGTCAGCCGCCCGTCGATATCCAGTCCCTCCCCGGCCACGGCCCCTGCCAGGAGAGCGAACATAACGGCCAGCGGGTTCTGTGCCTTGCTGGCCATGCCGAGTCCCATATAAAAGCAGAAAAGACCCAGGCACTGAAAGACGAGCTTGAACGCTTTTTGGGGAATAAAGCGCCCCACGAAAAGGCCAATGCCTCCGCCCGCAACGATGGACGCCGCGTTGAAAAGAGTCCCTCCCGCTGGGATGTTCGACAAAAATTCCATAATAACGGCTCCTTTTATGGCGATTTACATAATCGCGCGCGGAAATAAGAGGTCAAAAATCGGATATAAACGGCAAAAACTTTGCACAGAAAAGAATTAACGGCTTTGGGCGAAGTCCTTCTTTATTTTGCTCAAAGCATAGACGTATCCCAACCAGGTCACGAGCCCGCCGACCAGAAAAGAGATGGGCTGGAACCACCATATCCCCCCTTCGCCCAGCCACCAGGCAAAGAAATAGGCTAAGGGGATCCTAGCCAAAACCGAGCGCGTCAACTGAGTCGCCGTGGCGAAGATGGAATATCCCGTCGCGATGAAAAACGAACCCAGCGTGAACTGCATGACCACGATGGGATAGGCGAGCATACTGACGCGGATGGAACGCGCCGCCAAGTCCATCACTCGCTCGGAGGGATGAAACAAACCCAAAAAGGCCTGAGGGGAGACAAAAATCACTGCCCCAACGAGCGTCATCAGGCTACCCGCGATCCAAGAGGCGGCCTTGACGCCGTCAACCATCCGGCGGAGGTCCCGACGGCCATAGTTGAACGCCAAGAAGGGCGTCAGGGCCGACCCAACCCCCATAGCGATGGTGAAGTAAAAGTCCTCGATCCGAATGCCCAGTATCCACGCGGCTATGGCGTGCATCCCAAAAGACGAGAGCACGCGGTTCACCCCGCCGAAGCCCAGAGCAATGCTCCCCACGGCCAACGTTACGGGCAGACCAATAGTGGCGATGGGTCTCCAGTAACTCATGAAGGTCGGGCGCGGGGGCAGCAGGAAGGGCAGGGAGACGCCTGGGTTGCGCTTCATCTTGTGGTGAACGTAGAAGACGGAAAAGGCGCGTCCCACAAAGGTCGCGGCAGCGGCCCCGCCCACCCCCCAGCCAAAGACGAAGATGAAGAGTGGATCGAGAAATCCGTTAATGAGGTTGGCTATCGCCATTGAGATCATGGGCGTCACCGTGTCCCCCTGGCAGCGGAATATGCTGTTCGAGATGAACGTGTAGGCGATAAGCGGCGCGGTCAGGGGCAGCCAGAAGTTGTAGGCGTAGCTCATGTCAAGGATTTCTTTGTTCTCCCCCGCGCCGAGCTGGGCGAATATCGAAGCCGAAACGCCAGGTAGCGCCATGGGCAGAGTTAGAAAGGAAAGAACGTATCCCAGGGCCAGCCCCGAAAACGCCACTTTCTTCGCAATCTCCAGCGCGCCGCGTCCCAGATTCTGCCCCACCAGTGCGGTCGTACCGCCACCCGCCCCTTCCAAAAAGGCGAAAAGCGCGATATTGATGGGGAAAGTCATGGACACGGCAGCCGTGGGTTTTTCCCCCAGCCAAGAGATGAAGATCGTGTCCACCATAAAGAAGAGCGTGTTCATCAGCATCATGCTGATGGCGGGGATGGACATCTGCAAAAGCGTCGTCCCCACCGACCCCTCGCCTAGATCGGTGGGCTTGGAAAAATAACGTTTGAAACTTTCAAAAGAGAAACTCATAAAAAAAATTTCCTTTCACAAAAACCTTGAGGCTCCCCCAATATAAAGAGGCGGAGCGGCCCAAAGACTGGGCGCGTCCGCCTTCCCTGCCGTCATGTTCAGGGGCGGGTTTCTCTAGATGGAGGTCTCTTGGGCCTCGAAGAGCTTCAACACCCCGCCCTTCTCGACAAAGGACGCCCGCTTCTCCTTAAACTCCGCGAGATGAGAGGACTTTATGTGAGCGCGCAGGCAGTCGAGGTCCGTCCACTCCTCAATGAACTGCAGCGTAACGTCGTCCTCCGTGGACGCGAAAAGCTCGTAGCGGACGCAGCCCTTCTCCTTGCGCGTCGCTTCGACGCAGGGCCGGGATAGCTCCACCACTTTTCCCCGGCTGCCCAAAGTACTCTTAAACGTGGAAGTCACAACAATCATCGATACATCACGCCTCCCGTTTCCTTCCCCATTGTTGACGCTAATGCGCACTGAGTATTTGTTAAGAACAGTTTATCACAAACTACTCACGCGAAACGCTTTTTCGCGGCCTGCTACGTTTGAGTTATCATAACACAAATGACGCGAAGAGAAGGACGCATGGAGTATAATTAAGGTGAAAAAAAATCGCCCGCTTTCGTCCCGGAACAGCGCGGCGTTTTGACAGGAGGTCCCATATGTTTCGCAAGCTCGTTTTCGTTTTCCTGGCGTTTTTGGCTCTTTCGCGCGAACCTGCCCTCGCGACCCCCGCCAGGGATCACCCGCTTTTCCGAAGACCGGGCGGCTACGCCATCGTCGGCTACTCTCAATCGGATCGCGCCCTGGCCCTCCCCCTAGCCGAGGGGTCCGTGACCCTCTCAGGCCGGGCCACTCAGATCTTCTACCGCACAAAGGCCCGCTCCCCCCTATCAACCTCCGACTTGGGACAGCGCTTTCTTGCCTCTTTGAGAAAGGCGGGCGGTGAGGTCGTCTTTGCGGAAGACCCCGCTCTGGGAGGCTGCCGCGCCGTGGGCAAGCTCATCCGAACCGGCCGTGATGTGTGGGTAGCTCAGGAGGTCACGTCTCCGCGGGAGTACAACCTCACCGTGGTCGAGGTCCCCAACAAGCTTACGCTCGCCGCGCCCCCTGTCCTCTCCAACGACCTTTACGAGACGGAGGCCCAGGTGCTGGACTTGCTGCACGCTGTGGACCGCCTGGGCGTCTTGGAATTCCCTGTGCGCTTTGCCTCCAACGCGTCTGCCCCCGCTAAGGGATACGAGAAGAACTTCAGAAAGTTTGCCATGCTGATGGAAAAAGATCCCTCTTTGAAGTTTCACATCGCGGTCTACCCCGACTCCGGGATGAGACCCTCCGAGCAAAGGCTCCTCCTGCGCGAGCGCGCGGTCTCCCTTTTCAACGTTCTCACGAGACTGGGCGTGGATGCCAAGCGCCTGACCACGGAAGCGCCCGAGGGAACAGAGCTTCCTGCCGCCCCCCGCGGCTTCGTCCGCCTGACCTCCGTGTCCTCTATTCCGGCGCGGTAACGAGGCGTCCGCGGAGCGATGTTTGACGGCGAAAACGCACAGGGAGCCAAACCCATCTGGGAGTTTATCCTGGCCCACACCCGCCAGGGAGTTCTTGACGCCAACCTGCAAACGGGTAAGACCCGCTGTTCCCCGTCCCTGGTACAGGGCCTCAGTCTGACGCCCGAAACCCTGCCTCAAACCTTGGATCAGTGGCTCGAACTGTACCATCCCGACGACTATCCCCAAGGCCAAAAGCTCCGTGCCCTTCTCTTCAAGGGGCGAAAGAACTCTTTTTCCCTGGAGCGGCGACTTTACTGCGGCGACGGCAAATACCGCTGGTTCCGGCTGGACGCCGTGTGCCTCCGAGGCGCGTCAGGGAAGGTCGAGCGCCTGATCGGAGCGGAGACAGACATTTCTAGGGCGAAGGCCGTCGAGAAAGAATTGGAAAAACTCCAAGCCATGGGGAGGGAACAGGAGAACGCCCTGATCGCTGGACGCGAACGGGAGGAAAAACTCAAAGAGGACGCCGCCCGGCTGACGGAGGAAAAAGAGCGCCTGTCGGAGGCCCTGTTTCAAAAAGAACTAAACCGCGAGTTTCTCGAAAACCGCCTCCACCTAACGCGGGAGATGCTTGACGCGGCGTCCGACCTTCTGTTCCACTGGGACGCGGACGGGCAGGTGACGTTCTGCAACGCGGCTTTCTCGGCGGCCCTGGCCTTCGACCCCGGCGTTGGGGTCCGCGCCGCCGAGCCCGGCCCATGTCGCTACGAGGACGCCTATGGAAGGTTCCGGCTTCTGGCGGCGCGCTCCCTTCCTTTCATCAACCGTTTTGGAGAGGAGGAGGGCCTCATCGTCGCGGCCTCCGACGTGACCGAGGTCGCGGAAATAGAGAAGGACATGACGCGTCTCCGCCGGCGGCTAGGGCTTGCCTCCCTCGCGTCCCGTTCTCCTCACGTGGAACCGGCGGAACCGGAGAAAACCCACGGGGGAGAGGCGATCTCCAAGGCTGTGGAAAAGTGGCTTTCCAGGGCTCTGGAGGCGTTGTCGGTCGTTTCGGGGCTTTTCTCAGGTCGCGCGGCGCAGGTGGAGGCCCTGCTCCGCGAGGAGGGCGGAAGGGAGATGGAGGTGGGCGCGGTGGGTATCACCAGCAGCGGGAAATCCGCCTTCATCAACGCCATGATGGGCGAACGCCTGCTGCCCGAGGAAACCAGGGCCACCACCAATCTGGTGATTCGCTGCCGCAAGGGAGAGGAACGCGCTGTCACCGTCATCTTCAAGGATGGGACGCGCCGCTACGTTTCTGGGGCGCAGCTCACCCCCGCATGGATGGAAAACATGGCCTCCGAGCGCCTGAACCCCGCTAACGAGCGGGGACTCGCCTTTCTGGAGTGGACGAGTCCTGGCTCAGCGCTTCCAGAGGGGCTCGTTCTCCTGGACACGCCCGGCCTGGACGCCTGCGGGCTTCCTGAACACTCCGAACTTCTGCTGCGGAGGCTTTTGCCCGTCATGGATATCGTTTTTTACGTCACCTCCATAAGAAACCGCCTGAAGGCGCCGGACCTCGAATTGCTGGAGGTTGTTTTGGAGCAGAACCAAAGGGTGATCTTTTTGATCTCCCAGATTGACTTGGAACAGGATGACTTGGAGGGGGGAAAGGTGGTGCTTTCGCGGCGTCAGAAGCTCTCCTCCTACGTCAGCGGCCTTCGCCAGGACGTAGAAAATGGGGTTTCCGGCGTTCTGAGGGACGCCGCTGTGGTGCCTGTGTCCTCCAAGTTGGCCATGGCTCATTTTTATGACCGGGAGTCGGACGCGTGGGCGGCTTCGAACTTCGGCGCGCTGCTGGGGCGTCTGAAAGACTTTCGGGACAACCTTGGCCTTTGCAGGGCCGAGACGCGGGCCCGGCGCGCCCTGACGCTGCTGTCGCGCGCGGCGTCTGATCTGTCCCTGACCCTGGGGAACATCCCCGCGGAGAAGGCGGGGGCGGAGACCATTGTGCGCCTGGAAAAAGTGCACGACCTCCGCGACGCCCAGCGATGGGCCAACGCGGAGATCTCCGCCGTGCGCAACGAGTGGCGCCGTCTTCTGGCCCCCCGCTATCACCTGGAGTGCCTGCGCGAGGGTATCGAGGCCGCCGGCGATATCCAGGAAATCAAGGAAGCCTATGAGCGCTGGAGCGAGAAGATGGAGGAGCTTGCCGCGAAAATGACGGCCCGGATGGACAGGGCCCGTCAAGCTTGTCTTGACATTTTGTCTTCGCGGGGGATCGAGCCGGGAGTGAGCGCGGCGGGGACGCCCGGCGCAGGGGGTGAGCTGCCTGATTTTTACCGCTACGTCCTTCATGAGACACGGGTAGCGCGGGTACGGGGCTGGTTCGAGGGATTGGAGTTCTGGCCTAGGTACGAGACCATTTTCCACCAGAGCGTGGACTTGGAGAAGATGTTTTCCAACGCGGAGGAGTCCCTCATCGATCGCCTGAGTTTCCTGAACGGACACCTTTCCTGGTGGGAGAACCGGATGAGGGAGGACTACTGCGGCCCCTTGTATGGGGAATTGGGTCGGGAAGAAGTTGCCTTGGCCGACCTAAGGCGCGCGGCAAAGGACACATCCCTCTCGCGGGGAACGCTAACGCGGGCCTGGCGCGGTGTTCGGGAGGCCGAGCGCGGAGTCAAGGCCGTGTTGGACTCTCTTGCCCTGCCCGGAGGCGACGCTTGGGCGCCGGACGTGGAGGCGTTTTTTGACGCCTTGGAGGAGTCCCCCAACGTCTTTCTCGCGGAGACCTCGAAACCGGATCAGGGGATTTTCGCGCCGCTTTTGGCGGCGTTCCGCGAGCAGGACATTCAATCGCGGTTTTTGGATCTGAAGACCCTGCGCCAGTCCCGGCACGTGGTGTTTCTGGGGCTGCGGCAGCACGACGCCCTGCGGCTTCTGTCCCGACTGACCCACGATGTCGCGTTGTCCGAGTCGCTTCGCGCGGAAGACGGTCGGGAGATCGACGAACGGGACTGGCTTTTTTGCGGTGATTCCTCACCCAGTCTGCCCCATGTCCGTATTACCGCGCCAGACTCGCTTCTGCGCGAGCTGCGCATCTTGATCGCGCCAGGCGACAACCTGTGCGACCTTCAGCCTGCCGACTGGGAGGAGCTCTTTGCCGAGTGGCTGCCGGTGGTGCACCTGGACGTCGCTCGCGTGGACGCGGGGTTGTCCGACTTGGAGCGCGCGCCCTACGCCCAGGCCCTTCCTCTCGCCGAGCGGTGGGTAGCCGCCTCCGGACAGGGGGCGCTCTTCAACGGAAAGCTGGCGGATCTGCTGACGGACGTGCCCGAACGGGTGGAACTCTTCGCGCGCCGTCGGGATTACCGAGGGCTGCCTGAGTGGTTCGTTTACGAAAACTACGATACACGTTACACGGACTTCATGGCGTGGGGGCGAGAGGGAGACGCCGAGTCCTTCCTGCGGAGATGGGCGGAGGAGGGGCGGGACTTTCGCTACCCCTTTACGGAGTCCCGACTGAGGCTTGCCCTCGAAGGAGCGCGCCGCAAAGGGGCTTTTTTGCACAAAGCCTCATGAGTCCGCGGCGTGATATTCGCAAAGTTTTGGTGATGGGGTTACAAATGAAGCATATCCGAAAATGGAGCCGACTACGTTGAGCGGCGGGAAACAGCGAACATCGGAGTTGGATCACGCGACGGCTCGGGTTGTAAAAGAGCTGGCGGAGGCGCTTCTGCCTCGCTTGAGGGAGGCCGTCCGCGACGACCTGATGGCCGCGTTGTCGCTTCGAACGGGGCACGTGGGGGAACTGGCGGATGTCTTAGGTCGTCTCAGGGAGGCGGGAAGTGAGGCCGACGCCACCCTAAGGGAGGCGATAAAGTCCTTGAACGGCGCAACGGATGACGCGCGGTCCATCCTTGCCCGCGCCTGCGAGCGCCTAGACGCCCCAGGGACTCCGCCCCACCAAGCCAACGAGGCTTTGGAGGAGACGCGCGAGCTTCACCACGTGGTGGAGGAGGCCGTCTCCAACTGGGAGGGCATTCTGAGAGCGGATGGTCGCGCGCACACACGAGAGTTAAACGCCTTTTCCAACGAGGTCGCGGACTTGGTGAAAAATCTGGGACTGGACTTGGGGCGGATGATAGGGGATGCGGCCGAAAAGGCCCGGAATGGGTGGGAGCCCGTGCTGGAGCGTCAGCGGAACGTGGAGACGCGGCTTGGAAGGCTCGAAAAGATGACCGCGACCCTGAGCGCCATCTCCGCGCTTCTCCTGATCGCGGCCGTGTTGCGTCTGTTTTGGTGACGCCAAATGGGATACTCAAGGGCCCACGGCCCTATTTTACAAAGAGGTGATCCTGGATGAGAGTGGACAACGAGGTTATGGTATCGGGACTGTTGCACCACATCAGGAGCGAAAAGAAAAGCGACAAGTACTTCCTTTTTTCCGTGAAGCAGGAGACGCCGTGGCACGATGGCTCCGTCCGCAAGGACTTCCTGGTATCCAGGGCCTTCATCCCCACCGTGCGGGAACAGGTCAAGGCGCTGGCGGAGGGTACGCCGCTCCGGGTGCGGGGCTCGCTCCAAAGCTCGCTGGGCAGCGGGGAGATGTACCTTTGCGCGAAAAACGTGGAGCTGCTGTAGGACGCGATAAGGCAACGAGACTTTTTGGAAAAGTGGGTGTGTTTTTTGTCAGCAGAAGGTCAGGTTTGGGAAAACAGCGTTAAGATAGCAGGCAAGGTTTACTTTATGAAAGGCCGCTCCGAGGGGGAGACGGGCACAGGGAAGTACATCCAGTTCGCCGTTCGCCAGGACGGAACAGGCGAGGACGGTGGGACTCGGCGGGATTTTCTGGTGGTGCGGGTATATGACGAACCGCTCCGTGAGCGGCTTCGAGTCAAGCAGGAAGGCGAAGACATCATGGTGGAGGGAACGCTGAGGTCTTCCAGAGGAAGCGGCGTCAACTACGTCCGCTGCCAGTCGATAACGTAAAAAGTTTCGCGTGGTAAGACGGCCGGCGATGAACCTCATTGCTTCGTAAAAACTTCGTCCGGTCGTCTTCTTTATCAAATACATCATTGTTTGGTTTGTGGCGGGTTGTATGGTTGTATAATGAACACAAAATAGTGTGAAAAAAGCTTATAACTACCGTAAAAATTCTGTTCATAAAAGAGTCGGCGGCTCTATGCCCCGCGGCTTTTCATCTACACCTTTCCATCGCGAATCCAGCCCGCCAGCTCTGGGGCATGATAGGTTATGAGGATGTCCGCTCCGGCCCGCGCCAAGCACAGAGCGGCCTCGCAGACGACGCGCTCCTCGTCTAGCCAGCCCTTCATGGCCGCCGCTTTGATCATGGAGTATTCCCCGCTGACGCAGTAGGCTCCCACTGGCACAGGGCTCGCCTCCTTCACCACCCTCAGGACGTCCAGGTAGGGAAGACCCGGTTTCACCATCACCATGTCCGCGCCCTCCGCCACGTCCAGCGCCGTCTCCCTCAGAGCCTCGCGGGCGTTGTGCGGGTCCATCTGGTAGCCCTTACGATCGCCAAAGGCCGGAGTCGAGCCTGCCGCCTCCCGAAAGGGCCCGTAGAACGCCGAGGCGTACTTCACAGCGTAGGAGAGGATCGCGGTATCCGTGAGTCCGGCCTTGTCCAACGCCGCGCGTATAGCGCCCACGCGCCCGTCCATCATATCGGATGGGGCGACCACGTCCGCGCCCGCCAACGCCTGGGAGACGGCCGTCTGGGCCAGAATACCCACCGTGGGGTCGTTGTCCACCGCGCCGTCCTTCAGCACCCCGCAGTGCCCGTGGGACGTGTACTCGCACAAACAAACATCCGTGATGAAAAGTATCCGCGGAAAGCGCTTTTTTCCCTCGCGCAGGGCCTGCTGAACCACCCCGTTCTCCGCGTGGGCCCCGCTGCCCTCCTCGTCCTTATGTTCCGGCAGGCCGAAAAGCAGCACGTTATCCACACCGACTTTTGATAGACGCTCCAGCGCTCTCGGAAACTCGTCGGGGCTGTAACGTTTCTGTCCCGGCATGGAGTCGATGTCCTCGACGACGCCGCGCCCCTCACGGATGAAAACCGGGTATACCAGCATGGACGGGGAGAGCCGCGTCTCTCGTACCATCGCGCGTATGGCAGCCGTGCGCCGCAGCCTCCTGGGTCTCACCAGCAATCCATCCCCCTGACAGAAACTTTGAACCATCACCATAAACGCAATACCCCTTTCGAGCGAAATCCGACTTGCCCACGCGGCGCGCCGTAAAAAATCTCCATCAGAATTTTTCCTCCTTCTTCCAATCCCAGAAGCGACGGGCGGCTCAAACAGCTTTCGGGAATGGACGCCAGACGCACGTTTTGGACGGACAGAGCGGAGAACCAGGGGCGAGAGCGCACGTCGTCCAGCGTGGCAGCGTTCATGGGACCCTGCTGCACCAGGTATACGTCCAACTCTCCCGCCAGAGCCAGGACACGTTCCACACCCCAGGGAGCCAAAGGACTCCCCTCTCGGAGCGGCGCGGCGTTCCGCGCGGCATTGGCCCCACCGGCGAGTTCGATCAAGCGCGCCGCCCAAGAATCGGGCGAACAGGTGCGCAGCTCCCTGGACGTGGTCTCCAAGAAAACCCGCGGACTGTCGCCTTTACTCCGCGCTTCCGCCTCTCTGGCGATACCGCCCCGCAGATTTTGCAGTTTCGCGCGGGCCTCCGCCGGGTTGACCCCCAAAATCTCGGCAAGTCGCGTCAGGTAGTCCTCGAACCCGTCCCAAGAAGGCGGGTCGATGACATGGACGGTCACGCCTGCCCGCTCCAACGCGCCCGCCAGGTGCGGGTTGAGCTGCACGGCCAGCGAGCGCAAAAACACCACGTCTGGCTTCAACGCCAACACCGCCTCCGCCCCAACCCTTATCGGTAGACGAATTGTCCCTGGATGGAGATACGAAAAGTCCCCGCCGCTGACCGCCACAAGCCGCTCCCCGCCCCCCAGCGCCGCGATGTTGTCCGTGTGCCCAGGGTACAACGACACAATACGGCGCGGCCCGCACTCCCCGAGTGAAGCCGAAAACCATACCGCGCACAAAAACGCCACTATTTTTAGAGTCGTTGGCTCTTTTATGAACAAAACTTTTTTGGAGTTCATTATAGCGGTTCGCTCTTTTCTGTGCAAATTTTTCGCCGTTGATATCCGCTTTTTGGCCTCTTATTTCCGCGTATGATTATGAAAAACGCCATAAATGACGCCTCCGTTACAAACGCCTATTGCAGGCGTATCGGTTCGGGGAGTCGCGCTAGGTCCTCGGCGGGGACGAGCCAACAGTCCGCTACCGTCCACTGCCCACTTGAGTACTTCAGCGTAGCCTCCACGTAAGCGACGCAGTCGGCGCGTCCCACGCCGTAGAGTTCGAGGACGCCCTTCAGCTCGTACACCCCATCGCCGTCCACGTCCGCCGGGCGGAAAGCGTCGTAGCGGTCTCCCCAGACGGTCACGGGACTTCGCAAGGTACCTGACGCCTCGTTGTAGACGAGCCGCCTGTTGTAGAGTTCCTTTCTGCCGGATAGGTCAATTTGAAGCCTCTCCCCGGTCTCTTGGGCAATCACCTCCGCGCGGTAGTTGTTGAAGAACTTTCCTTTTATGGTGGGCAGTTTGGTGAGTTGGGAATCGTAGAGAACACGTCCTCCTTCCTTGGCCTCAATGATGAGAAAGCGCTCTTGGCTTCTCCGTCCAGATTGTAGGGATAACAAGACCTCCGCCCTATCCGGGGCGGTGAAGCGTTTGATCTCAATTTTTGAGTCGAAACCCTGAACATCTGAGGGAAGGGTGATGAGGAAGGGCGAGGTCTCGGGCGCGCCAGAAGTGATTTCCAGGAAGAGCGCCCGGTCGTAAATCCCGTCCTCCCTCCTGAGGGCGATGAGCCGGACGCGCCCCGTCACGCCACCGGGTCCCAGAGGCCCTTTCTCCTTACGCACGACCACGTAATTGCCCTCAAGCCCATAAGGTTTCCCGTCGAAGACGTCTTCGTTCATCAGGGTTTTCATAAGAACGTCTAGGGCGTTCTCAGGAGGCGGGGACTCTTCGCTTTCGGGAGACAACACCAACCCTGGCTCCGCCCCTGCCGCGAAAGCCGAAAGTAAAGACAATACCACCCCAAAAGCCAGAAAGACTTTCACGCAACCTCCGCGCCACGAAGAAACGCAAGCGAAACCTCGGGCTCGCGCCCCTCACTGTCGGGTTAAGGGGCTTGTCCCTTGGTCGAAAAAGAGGTCTTTATCGGATACCCGGACCACAATGTTGTCGCCCTTGCTGATTTTCCCGGCGAGAACGGAGTCCGCCAGTTTGTCCTCGATCATGGACTGGATGGCCCGCCTCAGGGGGCGCGCGCCGAACTTGGGCTGGAAGCCCTTGTTCAGGATCATCGCCTTCGCCGCGCTGTCAACACCGATGCTGATGCCCTGTTCTTCCAGGCGAGATCGCACGTCTGAAAGCATGATCTCGACGATACGCAACAAATGATCCCTTGACAAGGGCTGGAACACCACCATGTCGTCCACGCGGTTCAAGAACTCCGGCCGGAAAAGGCGTTGAGCCTCCTCCGTGATAATTTTTTTCACGCGCTGCCAGTCCAGCGCGTCCGCTGACCCAACGCCGAAGCCCAGCGGGTTCCCCTGGGCGGCCTCCTTCGCGCCCACGTTGCTGGTCATGATCACCACGGCGTTACGGAAATCCACCTTGCGCCCCTGGCCGTCTGTGAGCTGTCCGTCCTCCAGAATTTGTAGCAGGACGTTGTACACCTCCTGATGGGCCTTTTCTATCTCGTCGAACAGAATCACGGAGTAGGGTCGCCGGCGAACCATCTCGGTCAACTTACCGCCGTTGTCGTGCCCCACGTAGCCCGGAGGCGCGCCCAGAAGTTTCGAGACCTCATGCCGCTCCATGAACTCGCTCATGTCCAGGCGGATCATCGCGTCCTCGCTGCCGAACAGGAACCGAGCCAGGCAACGCGCCAGCTCCGTCTTGCCCACGCCGGTGGGACCCATAAACAGGAAGCTGCCTATTGGGCGTTTGGGGTCGCGCAGACCGCTACGGGCCCTGCGAATTGCCCGAGACACGGCGCTGATGGCCTCGTCCTGACCCACCAGGCGGGTGGAGATCTCCTCTTCCATCCGCAGCAGCCGGGCGGACTCCTCCTCTGTGAGCTGAACCACAGGGACGCCCGTGAGTTCGGAAACCACCCTAGCGATGTCCTCCGCCGTAACAGTGGCCTTCTGGTTGCTGGCACTATCACGCCAAGCGCCCCGCGCTTTTTCCAGCTCGTCGGCGAGAGCGTGCTCCTCGTCTCGCAGCTTGGCCGCCAACTCGAAGTTCTGCGCCAGCACCGCGCCCTCTTTTTCCCGGCGAGTGGTCTCTAGGCGGCGCTCCAGTTCCCGGACAAAGTCGGGAGGGTCCAGCATCTTGAGTCTCGCTCTGGCCCCGGCCTCGTCGATGAGGTCGATACCCTTATCGGGAAGAAAGTGGTCCTTCACGTAGCGGGCGGAGAGGTGAACGGCGGCCAGAAGCGCCGCGTCCTCGATCTCGGCCTGATGGTGCGCCTCGTAACGGTCCCTCAGGCCCTCCAAAATACGGACGGCGTCGGGTTCGCTCGGCTCCTCCACCTTCACGGGTTGAAAACGCCTCTCCAGGGCCGCGTCGCGCTCCACGTACTTGCGGTATTCCTCCTGAGTTGTTGCGCCAATGAGCTGGAAAGCTCCCCTCGAAAGGCTGGGCTTCAGGATGTTGGCCGCGTCCACCGTGCCCTCGGCGCTGCCGGCTCCAATGATGGTGTGCACCTCGTCCACGAAGAGGATGACCTCCTTGGACTCGGTAAGCTCCTTGACAATTCGGCGAAGCCGCTCCTCGAACTCACCTCGATACTTTGTGCCCGCCACCAGGTTGCCCGTGTTGAGTTGAACGACGCGCTTGTCGCGCAGGAGCTCCGGGACGTTTCCATCGGAGATCTGCTGTGCCAAGCCCTCGACGATGGCGGTCTTACCCACGCCAGGGTCGCCCACCAGGACGGGGTTGCACTTGGTCCGACGGCAGAGTACCTGCATCAGGCGTTTGATCTCCCGATCCCTCCCAATAACTGGGTCTAGCTCGCCGTCACGCCCCTTCTGAGTTAGGTCAAAGCCAAGCTGGTCCAGGGTGGGGGTCTTGGTACGACCCTTCTTTTTGAGCCTGTCCACCAGGGGTTCCACGCCCTGATGGGATCCCGCGGTGGAGTTCTCTGGCATGACGGCCAGGATCTGTTTCTGAACGGCGGCGGCGTCCACCCCCATCGTTATGAAGTACTGGGATACCATAGCGCTCGTGTCCAAGAGAATGCCCAGCAGGATGTGCTCGGTTCCCACGTAGTTGACCCCCATGTTGCGGGCTTCGCGCATAGCCAACTCTAGGGACTTCTTCACGCGGGGACTGAGGGGCAGGTCGATTGCCTTCAAGGTGGGCTGGGAACGCCCCATGCCCTCCTCAATTTGGAGGCGCACCTCGTCCAAGTTCAGCCCCAGGGACGCCAAGGCTTGATAACCTAAGCCGCCCCCCTCGTAGAGTATCCCCAGCAGGATATGCTCTGGCTCAATGACGCTGTGCCCCATTTTTAGCGCCTCGCGGTGAGCCAATTGGATGACTTTCTTCCCTCGTTCGGTAAAAAACTGCCACATGTTATACCTCCACTAGGCCAAGGCCAAGCTCCACAGGATGCGCCGCAGCATCTCGGCCTGAATGACGCCGCGCTTATAGGGCGACAGGTCGAACTCAGAGCGCCCCAGCTCGTCCGCGTGCCTTACGGCTACTTCAATTATCAGGCGTTCCCGGGTATTTATCAAGCCTCTGTCGTTCAGGGTCGCCAGAATCTTTTCGCGATCCTGCGCGGAAAGAGACTCTCCCACGATATCGTCCACGTGTTTCAGCCGCTCCTCAGCGCTCTCGTGGGATAGGCGCATGATGCGGATGTAGCCGTGCTCACCCCTTTGACTTTCCACGAGATAACCCTTCTCTGGGGTGAAGCGGCTACGGAGGACGTAATTGATCTGACTGGGAACGCCATCAGGTCGTGGTAATCGATGTCTCCATAGCGGCCCCGGATGTCCTAAGGCGCTTCCCCCCGCCCGTCTCCACCCCGCGGGTTGCGGTAGTCCACCACGGTGGAGGCGCGAAAGGCGATCTGAAGCGGGCGTTCATTCCCGTTCAGTTCATAGAGGCGGCTCCTCATCACTTCCATGGCGAA
>JAITGK010000141.1 GCA_031280635.1 Synergistaceae bacterium
TTATGATGAATTGGTGGAAGGCATGAAAACGGCTCTTGAGAGCTTTACTAAATCTGATATCGCCAATTGGTTTTCTCATGTTGGCTATATTGCTAATTCATAGCGGAATTGCTATAGTAGGGCGAGTGATGAGGACAGAAAACGTTTCCACCGCGTCTTGGACATGGGCGTCGCGCGGGGCAAGAGCGACCTGAGCGCGCGACGCCTCGGCGGACTGTTTCTTCGGTTCCGCGTCTTTATTTTTTCCGCTTTTAGAAGCGGAAAGGGTTATAGTACCATCGTCGTCTTTCAGCGAAACGGAAAAGCCACTAGTTTCCAAGAAGCGCATCACGTTCACCACCGAGGCCGGATTGTCCAGAACCTAAATCCCCAAGAGTCAAAGCCCCCCGGCAGAGCCGGGGGGCTTGATTTTGTGAATCGCTGCCTTTTCATTTGCTCATGCTACCCGACAAAGCTCTCTCCATCACCTTTACACGCTTCTTCTCGTTTCTGCTCAATGTCACCTGTTCCTGTCTCATGCGGACATTTTCACAGACGAATGACACTTGACAAAGAACATCGCTTACGGTAGCATAATCCAATCTTAATTGAGACGCTGTGTTTTGTAGGTTCACGAAAGGAAGGAGGATTTCGCGTGTGTAAAGGCATCTCTCTTGTAGTCGCGCAGTTCGTTATGCGGATGATGATGTGCTTAAACGACGGATCCTCGCCTGGAGTGACCGGCGTTTAGTTGGTGCGCACTCAAGCGACGGGGATCCCTGACAAAGAGGGGTCCTCGTTTTTTTGTTGCGTTTTTGTTTTTTTATTTTATATTATATTGGGAGGGGTACAAATTGAGTAAGAATTGGCGTTTTGAAACACTGGCGCTCCACGGAGGGCAGACGCCCGACCCGGCGACCCTGTCACGCGGCGTTCCAGTCAGCAGGACGAGTTCCTTCGTTTTCAAGAGCGTGAAGCACGGGGCCGATCTCTTTGCCCTGAGGGAGTTGGGGAACATCTACAGTCGCCTAACCAACCCCACGGTGGACGCGCTAGAGCAGCGCGTGACTCTGCTGGAAGGCGGCGCGGCCTCCGTCGCTGTCGCATCCGGCACGAGCGCTGTCCACTACGCCATCTCCACCATCGCCCAAGTCGGTGATGAGGTTGTCTCTGGAACAAACCTCTACGGCGGCACCTACACTATGTTTGACGCGATTTTTCCCCAGTTCGGCCTGAAAGTCAACTTCGTGGACGCCCGCGACCCAAACAACTTCAAAAAGGCCATTACGGTAAAGACCAAGGCGCTCTACATTGAGACCATTGGCAACCCCGCGTTGGACGTGACGGACGTGGCCGAGGTTGCGAAGATCGCCCACGAGGCGGAAATCCCCTTGATCGTGGACGCCACCTTCACCACGCCCTACCTCTGGCGCACCATTGAGGACGGAGCGGACATTGTAATCAACTCTTTAACGAAGTGGCTAGGCGGACACGGCACAGCCATCGGGGGCATCATCACGGACTCCGGCAGGTTTCAGTGGAAAGGCAACAAAAAGTTCCCGTTGCTCAACGAGCCCGATCCCAACTACCATGGACTGCGTTGGGCTTGTGATCTGCCGGATGCTCTGGCCCCCATCGCTTACGCGTTGCGCGTGCGCACCGTTCCCCTACGCAACCTGGGCGCGTGCCTTTCACCCGACAACGCCTGGATTTTCCTTCAGGGACTGGAGACCCTTCCCTTTAGGATGCAGCGTCATGTGGAAAACGCAGCGAAGGTGGCGGAATATCTGGCCTCTCATCCCAAGGTGGACTGGGTGCGTTTCCCTGGTCTCAAAAACGACCCAACCTATCCCACGGCGTTGAAGTACTTGAGGAAGGGCTTTGGCGGCATGGTGGTGTTCGGGGTCAAAGGCGGCGTCGAGGCAGGCGCGCGCTTCATTGAGGCGCTGGAGCTTTTCAGCCACTTGGCCAACGTGGGTGACGCAAAGTCCCTGGCGCTTCACCCAGCTAGCACATCCCACAGCCAGCTCTCCGAGGAACAGCAGCGTGCTGGAGGACTTCCTCCGGAGCTGGTACGCCTCTCCATTGGTATCGAACACATCGACGATATCCTGGCCGACATCGAAAACGCCCTCAATAAGGCATAACGGAACAGAGCAATATGTCCGAACGGTTCGGATCGGTCGTTCTTCCAAGATTGACGCTTCACTCAGGGAAGGTTCTGAAGGAGGCGCGGGTGGCCTACTCCATCAACGGGACGCCGCGCCCCGACGGCTCCAACGTCGTGGTGGTCTGCCATGCTCTCACCGGCAGCCACCACGTGGCGGGAGGACCGGTCCCAGGCCTGCCGGACGCCTGGTGGGACGCGGTTGTGAGACCAGGCGGAGCTTTGGACACAGGTAAACTGTGCGTCATATGCTGCAACAACCTGTGCAGCCCTTACGGAAGCTCCGCCCCCATCGACACCGAGCCCGGAACAGAACGTCCCTGGGGAATGAATTTCCCGGTGGTGGACCCTCGCGACGTAGCGTTTTCTCAGAAAAAAGCCCTAGAAGCGATAGGAGTCAGGCGCGTGGCGGGGGTCGTGGGTGGTTCCCTGGGGGGAATGCTCGCGTTGGAATGGGCTGCCCTCACGAACGACCTGAGTTTTGCCGTCGTGCTTGCCGCGCCCTTGCGACTTTACCCCCAGGCCATAGCGTTCAATGGGGTACAGCGCCACGCCATCACGTCAGACCCCGAGTGGAAAGACGGCGACTATTACCCCGAACAGGGGCCGGTCAAGGGACTGGCCAACGCGCGGATGCTGGCGATGATCACCTACCGTAGCGAGGAGTCCTTCGTGCGGCGCCACATGAGGGAGTCCCGGAACATCGATGACTGGAAAGGACGCTTTGACGTGGAGAGTTACCTCATGCACCATGGGAAACTTTTGACGCGGAGGTTCGACGCCAACTGCTACCTGTACCTGACGAAGATGATGGACCTGCACGACCTGAGCAGAAATCGCGCGGACGCCGAAGCCGCGTTTGAACCCATGCGCAAAAAAAACTTTCTGGCGGTAGGGATAAACAGCGACATTCTTTTTCCGGCATGGCAAGTCCAAGAGGTAGTTGAGGCAGCCTCAGACGTGGGTGTGTGCGCCGTGTACCGAGAGATTCGAAGCGACTCCGGACATGACGCGTTTTTGCTGGAAGCGGAGCAGGTCTCCAATATCTTGATAGAATTCTTCGATTTGATAGGATTTCCCAACGTCGATCTTTGATAGTGATTATAGCGGGTTGCATAATCATACGCAGAAATAAGAGACCAAAAAGCTGATATAAACGGCAAAAACTTTGCGCATAAAAGAGCCAACGGCTCTAAAATGGCCTGCTGAGAACTCTCCGGATAAAGCCGGAGGTTTTTACCTACTACATGGAAAATAAATTTGCAGTCGCTGAATTGATTGACAAATTAGCGAATATTGCCGATGAGAACGAATCAACAATAGAAATGAAGACATCTGAATTGAAACGCGTTGCTTCCGGCAATGATATACAACCTAAATTCCTCAAAAAATTAGCGTATACGCGACATATTTCTGCAATTTTGTGAAACAGCGCCTCACAAATCCTGCAAATACGCCACTCTATGATTTTAACTTGGTGATTGACATCT
>JAITGK010000142.1 GCA_031280635.1 Synergistaceae bacterium
GAAAAGAGCCGAAGCTGGCAAAGACACTTCGAGAATATTGGCTTAAAATGAGAGTTTAAGCTGCAATTGAAAGATCGAAATGAAGTGTAGTGCTAGAAATTTCTCCATTTTAGGATTATGAAAAACGCCATAAGAAAATTTGCTCTACGTGGATAGGAGGTGCTGGGCAAGCTCCGCCAGTACGACTTCAAAGAAGCGATTCGCGTGAGGGAGAACCAGACAAAGAGGTCATGGGCGAGTGGCCGAAGGAGCGTCTGGAGCTAGTCGGTGTCCAGAGGGGATTTGTCAAAGACAAGGCGCTGGATAAGCTCTATCCTCACCAACGCGCCTTTTTTCTGGACGACGCGCGCTTTCGCGTCTGCCTCAAGAGCCGACAGAAAGGACGGCCACCCGGTGGACATAGAAGAACCGCGCGACCTATTCGACGCCGTGACCTTCGCACAGGCCTACGAGCGCCGCTTCTTCGCCGACGAAACCTGCCTGCCACTGGTAGAGTCGCCAGAGGTCAAGGGGCTTGCCCTTTGTTACTCCACTGTAACGCTTTTGGCGAGGTTTCTTGGCCGATCGATCTCGCGGCCTAAAATGGACGCCAGGTGGTATGCGAACAACTGCAAGGGGATCACTGTCAGGAACGGCGTCAGCTCCTCCTCTGTCTCCGGCACGAAAAACCCGTCGTCCGAAAATCGCCTGATGTCTTTGTCCCCCCGCGACGCTACCGTGATGATGGGCGCCTTGCGCGCGCGGGACTCCTGAATGCTCGACAGCGTCTTCTCGTAGATACCGTCCCTTGGCGCCACCGCCACCACCGGCATCCGCTTGTCCAAGAGCGCGATGGGCCCATGCTTCATCTCGCCTGCCGCGTGCGCCTCCGCGTGAACGTAGGAAATTTCCTTGAGCTTCAGCGCCCCCTCCATCGCCACAGGATAGGAGATTCCCCTGCCAATAAAAAGGAACGCCGAAAGGTCCTGGTAACGTTCGGCGATTTTCCTCACGTCCTCGCCCTGCGCTAAAATGTCCTCGACCTTCAGCGGCAGACGCGCCATCTCTGCGCATAAGCGCTTCTCCTTCTGGGGGACGAGAAACCCCTTTTGCTTGCCGATCCAAAGAGTCAGGAGCGTCAGGGCCGCCAACTGCCCCATGAAGGTCTTGGTAGCGGCTACGCCGATTTCCGGCCCCGCCCGCAGTTCCAGCACTGCCCCCACCTCCCGTCCCAAGGAGGAGCTGACCACGTTGGTGACGGCCAGACAACGCGCTCCCTTGATTCGGGCCAGTCGCGCGGCCGCCAGGGTGTCGGCCGTCTCCCCAGACTGCGAGACGAAAACCGCCAGGGTACCCTCGTCGCAGACCACGTTGCCGTAGCGGTACTCCGAGGCCGCCTCCACGCGCACGTCCAGCCCCGTGTAACGGTCCGCCAGCCGCCCCGCCACCGCCGAGGCGTGGCACGAGGTCCCGCAGGCCACGAAGTGAATTCGGCGGAACAGGCGGGCGTCCTCGTCCGAGAAGGGAAACTCCGCGCTCAAGTTGATAACTCCGCCCTCCAGTCGCCCCGCTAAGGTGCGGCGCAACACGTTCCCCTGCTCTTCGATCTCCTTGAGCATAAAATGTGGGTACATCCCCTTTGAGGTCATGGAGGCGTCCCAATCCACCAAGTGAAGACGCGCCTCCTTCCGAGCGCCGTCAAAACCATAGAGCGAAATTCCCTCCGCGGAGAGCTCCGCGATCTCCTCATCCTCCATGAAAAGGACGTTGTTGGTGTAGGGCAGGAGGGCCGTCACATCCGACGCGCAAAACGCCTCGCCCCCCGCGGCTCCCAGCACCAGCGACGGCCCCTTGCGGACGCAGTAATAGCGGTCCGCGATGTCGGCGAAGAGAATCACGAAAGCAAAGGCCCCCCTCAACCGCGCGCAAGCCTCTCGTATCGCTAAGAGTGGGTCATCCCTGTAGAGGCTGGAAATGAGGAACGCGGCGACCTCCGTATCCGTCTCCGAGGCGAAGCGGACGCCTTTTTGCGCAAACTCCTCCCCAAGCTCGTGGAAGTTCTCAATAATGCCGTTGTGAATCAGCACAACCCTGCCGTCGGGGTCCACGTGGGGGTGCGCGTTCTCCCTGGTTACGCCGCCATGGGTCGCCCACCGCGTGTGCCCTATACCCATTTTCCCGTTCAAGGAGCACTTCTCCAGTTGGGCTTTCAGGTTCGCCACGCTGCCCACGCACTTGGAGATACCGATCTTATGCCCCTCAGCCAGGGCGATTCCGGCGGAGTCATACCCTCGATACTCCAGGCACTCCAACCCCTTGATAACGATCCCAGCCGCGTCCCTGGAGCCGATGTAACCCATGATTCCACACAAAGCACCCACTCTCCTCACTTGATAAACTAGGGTTCCGCTCCCGTTGACCGCTCGGTATAACCCAGCGGCGTTCCTATTATCCGTTAAGGAAACGCTGATCAAACGCTTTGGGGCTTTGCCCCATATCGGACCTACGCTCTGCTGAAAGGGCCCGTTTGCGCGGCTATTTTAGAAAAACAATAATCGATTTCTTCCTGCCCGAACTCGTTTTCCAGCTCGCGCCATTGCTCGGCCGGAAGAGGCAGGAAGGCCAGCGTGTCCCCTCCGTCCGAATGCTTACAAAAACGGATTTCATAATCGGGTATGAGAACTTCGTTTAACGCGGTAATCGTCGTGTCCCTGTCAGCTTTACCCCCCCGATAAGGCACTTTATGTTTCTTGCCCTTATACAAGATGATGAATTCGAAACCAAGCGCGTCGTCTGTGTCGTTTATTTCAACAACAAGGCTTCCTGTCCGAAGAATGTCCTCGCAATAACGGACAATCGCCTCGTCCTCTTCACGATGATCGATCCACATCAAAAATTCTTCGGGGAATTCCTTGAACAAAAAATCCTGGTAGGGAAAACCTCCTGGATGATAAAGCCCAAACGGAGACCCATAGCGCTCATATTGCCGGAACGCTTCGTCACAATAATCTCCGCAATTCAAAAAGGCTTTAATTACCATCATTTTATCGCTTTTATCAATGCATCGAGTCTTTTTATTCAACCATTCCAAGGTTTTAACTATGACACTGTAGCCGCTGTCCGTAATCACAAAGCGATCTCTACCCTCACGAAACACTTCCACGCCAATGAACGCCGCCATGTCCCGCGTTATCATTTCCTCGGTGACGCCGCGGTCGGGAAAGCGCAGCAGATAGGACTTGCCGTCGTTGAATACGCGTAAAGTAGGGCAAGCGTCGTCGTTGACGCCATGTATTGGTATATCGAAAGACTTCACGCGAAAGGGACGACCATCCTTTGGGGCGCTTCCCGCCATCAGCAGGCCGATGGTCTCCACGGGGACCGAGACAGGGTCGGAGAGGACTTCCATGAATTGCCCCTTAAAGAGGACGGCCAGGCGATCGCTCAGGGTTAAAAGCTCGTCTAGATCCTCCGACACCAGAAACACAGCCGCGCCGTTTTCGCGTCGCTCCAGGAGCCGCTGGCGCACGTAACGTGTGGCGGACACGTCGAGCCCCCAGGTGGGGTGCATGACGACGAGTACCTTGGGGTTGTCCGAGAGCTCCCGGCCCATTAGGAGCTTTTGCAGGTTGCCGCCGCTCAGGTTTTTCACGGGCGCGCGGAGCGAGGGGGCCAAGACGCCGAACTCCTCTACAATCCGCCGGGCGTGGACCTCCGCCTCCTTCCAGTTGATGAAGGGTCCCTTGGCCACGGGATCGCGCCAGTATTTCCGCAAAATGGAGTTGGCGCGGACGTCCATGCTGGGGGCCATCCCCACGCTTTTGCGGTCGGCGGGAACGTAACGCGCCCCTCGGTCGATGAAACGGCGTGGGGAAGCGCCAGTGAGCTCCTCCCCGCCCATGACGACGGAGCCCGACAGAGGCGTCCTCAGCCCCGTCAGGGCCTCGCAAAGCTCCTTCTGCCCGTTCCCGGCGACACCCGCCACACCGAAAATTTCCCCTTCCCGCAGGTGAAACGAAACACCCCGCACGACTTCCAAATCCCGGTCGTCCAGCACGCGGAGGTGTCTCACCTCAAAAACGACCGCTCCCGCCCGCGCGGCTCCGCGCCGCAAGCCCGAAGGAGCCTTCTGTCCCATCATCATCTCCGCCAGGGCCGCTTCCGTTGTCCGCGCTGTGAGTACGGCGCCGGCGTTCTCTCCCCCGCGCAGCACCGTGACCCGCCGTGTTTCGCTCATTACCTCGCGCATTTTATGGGAGATGAAGACAACCCCGTGCCCCTCCTCCGTCATGCGGCGAAGCGTCCGAAAAAGCCCTTCCGACTCCTGCGGCGTCAGCACCGCCGTTGGTTCGTCCAGCACCAGCACCCGCGCGCCCCGGTAGAGCGCCCGCAACAGAGCGACGCGCTGCCGTTCGCCTGTGGAAAGCTGCCACACCGCAACGCTAGGGTCGATCTTCAGCCCATAGCGTTCGGAGATTTCCTCGACTCTGCCCTGTATTTTTTTTCGCGAAAGGAAGAAGCCCTCCTCTTTCATGCCCAAGATGACGTTCTCCCAGACCGTTTGAGCAGGAGCTAGCATGAAGTTCTGATGGACCATCCCGATACCCGCGGCAATGGCGTCGCCCGGTGAGCGGAACACCTGGCGCTCCCCGTTTACGAAAATCTCCCCCTCGTCCGGGCGGTAAAGCCCGTAGAGGATGTTCATCAGCGTGGACTTACCCGCGCCGTTCTCGCCCAGTAACCCATGAACCTCCCCCGCCTCCACGGAAAAGTTCACGTTTCGGTTGGCCGTCACACCGGAAAACCGTTTGGTGACTCCCCGCATCTCCACAAGCGGAATCCCCATAAACCTCAGCCCCCCAAAAACTCGCCTTTCTTACATCTAATCTTTTTAGAGTATCTATCATAACCATGCTATCTTGATAAAGTTTACTTTGAAATACTGCATTTATAAAAGAAAGTGTTGCCCAAGTAATGATCATATTGCGACAAATCCGCGTGTCATATGGTTTTTCAACACGTGTGTCATTATTTTTGAAAATCATTGTGCTGCTAGTGTTTAGTTTAAAAATATCATTATTTAACCTAAATTCCTCAAAAAATTAGCGTATACGCGACATATTTCTGCAATTTTGTGAAACAGCGCCTCACAAATCCTGCAAATACGCCACTCTATGATTTTAACTTGGTGATTGACATCT
>JAITGK010000161.1 GCA_031280635.1 Synergistaceae bacterium
GACAGCGCCCAGGCTTTTGCCGTCGGGATCAATCATTTTCTGAATCCCGCGCTTGTGGGGGTCATCTTTGCCACGGTCACGCTGATCATCGCCACAACCCTTTCTACCATGCTGCTTTCTGTCGGCACCGTCTTACGTATGGTCTACCGTGATTTCGTTCCCAACGCCACGGATACCAATCAACTCAAATTCAGCCGTTTCGGAACTGTGGCGTTTGCCCTTTTAACGCTCTTCCCCACGCTGTTGATCGGTAGAACCACGTTAACGCCCATCTTTATGATCGTCCTTTCCATTGCGCTCGGACCCCACAGTTTCCCCGTCACAATGGGGCTTTTTGTGAAAAAAATGAAAGAGTCCAGCGCTTTTTGGAGCATTATACTGTCAACTATAGCGGGGTTCGCGTGGTGGCTTTTTGGAGACCCGACGGGGATTCACCCGATTTACCCGACGGTGGCGACCTCGTGGATTGTGGGGTTGGCTGTAATGCTCCTGTCCGCCAAAAAACTCAGCGGTGAAAATTGAGCAAAGAGGGGGAGAGGTTACATGGTCTTTCCGTTCCACGCCCAAAGGATGCCTGTCTCCGGCAACAGAGGCGTCGTGAGTTCGGCGCATCACCTGTCCACAAAAGCGGGTATTGAGATGTTCGCAAAAGGTGGTAACGCTTTTGACGCGGCGGCGGCGGTTTCTTTGGCGCTTTCGGTCGTCGAGCCCCATCATTCCGGTATCGGAGGCGGTTGCTTTTCTCTGATCCACGACGCGAAAACAAAAAAACTGCACGCGTTTGATGCCCGAGGAGTCGCGCCAGCCGAGGCCCGCAAAGACATGTTCGTGAAAAACGGCGAACCTCTGTTGGACGATATGCTGTTTGGGCATCGCGCCGTCGCCGTCCCAGCGCTTGTTGAGAATGTTTTTGGAATGCTGGAACGTTTTGGCGCGTTGGATTTCGCCACGGTGGCGGAACCCGCTATCAGATACGCCGAAGAGGGTTTTATCGTGTATCCGTTTCTGGAAACCGTGTTCAGCGAGGCGGAAACCAACGCCAAACTGAGGCTTTTCCCTGAAACACGGGCCACTTACCTGAAAAAAAATGGAGAGATTTACAAAACCGGGGAGCTTTTCCGTCAGGAAGCGCAGGGAAACACGCTGCGCAAAATTAGTAAATCCGGGAAGGATGTCTTTTACAAAGGCGAATTGGCTCAAGCGATAGCGCAAGAAATGTCCTCAGGCAAAGGCATCCTGTCCCTCAAAGATTTGGAGGCTTGCCGCGTAAAGCCCATGACTCCTCTGTATGGCACATACAGGAACTATGAGGTTTACGGAATGCCGCCTCCAAGCTCGGGAGGAGGACATGTCATTCAGATGCTCAACTTGTTGGAAGGTCACGACATTCGCGGCATGGGACGCTATTCGGCCAAATTCATTCACCTTTTGACGGAGTATATGAAAATCGCGTTCGCGGATCGTTCTGAGGTCATGGATGATCCCGCATTCTGGAACGTGCCCGTTGAAGCGCTCATTTCAAAGGAATACGCCGACAAGAGACGCAAAGAGGTGGAGCCTCGCCGAGCGAAAAACTATCAAGCGGCCCCGGAGTTGAAAGCCGCGCGCCACAAAGGAGGCACGACCCATTTTTCAGTGGCGGACGGAGAGGGCAACGTTGTTTCCATAACCCAAACGGTGCGCGACTGGTTCGGTTCGGGAGTTGTCGTGCCAGGCACGGGGATTTTGCTCAACAATATCATGGCGGATTTCAGTCCAATGGCCGGAGTCGCGACGTCTCAAGGCCTGGTTTACGGGGAATCCAACGCCGTTGAAGGGGGAAAGACCCCCCTTAGCAGTATGTCGCCGACAATTGTCCTGAAAAACGGCTCCCCTTATATGGCGACAGGCGCCGCCGGCGGGCCGCGGATCATCACGGCCACGCTCCAGAGCATTGTCAACGTCCTTGATTTTGGAATGAACGTTCGAGACGCCGTCTGGGCGGCGCGTACTCACTCAATGGGGGTGGGGCTCGAAATTGAGCGCGGCGCTCTCCTGCCGGAGGTCGTGAACGATTTGAAAGAACGTGGGCATGAAATTGTGGAGGTTCCAGCGAACGATTACTTCACGTGCTGGGTGCACGCCGTCACCCTTGGGGAGCGCCTTTATGGCGGCGCCGAATCCCGTATCGGCGGCATGGCGATGGGTTGCAGCGAAGAAAACGGAACGCGCTCTTATAGCGGCGAGGGCTGTATTGATTTTGAAATTTAATTAAGGAAGCACTGATTAATGGGGTTCTTAGGGATCCGAAACCCCTAAGTGGGGTGTGGGGCGAAGTCCCATATGGATTTAATCAGTACTTTCTTAAATGTTGAAGCCAAATGTGTCGCCTCTCATTAAATTGATTATTCATCAATGTGTGAGTTGAAACGCAAGTTATAATGATGAATAAGCGCCGTGAGGGTTCCGGCGTAAAAACTCTAAAACAGGAGTGATGTTGTTTGGCGAAGGAAGTCGTGCTTGCCGGCGCGTGCCGGACGGCGGTTGGGAAGATGGGTGGGACCCTGGCGGGCATGCCCGTGGCCGAGCTGGGAGCGGTGGTGATCAAGGAGGCGCTCTCCCGCGCTGGGGTAAAACCGGATCAGGTGGACGAGGTCTACATGGGTTGCGTCCTGCAGACCTCCCAGGGACAGAACGTGGCGCGGCAGGCGTCTTTGAAGGCGGGGCTGCCCGTGGAGGTTCCGGCGCAGACCTTGAACATCGTGTGTGGTTCGGGCCTGAAAAGCGTCAACATCGCGGCGGACATGATCATCGCGGGCGAGGCCGACGTCATCGTGGCCGGGGGCATGGAGAACATGTCCGCGGCGGCTTATGCCTTGGACAAGGCCCGCTTCGGTTACCGTATGAACAACGGCGCCTTGGTGGACACCATGGTCAAGGACGCTCTGTGGGACGCCTTCAACGACTACCACATGGGCATGACGGCGGAGAACGTGGCTGAGAAGTACGGCGTCACTCGCCAGATGCAGGACGAGTTCGCGGCCGGGAGCCAGCAGAAGTGCGAGGCCGCCCAGAAGGCCGGAAAGTTCCGCGACGAGATCGTCCCGGTACCGATCAAGGTCAAAAAGGAAACGACGCCCTTTGACAAGGATGAGTACCCGCGAGCGGGCGTGACAGTGGAGGCCATCGCGGGACTGCCGCCGGCGTTCAAGCCCGGTGGAACCGTCACGGCGGCGAATGCCTCCGGGATCAACGACGGGGCGGCCGCCGTCGTGGTGTTGAGCGCGGACAAGGCAAAAGAGCTGGGCGTGAAGCCCATGGCCACTTGGCTCGGCGGCTCAACAGCCGGAGTAGACCCCGCTATTATGGGCATTGCCCCTGCCTTTTCCACGGAAAAGCTTCTGAAAAAACTGGGGCTCGGCATCAGCGACATGGACTTGATCGAGGCCAACGAGGCCTTCGCGGCCCAGGCGGTGGCGGTCGGGCAGTTGCTGAAGTGGGACGCCTCGAAGGTCAATGTCAACGGAGGAGCCATTGCCCTGGGGCACCCAGTCGGCGCGTCGGGTTGCCGTATCCTCGTCACTCTGTTGTATGAAATGGAGAAGCGCGGCGTCCGCACGGGACTCGCGACGCTGTGCATCGGTGGAGGCATGGGCGTCTCCACCGTGGTGAAAAAATAAGGAGGGGATCGAAGATGAAGGTCGGAGTGGTCGGCGGCGGAACGATGGGAGTCGGCATCGCGCAGGCGTTTGCCTCCACGGAGGGCTACGAGGTGGTGCTGTGCGGCGTCCGCGAGGGTTCCGCCGAAAAAGGGAGCAAAAAGATCGAATCGTCCCTGGCTGGGCTGGTTGGTAAGGGAAAAATGGAGCAAGCGAAAATGGATGGCGTCCTCGGCAGGCTCACCGCGGGGAAACTGGAGGACTTGGCGGGCTGCGGCTTGGTCGTGGAGGCCGTTCGGGAGGAAATCTCCCATAAGAAAGAGCTGTTCCTGAAGCTGCAAAAAATTTGCGGGGCGGACACGATCTTTGCCTCCAACACCTCTTCTCTGTCCCTGACGGAAATGTCCGACGGGCTGGATCGGGCGGTCGTGGGAATGCACTTTTTCAATCCGGCGCCGATCATGAAACTGGTGGAGGTCATCGCGGGTATTCAAACAAAAGATGAAACCGTGGCGAAGGTCACAGCTATAGCCAAAGAAATTGGCAAGACCCCGGTCAACGTCAAAGAAGGAGCGGGGTTTGTCGTCAATCGCCTTCTGATCCCGATGATCAACGAGGCTGTGGGCGTCTACGCCGACGGGCTGGCCTCTGTGGAGGACATCGACACGGCCATGAAGTTGGGCGCGGGCCACCCCATGGGTCCCCTGGCCCTTGCCGACATGATAGGACTGGACATCTGCCTGGCGATCATGGAGGTGCTTTACAACGAGTTCGGCGACCCGAAGTACCGGGCCCACCCGCTTCTGAGAAAAATGGCGCGGGGGGGGCTGCTTGGCAAGAAGTCGGGCAAGGGCTTCCACGACTATTCCAAG
>JAITGK010000083.1 GCA_031280635.1 Synergistaceae bacterium
ATTAAGGCCATTAACCGTTGTACAGGGCGAACCGTGGCCTGGGTACTCGGTGGTCGTGATACCGCGACCTTTCGACGGCTATATAAGAAAGTGAGCCATCTGAAAGATTGTACTTTTTATACCGACGCATGGGATGTTTTTTCGAAAGTTCCGCCGGCGGATCGGCATGTGATTGGCAAAGCCCATATGATTGATATTGAGCGTGATAATAGCAATACTCGGCGTCATTTGGGCCGGTTTACCCGGCGAACGAAGGTTGTTTCTCGAACGAAGCGCGTGGTTGACCTGACGTCGCGCATTTGGCGCTCCAGTACTACCACAAACATGTTTTCTCAGTCGCGGGATATTGCTCTATCTATATATAAGTAAGCACTCTCGAATCTTCTAAACGCTTGACCGCATGAACTCAATCTTTAGCTCCAAAAATTAGAGGCATTGTCGCTATTGACGAAAAAACTCCGCGCAGAGTGTTCCATTCAGCCCCAAAGCGTTGCCAGCCCCTCACATCGTTGGGACTCATGAACTTAGTCAAAAGGCACGAGAAACCACACTACCATATGTACGGTAGTGTGGGAGGTCAGCCGCCCAAATAATAAGCGGCCCCCTACCCAATTGGTGTATGCTTTTCTCAATGCTTTTTTATGGCGTTTTGCATAATCATACGCAAAAACAAGAAGCCAAAAGCTGGACGCAAACGGCAAAAACTTTGTGCGGAAAAGAGCCAATGGCTCTAAAACACGCTCTAGAGCATCTTGACGATCATCGCCACGCCTTGGCCTCCGCCGATGCAGGCACTGGCCATGCCCAGCTCCTTCTTTTCGCGCTTCAGGCTATAAAGCAGCGTCGTCAGTATCTTCGCCCCCGTGGCGCCTATCGGGTGCCCCAGCGCGATAGCCCCACCGCACGCGTTCAGCTTTTCCATATCAAAAGGCAGCAGGCGGTGGCAGGCGATCACCTGAGCCGCAAAGGCCTCGTTGAGTTCGATGACCTCCATGTCGCCGAGGCTCATCCCAGCCGCGGAAAGCGCGTTCTTCATTGAGGTTACGGGCGCTATAGGGAAATGATCCGCGTCTAGAGCGGTTATGCTGTAGCTGACAATTTCCGCCATTGGCGTAAGCCCCCTCGCTTGAGCCCACTCCGAATCAGCTAAGACCAGCGCGCTGGCCGCGTCACACAGGGCAGAGCTGGAACCGGCGGTTATCGTGCCGTCCTTTGCGAAGATCGTGGGCAGTTTGCCCAAGGATTCCACCGTCGTATCGGCTCTGGGGTTCTCGTCCGCGTTCAGAGCGACGCGGCCTTTTTTCTTGTCCTCAATAACGATGGGAACGATTTCTTCTTTAAAGTACCCTTTTTCCATCGCCGCCGCCGCCTTCATGTGGCTATGGTACGCAAACTGGTCTTGCTCGGCCCGAGAAATGGAAAACTCGCGGGCTACCACGGTGTCCGTGATCTGCCCCATCAACTTGCCACTGATGGGGCAGAGAAAACCATCCGCGTGCAACACGTCCTGAGCGCGCTGCTCCCCCATCCGAAAGCCCCACCGCGCGGTCTTAAGGATGTAGGGCGCGTTGCTGGCGCTCTCCATTCCGCCGGCTAGCATCGCGTTCGCGTCTCCAAGACGTATCCTGTCCGCCGCCAGCATGACAGTGCGTAGGCTAGAACCGCACCGGATGTTGACGGTGAAAGCCGGAACCGTCAACGGTATGCCTGCCTTGTGAAGCGCCACCCGGGCGGGGTTGGCTCCGACCCCCGCCTGCCAGCCGTTGCCTAGGATCGCCTCGCCCACGTCCTCCGCTCCTACGCGGGATCGGGTCAGAGCCTCTTTCAGCGCCACGCCTCCCAAATCCGTAGCCTCCAGCTTGGCAAACTGCCCGCCGAACTTGCCGCCCGCAGTCCTGCACGCGCTCAATATCACGGCTTTTTTCATTATGCCGCCTCCATTCCCTTTATGATTGCCAAGGAGTTCGCGGCCTCAAACTCCGCCTTCGTGTGTTGGCGTATCTGTTCGAGCGTTACCTCCGGCGCTATCTCCAGCAGCCTCAGTCCACCGCCCTCCACAGCGAACACGGCGAACTCCGTGAAGATTTTCGTGACAACGCTCACAGCCGTCAAAGGAAGGGTACACTTTTTCAAAATTTTGGACTCCCCGTTTTTCGTGGTATGGGTCATGGCCACGTACACCCTTCTTGCTCCCACCACCAGGTCCATGGCCCCGCCCATGCCCGGAACGCTTTTGCCGGGTACCATCCAGTTGGCGATGCTCCCACCCTGATCCACCTCCAGCGCTCCAAGAACCGTGGCGTCCACGTGCCCGCCCCGGATGAGACCGAAGCTCGTGTCGCTGGACATAAAACTGCCGCCCGGAAGCATGGAGATGATACGCCCCCCCGCCCCGATGCACTTGAGATCGGGAACGGTCGGCGCTGGCCCGATACCAAGCGCGCCGTTTTCAACCTGGAATATGACGTTGACCTCTTTGGGAATGTAGTCGGAGACCAAAGTAGGTATCCCTATCCCCAGGTTGACCACGTCCCCGTTCTGAAACTCGAGGGCAATCCTTCTTGCTACGCGCTCCTTCACAATGGATTCGTCAAGTTCTGGAAGCATAATAGGAATCTCCTTTCACAACGAGCATATCCACCAAGATGCCTTGCGTCACAACATGGTCAGGGTCCAACTCTCCCACGTCCACGACGGAATCGACCTCCACGATGGTTACATCCGCGGCCGCGGCCATTGCGGGGTTAAAGTTCCGGTTCGTCCCACGGTAGACCAGGTTGCCCATTCTGTCCGCCTTGTAGGCGCGGACAAAGGCCACGTCAGCGCGCAAAGGTAGTTCTAGAAGGTACTTCTTCCCGTTCACTTCGATGACCTGCTTGCCCTCCTCAACCACCGTGCCAACCCCTGTGGGGGTGAGGAAGCCCCCTAGGCCGTAGCCGCCGGAGCGAATCCGCTCGACGAAGGTTCCCTGGGGCGTGAGTTCCAACGCTATCTTGCCGGCGCGGTAAAGTTCGCCGGTCTTCTTGTTGAGTCCCACGTGAGACGCGATGACCTTTTTCACCCGTCCCTGGGCTACCAACTTACCGTGCCCCACGTTTTCATAGGCCGTGTCGTTGGAGATCATCGTCAACTCGTCCGTCCCAGCGTCGAGAAGCGCGTCCACAAGGGTATAGGGTATGCCGCCGTAGTTGAACCCCCCTATCATGACCGCGTTCCCTTTTTTGACGTGCCCAACCGCCTCTTGCGCCGAAACCACGGGTTTTAACACATTACGTTTCATCCCGACTCTCCTTATTTATTCTATAAGTTATTGGCATTAATTTCATTATCCCAAAATCCTTACTTAGGACTTAGATTTCGGATTTCGGATTATTGAGGAAGCGCTGATTAAATGGGGTTCTTGGGGGTCGGCGACTCCTCGGGGTTCACGACCCCCTAAGTCGGGGTTTGGGGCGAGGCCCCAAAGTATTTAGTCAGCGTTTCCTTGATTTCTTTTCTTTCTAAACTCGACCCCAAGGAGTTTTTCATAGACCTTAATCATGCCGCCCTTGTAATCGTTCCCATATCCATTCAGCAAGGCCATTTGGTAGGTGGTCATAGCGGCGTGGAGCACAGGGGTGGGAATCCTTGAGCGAGCGCTCTCCTCACAGGCGGATTTCATGTCTTTGTAGGCGCTTTCCATCGTAAAGCCGTAGCTGAAGTCTCCATCAAGAATACGCGGAATAAAGTATTCAGACGCGTAGCTCCTGCCAGTTCCAGCGTTGATGAATTGCCCGACTTTTTCAGGTTCCAGTCCCATTTTTACGGCATAAGGGAGGATTTCGGCCAAGCCTGCCATATTGATGTTGTAAAGAATGTTGTTTACCGTTTTGGAAAATTGACCCAAACCATGCCCGCCCATGTAAAGAATAGAAATACCTATGGCCTCCAGGTAGGGGAAAACCTTTTTGAATATCTCCTCTTTTCCCCCACACATGAGGCTGAGTTCTCCAGACTTGGCCCTTGCTTCCATACCGGAGATCGGCGAGTCTAAAAAATCGGCGCCAAGCGCTTCGACCTTGGCCGCTACTTCTTTTGTTTTGACAAAATCGCACGTGCTTAGATCGACAAACATCAAACCTGGTCTTATCGCTTTACCCATGCCGTTTGGACCAAAGAGAAGCTCCTCCACAACCTCGATATTGGGGACACAGAAAAAAACCATGTCGCTTTTTTGGGCCAGCTCTGTCGCGCTCCACGCTCTCTCGGCTCCTTGACCGACAAGCTCCTGAACAGCGTTGTCATTTGGATCATAAACCGTCAAAGCCCCCAATTTTTTCAACATGTTAGCGGCGCAATGTCTACCCATCTGACCAAGCCCGATAAAACCGAGTTTTTCTCTCAAGGTTTTTCCTCCTCGACAAATGTTACGAAAACGAAACTTTGACCTTATGAACACGCCTTGCGGCAAAAAATACGCCAATTCCCATGATAACTCCGATAAAACTGCTCAAATATCCGGGGTACAACGTCAAAAGCCCCCCTACGATCAACACGACTTGCGCAAACACGCCAATGTTGTAGTAAAAATTACCCATCAGCCCTCCCGCCAGCATCACGGTTCCCACAAACGCTATAACGAATTGAAGCGCTATGGTTTCTATAGAACCCCGCGTCAGCAAGGCGGGATTGTAAACCGCCAGGTAAGGGACAAGAAACCCGGCCGCCCCGAGCCGGCACGCGACCAAACCGGACTTGACCCAGTTGGACTGAGCTATTCCCGACGTGATGTATATCGCGACGCAAACCGGCGGCGTAAAGGCGGAAATACACGCGAAATAAAACAAAAAGAGGTTCGCCGCCATTGGCTCCACGTTGAAATTGGCGAGCGCGGGAGCGACAACTGAAGAACCCAGAATATACGCGGCCGTTGTCGGCAGTCCCATGCCCAGAATGAGTGTAGTGACCATCCCAAGCAGCAAACCAACGATAAGAAATCCTTTGCTGAGCGAATAAATGGCGGAAGAGAGTTCCACGCCTAGGCCAGTAAGGGAAAGCATACCGACAATGATGTCGGCGCAGGCCCCCAGCAAAGCGATAAGCACCAATCCTTTACCAGCGTCGATAAGTCCGCCCAACAGCTCTTTTATTCGGGAACTCCAGCCGTCAGGACGCAGATCCGACGCCATGTAGAACAGCATCGCGAGAATAATGGAGAGTACTCCACTGGTCGCGACGGTATAACCCCGCGTTAAAAACGACACAAGTACCACAAGCGGCGCGCAAAGTTGGATAAGTCGTTTGAGCGTGAGTTCTTTTTTGTAGTCGGGAGCGTCTTCACCGCTCAACCCTTTCATGCCGAACTTCAGGGATACGAAATGAACCGCTGAGAAAAGGCCGATATAATAAACAATTGCTGGTATCGCGGCGGCTATCGCGACATCGATATAGGGAACGCTGAGTTTTTCGGCTATGATAAACGCCCCCGCGCCCATGATCGGCGGCATGATCTGCCCACCTGTCCCCGCCACGGCTTCCGTGGCGGCCGCGAATTCCGAACTGTAGCCGCGTTTTTTCATCATGGGAATGGTCATCGCGCCGATTACGGCCCCATTAGCTGACGCGCTGCCGCTGATCATTCCAAACAAGGAACTGCCGATCACCGCCACCTTCGCCGGGCCTCCCGTGCTCCGTCCTCCAAGTACCGCGGCGATGTTGAGGAAAACGCGCGCTCCACCCGTAACAGAAAGCACGGAACCGAAGATAATGAAAATAGATACCATGCTGACCATCGTGCCCGTGGTCGTACCCCATATACCGTAAGACCCTATGTAAAGGTGCTGCGCGATATATTCGAGACTGAACCCTCTGTGAGCGAAATCATCAGGAAGCCACGGCCCCGCGAACGCGTAGCCGATGGTTATGAAAGTCAAGATCACGAAGATAGACCCCATGGACCGACGCGCGGACTCCAGAAGAAGCAAGACCAAAATCACGGCGAAAACCAGATCCAAAATGGTAGAAGACGTCGCTTCCATCATAAACCGGTCATAATTTAGCGCCACCCATCCCGTCGTCACCACGGAAAAAAACACACAAATCCACGCCAACAGGTTCATTCCCTTGTCTTTGTTCTTTTTCAGCGCGTTGGGATACATAAAAAAAGCCAACACGAGCGCGAATCCCACATACATCGAGCGTTGCACGATATTGGTAAAAAAGCCGAAAAGCGATGTGTAAATGATAAACAACGAGTAAAGAAGCGCGACAAGTGATAAAATAGGGTTCTTACCCAGAACTCGCTTTGCGTACCCCTTGTCTTTTTCGCTCTCCCCGGTGGGTGAAACGAGATGTTCTGGCATGGTACCCCTCCTCGTGATATTCCATAAAAGCGCCGGCAAGTTTTTTCACCGACGCTCAACAAAAATTACAAGCTATTTCGCCTCTTCGGGAATTAGGTTTTCAGGGATATTTACGCCTATTTCTTTGAAATATTTTACCGTTCCAGCGTGCAGCGGAATACCCATGTCTAGGGTAGCGGCGACGAAATCACATTCTCCAGCGACTCCGTAAACTTTGGCTTGTTCAGCTTTTCCCTCAAAACAGGCCTTGACATACTGATAAACGGTATCCCGCGGTAACGAAGACGACGCTACGTCTCCAAGAAGCGTCGCCCACGTCGTGGCCGGTTCGGTCTGACCTTGAAACGTGTTGGCTGGAACTTGAGCGGTTTTGAAATAGGGGTATTTGCTCTTTACTTTTGTGACCAGGTTTTCAGGCCAATTCAACGGCAATAGCTTTATAAAAGTCTGCAGTTCTAAGAAAGTAGCGTCCGGAGCGTTACCGTTGCTAGTTTTGTTCGCGCATATAACCCTGCGGTCTTTCATGGCGTCGGCCGCGTCGGAAAGGCTGCCTCTAAACCAGTCGGGAACGATATCAAGCGCGCCGAAAACGAGCTCACACATGGCTTCATTTCCACTTCCCCTCATCCCAGGGAAAACTTTTTTGCCTGTGAGGTCTTTGGGGTTGGTGACGCCGCTCTCGATCGTCACTACATAAGGAATCGTATTGACGGCATAGGTCATCACGGCGCGAAGGTCTTTAACTGGCGTTCCATCCCACTTGCCGAGGCCGTTATAGGCTTCGTAAGCCGTAGAGTCCATCGACATGCCGATGTCTATCTGTTTCTTAACGATACGGTTAATGTTATCAACAGAAGCGCCTGTCTCAATGATTGTGGGTTTGATGTCCGGAGCGTACCGCTTGAAAAGTTGAATCATGTTCACATAGTAGGGATATAAGATCGACGTTTTGTTTGTTGTTCCTATGTTAAGAAAAATACGAGCCGCATAGCTTTCCCGCGAGGTGGAAAAAAGCGCTAGGGTAATGACCAACAGCGCCAACGCCACTATTCTGAAATTCTTATACATTATTTACGCCCTCCTTTTGACTCCTCTAAGCTCTGGATCCTCGCCATTTTCATTACGTTCGCCGCACCAATTTTGACAACGCGCCTCCTTCACATCTTGGCTGCCTGTCCAGAGAAGAAACGCCCTATGTTCCAATCGGGCAAAAACACCACGCATCTCTATAACTGGACAAGGACATTCAAAAACAACCAAAAACAACTTCTGGCGGATATGTTGACCAAGAAAACTGAGATCATAATATTCCCTTTCGCTACAAGTAGCAAACAGGAATAATCGGATTGTCCACAAGTTTTATATTGTAATGCTATAGAAAAATTGATAGCATTGTGAAGACGTGAACATTGCTTTAGGTTGGTGACAAAAGTGACCAGTACGCGGTTGTTTTTAATGCTTGCGGAAAATTTAAACTTCAGTAAGACAGCCCAAAAAGCTTACATAACGCAACAGTGCCTAAGCGATCATATTAGGCGAATGGAGCAAAAGTATGGCACACAGCTTTTCTATAGAAAACCAAAAGTCATGCTTACGCCCGCGGGAGAGGCGGTGCAGCGAACTTTAAATCGGATAAGAATTATGGAAGAGGGTTTGCTTGATGAGATCAACGAGATCGAAAACGGACTGCGAGGAAACCTCGTTATAGGAATGAACTCGACCAGAGTTAAAATACTATTTCCAGAGGTATTTAAACAATTTCATGAGCTGTATCCAAACGTGAATATTGATATTATCTTGGAGGAAACCCTAAATATGGAAATGATGCTGCTGAAAGGACAACTTGATTTTTTTGTTGGTATCGGCAGGGCTGATAACCCGGAGTTTAAAACAATCCCACTTTATAACGAAAGCATTCATCTGCTTATATCGGAAATCTTGCTGAACACACACTTTCCAAATGATCCTGAACTTCGGCGGCGGTTTTCCTCCGGAGTTGACTTGGCGTTGTTCAAAGACATTCCTTTTGTCAGAAACCTGCCTCAAAGCCAGATGACAGTATTGATAGATCAGTATTTAAGCCAAAATAACGTAAAAATCAAAAACATCATGTCCATCAGCGACTATGACGTCCAAATCGCGCTTTGCTTGGATGGCCAGGTGGCCACTTTCTGTCCCATTATGATACTGCAAAGAGTCTTTGCTCTGAACTCCACAAGCGGTCGCAATCAATGCCTGTATATTTTCCCCCTTAAAAATATGACCAGCACTTTGAACGTCAGTATCATCCGCAACGCTTTCATCAATTACCCACGTTACGTAAAAACGTTTTTCAATATCCTGCGGCGACAAGTGGTTGCCGTGAACCGAACTTTGCTGCAATCCTATAATAAATCTCTCGCGAAAATCCGTAACTCGCCTGAGCCAACGCTATCTTGATAGAAGAGGCAAAGCGACTCAGTCCAACGGTCAGGGCAAACGCTTGAAGGTGTAAAGTATTGCTATAGCTGAGTTTATTTTCTAGACAAAAATACCTAGGTAAATAACGCAAAGCCAGTTGTCGCAATAGTTCAACGTGAGACTCACGCGTTTGCCCTGAATAGATTGGAGCTTGGTAAAACACAAGCCCTTACTCCAGCCCCAACATCTTCTTGGGATTGTGTCTTATCATCATCTCCAAAGCTTTTGGAGTCAGGCCATTGTCAAGCAAATAGTATAAAAATTCAGAAAATCCCTGTGGTATCGGTGGGTTGTTTGCCTGACCGAAGTCCGTCGCGAGGACGCAATGCTCTGGACCAATTTCGACAATGCTTCGAGCCATTTCCTTGACGCTGATGTGGCCCAACACGACGGTAAGGACCGTCTTCTCGATCAAAACGCCCTCTTTGGAAAGCGCCGCCTGCAAGTCCAGCGGCACTCTCTGAGTCTCGAAGTCCGCGTGGGTTAGGACAATCTTCCTCACCCCACGCCGAGCGGCTTCTCCACAAAGCGCCACGGACTCGCTGATTGAAAGATGGCCGGTCGCCACGCATATGTCATACTTCGCGGCCACATCCAAAACGTCTAAAACCTCCGGCAACAGGCGACCCTCCGCGTCGGTTACGGCGACGCCGCGCTTGGGAAACGGCGGAGACCGTTCCGCCTTCATGTGACGCCACTCGGCGCCGCCGTAATAGATGATGTGGTTCGCGGCGTGGATTGTGGGGAACCAGATGATTTTTGCCCCTAGCAACGCTTCAGCCTCAACCGCGAGGGGGTTGACGCCCCCAACAAAGCCGTTCAGCGTTATCGATCCGAAAAGCGCTTCCCGCCCCACGTGTTTGTTGGCGAGGTACGCGCGCGTCGCCGTGCAGCCGCCGTGAAACTTCACCACCGCGCCGCGCATGGCCGCCCCAACGACGGACTCCGCCAAGTCCAGGTCATCGACGAGTCGCGGAAAATGGCTTGGAGCGCTGTGCGCGTGCGTGTCAACGGCGTCGTGAAGCAGTTCGAGCGCCGCTTTTTTCGTGTCGGCGGTATTCATTGATAGACCAAATTCGGGATCGACAAGGCGATCCACGGACAGTAAGTGAGTATGGCGAGCACGACGATCTCCACCATGATGAAGGGCCACACAGCGCGCGAAACAGTCTCTATCGTCTGGTCCGAAATGGAGGCTCCAACGAAGAGGGAATATCCCAGGGGCGGCGTCACCATACCTATGGCGAAGTTGATGACCACGATCACCCCGAAGTGCACCGGGTCAACCCCGGCTTTACCCGCAATGGAGGTCAGAACTCCGGCAAGAATAATCATCGCCGCTATGTTGTCCATAAAGCAGCCGATCAAGAGCAGCATCACGTTCAACATCAGGAGAAGCAGGTATTTGTTGGTGGTTATGTTCAGGATGGACTGCGCGATCTTCGGCGCGACCATCTCGCTGGCCATGATCCAGCCGAACAAAGACGCCGCGGCCACCACGAAAATGACGATAGCGGTGGACTTGACGGAGCCGTAAAGGATCTCCGGCAGGTCTGAAAGCTTAAGCTCCCCGTAGATGAAGAAACCAACGAAGAGGCCATAGGCGACCGCCACGGCCGCGGCCTCGGTGGGGGTAAAAACCCCGCTGTAAATGCCGCCTAGGATGATCACCGGAGTCATAAGCGCCCAGAAACCGTCTTTGAAGGAGTCGATGACCTCGCTCCGGGGCGCCTTCGCTGAGGCGACGCCATAGGAGCGCTTCTTCGACAGGTAACGACTGAGGAGCATCAACGCGGTCGCCATTAAAACGCCGGGCAGTATGCCTCCAAGAAACATGCGGACAATGGAAACGTTCGCGATAACCGCCCACACCACCATCGGAATGCTCGGCGGGATCATCTGCCCTATCGGCCCAGACGCCGCCGCGAGGGCCGCCGCGAAGGGCTTGGGGTAGTTTTTCTTCTCCATTTCCGGGATCATGACCGAGCCGATAGACGCCGTGGTCGCGGGAGCCGAACCGCTTATCGCGGCGAAGAACGTGGCGGACAGGACCATGACCATGGGCAGCCCCGCCGTTATGTGCCCAATCAGGGCGTTGGCGAAGCGAACCAACCTTCTAGAAAGCCCACCGCTTTTCATGACCTCCCCCGCGAGGAGGAAGAACGGAACGGCAAGAAGGGCGAAGGAGTCTATTCCAGCGATGATCCTCTGTGGGATCAGGATCAGCGGCATGTTGGAAACAAGAAGGGCGATAAAAGAGGAAAAAGCAATGGCGAAGGGTATCCGCATTCCTCCAAAAAGAAGCGCTATGAATAGAACAAGCAGCCACATGCCCAAAACTAAACGCTTCCTTTCGTTTCCCCGGCCCCGATAGGCAAGAGGTCCCTCAACAGGTGGATCAGCATTATCATGGAACAAACCGGAACCGCTGAGTAGACATAAGCCATGGAGATCCTGGTGGCGGGCGAGAGCTGGACGGAGACAGATATTGTGAGGTCAATGCCATATCCGATCATGACCCCGGCCAAGACGCACAGACAAAGCGTGTACACCCACTTTATGAAACGGCTGAGGGGTTTGGGCATCCAATTCAGCAAAAACTCCACAGCGACGTGAGAACCGTCATGAACGCCGATCATCGTCCCCAGCAGGACGATCCAGATGAAAAAGAAACGCGACGTTTCCTCTGTCCAAGATAAAGACGACCCTAAAACGTAACGAGCGATAACCTGCACCACGATGATCGCCACCATAGCCAAGAGCAACACCGCTCCGGCCCATTTACAAAGAACGTTGAGCCCGTCGCTCAACGACCTCAACCAGCGCATTCCTTCTCCTCCCAGCTTGTCGTGGATCGACTCCAGCAGGATCGTTACTGTACTCCAGTGGCCTTGAAAAAGGCGTCCATTACGTCTTTGCCAACGACGTCGGCATATTCTTGGTACATGGAACGAACTTTTTCACGGAAAAGGGCCGCGTCTTGTATCTCGTTGACCTCCATTCCTTTTGCCCGCAGGTCCGCTTGAAGACGCGCGATATTTTCCCTATTGGTTTTTCTTTGTATTGGAACCATTTCATCAACCGACTCGCGAATCGCGGCCTGAATGTCCGCGGGAAACCTCTCGAAACGCCGTTTCGAGACGGCGATACAAAGCGGGGAATAGGTGTGATGCGTCAGGGAGAGGTATTTTGTGACCTCATAGTATTTGTTCTGATGAATGACGGGAATCGGAATCTCCAACCCATCCACCGTGCCCTGCTGGGTTGCCGTAAACGTTTCGCTCCACGCGATGGGGGTCGGGTTGCTTCCCAGGTTTTTGAACATTCCCACGTAGATGGGGTTTTCCATAACCCTGAACTTGACGCCCCTCATATCCTCGGGAAGCTTTATCGGCCGCGCCTTGTTGATCATCTCACGGAAGCCGCCCTCCGTGAAGCCTAGCCCTACCACGTTGACCCTCTCCAGGTTTTTCAGTAGGCTTTTGCCAAAAGGGCCGTCAAGGACTCTGTCCACCTGCTCGTAACCGCTGAATACAAACGGAAGGTCCAAAGTCTGAAACTCCTTCACGAAACCGCTGACAAAAGCGTTGGAATAAGCGCCCATGTCGATAGTCCCCAGGGTGAGGCCCTCAAAGGCATCCCTTTCGTTTCCCAAAACGCCGTTTGGGAACAAATGCACGACAACCCGCCCCTCGGTTTTTTTCTCCAGGATTTCTTTGAACGTATGTCCTGAAATAGCGTAGGGATCGTCCGGGTTATCGGAAGTTACCCAATAAAATTTGAGCTCAAACTCCGCCCCAAACGCCTGAGACGCCGCAAAAACAATCGGCAAAAGCGCGGCGACGAGACATACGAGCGCGCGGGTAAAAATATTCCTCAATCTCATCATTCAATCTCTCCTTTTCTCATCTTCCGTATCGTCTTAAGCGAAAAAGCGAACCCCCATTATAAAATTTTTTTCGAAAGCGCGGTTACAATTTATTATGTCATTTATCTTTTATTTGACAAGAGAAGGGTTCGGTCCCCAATCTCCAGTCATAAAAGCGACCAACCTGGCCGGCCTGTTGTGGCGACAGGCGCTATGTCTATGACAACAAAAACTTTCACCAGCCAAGCGTAAATATTATGGCTCTAACAATGTCAAATTTCCAGATGAAAATCGACGAAAACAGAAATTTTTCACCCTAGGAAGGTATTCTCCATCAAATAGCGTCGCCAGAAGCGCCGGGCTGCCTGTGGAACGGATACGAGGCCTTATAAACTGACGCTTCTTTTTTCGAGATCAAAAAAGGGGGCGATCCCTCGCCCCCCCTCGCGCTTTACTGCCTTTTGTCTCGGGTTAGAACATCACTTGCGTGCGGAAGCGTACCTGACCAGCGTCGTTACGACCGTCCCAAGCGTCGCTGAATTTGATTTGCTCCCAGGACAAGCCAAACAGAACGCTCGGGTTGTACTGGTAGCCTACGCCAATACCCCACTGGGTCAGCTTGCCGTCGTCGGCGCTGCGCGCGCCGGTAGTGGGAGTCACAATGGGCGTGTCGGCGGTGAGGTTCGTGAAGTACTCGAAGGTGGAAAACTTGTCGTTCCACTGCTGCTGGGCCGCGATACGCCAAATCGTAAGGTCAGAGTGGACTATGTTGCTGGTGGAAACAACACCCTCAAGTTCTCTACCCGCCCAATCGTAGTTGTTGAACAGAGCCCTTGGGCCAGTGGGCATGAAGAAGCCCCTGTCCACCATGTCGAACTCCAGCCACAGGCTGGTGAACTTCAGCATATCCTGCCTCACGTCGATGACAGCCCGCCAGGCCTTGGCGTCGTCCTGTATATCTAGCGCCGGGTTCACCCCATTATCACCTATGGTACCGCCAAAGTCCTGCAGGTAATACATCCCCTTCAAAGCTATGTTCTCGTTGAAGTTGAAGCGAAGTCCACCAAAGGCCGTGTAGATGTTCGAAAGCTCCAGACCGGTGCCCCCAGTCGGCGGAGGAGGAGAATACTGGTTGGCCGAATCGTCGCCGAGCAGGTACTGGATGCCCAGGTCGAACCCAAAACGCTCCGAGAACTGAAACTGACCCGCCAGGTAGAGTTCCCAGAAACCATAGTCATCAGCCGTTGCCCCAGGTGTTCCATTAAAATCAAACGCGGAGTGCGTCGCGTAGAACCAAGCGGTACCCGCCCCAAAGGTCTTCTTGAGGCCAATGGCGTCCAACGCGCGGTCATACAGCCAGGAGTCGGTGCCCATAGTCATGTGCTTGCTGAACGGATTCACGCCGCTGTCAAGGAAATAAGGAGCCTCCACCGCGTCATAGACTTGACGGCCAACGGTCATCTGCGCGCCGCCAAACACCGGAAACTCGACGAAGT
>JAITGK010000059.1 GCA_031280635.1 Synergistaceae bacterium
GACAAAAGAGAATTTATGATATAATTGATAAAGATAAAAAATTGACCCAGAAACTCAAATAACTTATTATATAGAAGGAGGTGAAAAAATATGGTTTTAGCGCTTGATCTTTTTGCTTATATATACTATAATCGGCAGGCGGCAGGCGGCAGGCGGCAGGCGGCAGGCGGCAGGCGGCAGCTGTGCTTTTCTAACGAGTTTCCTTTGTTTAGAACTTCTTTTCTATCTTAACCTACAAGAACGCGCCGCGGAAGGCGCGTTTCCGCAAAAACGAGTTTCCTTGCGAAATTTGAGCGTCAGCGGTTGTGTCGCGCCCCAGAAAAGATGGCGCGTTGGTGGCGGGTGTTCGCGTGTCCGGGACGGCCCAGCGCGGAAATGCCTGAGCCTTACGCTGAATTATTTCAAGGAAACACTCTCAAAAACCAAAAAGGAGGGGGTTTTAGATGGTTGTTGTGGATGAAAAAGGCGTTTTTATAGCGAGTCGCATAATCATGAGCGGAAATAAGAGACCAAAAACCTGGTATAAACGGCAAGAACTTCGCGCGGAAAAGAGTCAACAGCTCTGATGTTTAAGAAGACGCAATCAATCCTTTGAGGTTTTGGCTTTATTTCAAGAGGGGTATTCAGCGCTTCTTATGTGAAGTCCGCGAGTTCGAACGGATGAAGAGAAAAATGGAAAGGGTGTGTGGAGACAGATGTTCAAGCCAAGTAAGGAAGACAGCGAGCGCACGTTAGGGCTCATCAAGGCGATTTTTTCAGAAAAAGCTCAAAACGCGAGTAAGTACTCTGTGGCCTACGGCTACTATATAAAATCCAGCTTTTTTAGTAAGACTACCTTTAATTACATCATCGGTTTCTCGGAGGCGGACAAGGAAATTGTCGTGATCCCCCTGGACGTGAGTGAAGAAGTCAAGGCAGCGGGGGAACCTATTATTTTAAACAAAAACAACATTGTGTCCATTAAATCCGGCTTTCAAGGAGATACCGTCATCAAGGCCAACGGCTTGGCCACAGACCTGCGCTTTTTTGTCCCTGGCTTCACGCCGCCTGGTCTGGAAAACGCGTATGTCTTGCCTGTAGTGCAGACGGAGCTCGCTGTCGTGTTTCGCGATTTCGTCAAGAAAGGCGTTTAAACCATGGTTTTGAACTACTTGCTCTTGGTGGTGTGCGGAGGATATTCCGTTTTCGGGGTTATCCAGATGAAAAAGGGAACGTCCAAGCCGTTCCGGACGGTAGGCGCGATTATCGTCTTCTTTATCGCCCTGGCGGCAACGGTAATGGGCATCAGTTATATAGAGCTTAAAACCATGATAGAAGGTTGGTTTATGAGGTAAAGACGGGTTAAAATTCGCGATAGAGCTGTTGACTCTTTTACGCGCAAAGTTTTTACCGTTTATATCCAGCTTTTGGCCTCTTACTCTCATAAAAAAAGGGGCGATCCCTCGCCCCTCCTGTTCGATTTCTTAGAAATTCGCCTGGGGAGCCCAGGTTTCCAGGTATTCCAGTTTGCCGCCGACGGCTTTGAGGACGGCCCCTGGCTTGTTCAGGGGATTGTGGGTCGCCTTGTCCACCGTCCAAGTAAAGTGCGTCACCTGAAGGTTTTCCGTGTTTTCGATGGCGTCGCGGATGGCGGGACCCTCGGCCTTACCCGCGGTGTCGATCGCGTGAAGGATCATCTGCAAAATATCGTAGCCAAAGGCCATGTTGAGGAATTCTGTTGGTTTTCTCCCATACTCCTTCTCGAACTTCGCTATCAGGTTCGTGAGCTTCGGGTCGTCGTTGTGCAGGGGGTAGAGCCAGAAAGTTCCCTCCATGGCGTCGCCCGCGATCTCGAAGATGTTGGGGCTATAGCCGTCCCCTCCCATGAAGAAGGGCTTCCAGTCCAGGTCCGCCGCCTGTTTGATGACCAAGCCCATTTCCTTGTAGAGCATGGTGAGAGCCACAGCGTCAGCGCCCCAAGCCTTGGCCTCCGTCAACTGAGCGCGGAAGTCCACGTCCCCGCCCCGGAAGGCCCAGAACTTACTTTCCACTTTGAGCTCATCCGCGCGGGCTTTCACAAACTCCGTCAAACCCTCGGAATAGGCGTCGCCCACGTCACCCAGGATCGCCAGCTTTTTCGCGCCGCACTTCTGGATCAGGTAGTCGGCGATGACCATGCCCTGGTATGGGTCGGTGTAGGTGACGCGGAACATATAAGGCCGAACCTTGCCCGTATCCGGGTTGACCGTCACCACCGGGTTCGTCGCGGAGCTGGAAACGACGGGGACTTTCTCGGCCTCGGCTATGGGGGCCACGGCAAGCTGAATGCCGCTGTAGTTGCTTCCTCCCACCGCGACGACCTTGTCGTCAAAGATCATCCTGCGGATGGCGTTCACCGCGTCCTCGGGTTTGCCCTTGATGTCATAGCAGACGAGTTCCACCGAGCGGCCCAAGAGCCCGCCCTTTTCGTTGACCTCCTTGACCGCCAGCAACGCGGCCTCGCGCTCGTGCTGGCCCCAGGTCGCGCCCTCGCCGGTGAGCGTGGCGAGATACCCGATCTTGATCGGCGAGTCGGTCCCCGCCGCCGGCGAGGGCGCGGAGGAAGCTGGAGCCTCGGGAGGGGTCACAGGCGCGGGGGGCGTTGAAGTCGTGGGCGTAGGCACGGGGGGCTCCGGGGCTGTGGGGGTCGGCGCTGTGGGCGCTGGAGCTAGGGCGCTGTGGGGACTGGAGTTCCAGAACACGGCTCCCGCTACGGCCAGCATCACCAACGCGCAAACCAGCAACGCTTTCTTCTGATTCATCTTTTTTCCCTCTTTCCCTGAAGAAATTACAAAGAATTATATTGATGTCTCCTTCATAAGTCAACTTTTTTACGTCCAACATCTTTGGAATCTTTGTCTTGTGAGTCCATCGTTTAGGGCTCTTCTCCCCGCATCTGACTCAGTATCGCCGGGTCCTTGATCTTTCCGTCCTCGGCAAAAAGCAGGATCTTGCTCATCACCTCCGCCGTCCTGGGGTCCTCGTCCACGAAGGGCAGGAAGATACGACCTCGGTGCTGCGATGGGACGGCCAGTACGTAGAGCGCCCCCGCCGCCATTTTGTGCGCCAGGGCGCTGCCCAGGTGCACGGTGTACTCACCCCTGACGCCCTTGATAAAGGCATGGGTTCCCTCGAAACGCACGTTGTCCAGCTTGAACAGCCTCACGACCTCCGCCGCGATGGCGCGCCGCGTCTCCACCGTGGAGGCGCTGGCCTCTGGGTCCACCCCGCCCGCGTGAGCCACGCTCACCATCAAGTCAACGTCGCGCATCACCTCGGAAAAAATGATCTTCGGCACGTCGGCGATGGGAACCGTCTTGTAGTCCTTGCGGCTATGGAACGTCACGTACTCCAGGGTCGGGGGCTCCACGTCCGCCGGGGAGAACCAGTCCGCCGCGGCGTAAATCTCCGCCACCAGGTTTTCCTTGTGGTACACTTTCTGAAGCCCCTCCTCGTAGTGTACCGTCCAGCCCCTGGTTCTCAGCAGGGCCACGCCTCGCTTGGGCTGAACCTGATGCCCCGCGTAACGCCGGGAGACACTTCCCTCGCTCAACTCATCCTCCGTGGGAACGTAAAGCTCCCGGAAAACCTGCTTGAAGGGCTGCCGTATCTCCTTGTCGAACAGCTCCCGCTGAAACTCGCTCCATCGCCCTGACTCCATCAGATGAACTGGGTGCGCGACGATCAACTCGTCGGTTTGCCTCTTGAAGTCCTGAATGTACCCCAGCCCGTCCTTTGACCTGAAGACCAGCTTATTCACAATCGGCCCGATGACGGGGTGAACCGCCAGCTTCGCGAGTTCCCCGGCCTCGAACTTCTCCTCCCGCTCCATTGCCTGTTCCATCGTCAGTCGGGCGCGAGAGTACTGATCGCGAAGCGACTTCTGAACCTCCCGAAGCTCCTCCACGTAGGGGTCTTTTTTCACCCTGGAGGGAACGTCCTTCAGCTCCTTGCCCTTCGCCTCGACCTTGAGCTCCACCTTGCCGTCGGCGTCCGCCTGGAGACGCAACGTCACGTCCTCCACGTTCTTCTTTTCGAAATACGGCTTGACGGAGTCCAGCTTCTCGCCCTCCATGCTCCACACGAAGCGGGTGACGTTGCCGTACCCCGCGCCCCGCGCCAGGTTCTCCGTGGAGACGCGAACGACCAAGGCCTCCGACGCGCGGCGCTGCGCCCCAAACTGCTTGCTCTCCTTCAAAAACTTCTGCAGCACCTCGTAGCGGTGAAGAATGTCTTTGGTGGAAGCGCCCGCGTCCTTCTTCCCGCCTTTCTTGAACGGAATGAGTCCGTAACAGAGAACGTGGTTTTTGGAGCGTTTTTTCACCACCTCCGCCTCCGTTTCGCTCAACTTCAGCTTGCCCGTGACCGCGTCGGCGAAGAGCTGCGCGCGCCTGTGGCTTGCCCCGCCGGAGATGTACTTCGCCGCGCTGTAGACCATCGCGAACCGCTCTTTCCCCAGCGCCGCGTGAGCCTCCCGGAACCACTCCACGTCGAAGGCGCCGTCGTTGAAGTCCTGGGGGGCGATATCTGAAAACCGCGCCACTATCGTCTCCTTCTCCGCCGAGAAGTTTTCGTTGACGTGAGCGTGGAAGTACCAGCAAGCGGACTCCAGGCCTTTCCAGCCCAGATGCTCGGCGACGAGCCCGATCCACTGGGGGGCGAACATCGCGCCGTCAAGCAGCGTCTGCGTGGGGATGTTCTTCCCCTCAAGCAGCTTTCCCAGCGCCGCGGCGTCCTCTCCCGAAGTTGGGCGGCAGGCCTGGATCAGGTGACTCAGCATGGCCCTCTTCGTGTTCGTGCCGTACCCGGAGCGATCGAAAGGGTTTTTGTTTTTCCCCATCCGCTCCAAGATGTCCACGAAGTGCCGCGCGCCCTCAAAGCGCTCAATGTGCCCAGCAATGCCGCTAACGCTGGTGGCCATCTCGCCCCTGCGGATTTCCGTCTCGACGACGCGCTGAACGATTCTGTCTCGGACGGGCGTGAAGCGTGGGTATGTCTTGAAAATTTCAATTTTTTCGCTTCGCTTCGGCTCCGTTAAGGTGTAGAAAAGGGGAGGGGCGACTTTGCCGTAACTCACAAGCAGTCGGGTCAGCTCCTCCTCGGACAGCAGGCCAAGGGCGTGGACGCGGGCGAAATCCCTCGCGTCGAAGCTTAGGGAGTTATTTTTCTCCAAAGAACGGCACACGCAGCCGTAGGTGAGTTTGAAACAATCCGTGAAGTCCTCGTCGGAGACGGCGGCGACCCGCAGGCTGCCGAACCACGGGTCCACGTAGCTATAATACTTTTTCGGGTTGCCGGCCTCCTCCGTCAGAAACGCCCTGACGATCGGGCGCAGGACGGCGTAGCGCTCGGCGGGCGGGATTTCCGTTTGGAGGGTCCCGGCGAGGGTCTCGATTTTGCGGGGGTGTTTTATAGATTTCTTGCCGTAGTATTCCCTGACGTCCGCGGCGACTTGAGCGAAGCCGGAGAACCAGGGCAGGGAGAACAGCCAATCGGGCTTTTGGTCGTAGTCGTTGCGGCTTTTTCGCGCCAGCTCCAGCTTATTGAACAGGACGATGAACTTCGCCGTCACGCCCAGCTTCCGCGCCAGGTCCCTCCAGACCTCCGGCAACGGGTAGTTGTCCAGTCCCAACGCGCGGCGGCTTTCTCTGTCGTAGTCCCCATCGGGCCGGTACACGGACCGCAGCCAGCCCTCCGCCCCCAGGACGACGGTATACCCGCCCTGAGCCTTGTACTGGTACTCGGCGTTTTGGATGATGGCGGCGTCGAAGGCGTCGAGGAACTTTTTCACCTGCTCGAAGGTGATGGGGAAAAGCTTTTCGGGCGACAGGTCTGGCGCGTCGAGGGAGAACTCCGTCAGCGGGGCCGCCGAGTCGTAGAGATCAAAGAACGGGTCAAGGGCTGGAGCGGCGCTTGTCTTTTTCTCCGCGGCTTTTTCTCCGCCCTCTTCCTCCGCCTCCGGGCCGGCGCACGCAAGCCACACGTCTTGGTATTTCGCCTCGGTCTTCCTTCTTCCCAGAATTGACAAAAGCTCCTCCCCCGCCGCGGCGCGCATCTTGTCCTTGTCGCTTCGCAACCGCTGAATGGACTCGCCCAGCTTCTTCGGGTTCTGGTCCAGAAGCTTCAGATAGACGTGCTGCCGCATCGCCCCGTCTTTGAAGCGCAGGAAGCCCTCCAGGGTTTTGACCTCGTCGTCGGTGAGTGGCAATTTTTTGAGATGCTGCCAGGCCTGGCTGGAGCTCCACCCACTGCGATCGGCCAAGGACCGCACCAGGACGTCGCGCTGGACGGGGCTGGCGCTGCCGTTCCGCACCACCTCCCGCAGAAACAGGTGGCGGGAGTTGGCGTTCATCTGGCCAAGGTACCCGCAGAGGTCGTCCCGGAGGCTGACGGGCTCATCCAACTCGTCCAAGATCATCGGCTCCTGGCGGGAATGGTACCCCTCGTGGATGGGGATTCCCCACTCGTTGGTCTCGGTCTTCGATCCACCACTGGAGTAGCCGCCGCTCGTCTTCTCCTGTTTGCGGGCGAGGATGTTCGTCATGATGGTGAACAGGTTGTCGCGCGAGTAATGTTCGTTCTTTTTGTAGGAGTCGGCTAGGAGCTTCAGGTGTCCATAGAGTTCGACCGCCTTGTCCCTGCTCAACTGGACGCGGTACAAGACGTTGAGGCAATGGAGGGCGGCCCCCGTGATCTCGCCGTCCGCTCTGTAGTCCGG
>JAITGK010000094.1 GCA_031280635.1 Synergistaceae bacterium
GCCCTGTGGCCCTGTGGCCCTGTGGCCCTGTGGCCCTGTGGCCCTGTGGCCCTGTGGCCATTATACCAGCTTAAATTAGCGGCGTCATCCGTAAAATACACGATATTCAGCTCTTTTCCGCAGGATTTTCGCGCTTGTCCAGGCAAAACCCCGCAAGGGATTTTTACGCCATTATACTTGCCTTCGTCAAAAAAGCAAACTCCCTCCTTAGAACTTGCCTGCGGATTTGGGTGCGCGGAACTATTCACACACGCTCGAAGTTCACCAGGCGCTTTACGGAAATGAAACGACCCGCGGGTATATAATAATGCTGAAGGACTATATGGGTATCGGCGTCGCCCTGTCCTGCACAAAATATAGAAGGGAGAAACGATTATGGGGATATTGAGCAGGTTTACAGACATCATGAGCGCGAACATCAATGCACTTCTTTCCAAAGCGGAAGCGGGTAACGCGGATAAGCTCCTGGAAAAATATATCAAGGACGCGAAGGATAACGTCGCCCAAGTGAAGGCGGAGGCGGCCGCTGTGATCGCCGAAGAAACGGGACTCGCCCGCAAACTGGCCGAGAATAAGGCGGAATGCGGCAAGTACGAGAACTACGCCGCGGCAGCCGTCAAAAAAGGCAATGATGACGACGCCAGAAAGTTTTTAACTCATAAGAACCATCTGGAATCTGAAAGGACGGATTTGTCCGCCCAGTACACCCGCGCTAAAGACAACAGCGATAAGATGAGGCAATTGCTGAAAAAACTGGCTGACGACATCCATGCCGCGGAGAGCAAGCTGGGTGAGCTGAAGCGGAATTTGGCCGTGGCACAGCAGCAGGAGAAGCTGAACAAATTCGACGAAAAGTTCGGCAATAACCCCTTGAGCGGCGTGGACAACTTGTTCGACGCGGTGCAGAAACGGGTGGATGCGGCAGACGCCGCCGCGGCCCTCAACAAAGAACTTGTCAAGGAGGTGCAGGAAGTCGAGGATTTAGCGAAAAAATACGACTCGGCTACCCAGGAGGTTAAGGCCGATCGGGTGGAAGATCAGCTCGCCGCGTTGAAAGCCAGTCTCAAGAAACAAGAGAATGATTGACATGTCCTCTATAGAGGAGAATGCAAGGAAAATTTCCTCAGCGGCTATCGCGTTGACTGCCGTGGTTGTTTTCGCCGGCTTCATCACGCTCGCGGCGGCTCTCCCGGCGAGCGCGGCCGGGGTGACTGCCGGAATGCGGTACGTATACGATTACGCGGGTATCTTCTCGGACTCCGAAAAAGCGAGACTGCAGGCTCTGGCTCGGGAATATTCGGCCAGAACGGACGTTCATTTCGTTATCCTGACCACGGACGACAGTTCCGCCAGTGTGCTGGAAACGTACAGCAGAAATTTTTACGAGCAGAACATCGCCGGCGCGGGCGGCATTGCCGAGTGCGCGATGATGTCGGTCAATATGAGGACACGCAGGGCTGCCAACGACTTTTACGGCGAGCTGCGCACAATGGTGTCCGACAGCGAGGCAAGCGTCATCCGCGAGGGGTACACCAGAGATATGTCGAACAAGAACTACGCCGCGGCGGCTCGGTATTTTCTGGACAAAACCGCGAAACTGGTCGGGGAAAAAATCGCTCTCTTCAACATCGACGTACCTGATGCAGAACCGGACGCGTTCGTTTACGATTTCAGCGGACGCCTGTCCGGCGAAGAACTCCTCACTTTGTCCGCCAAGGCGCGGGAAGTGTCCGGCAGTATGGGCGTCGGCCATATCGTCGTTGTTTTGGAAGAGGCGGCGGATCAGGAATATTTGCGGCGGTTTGCCAGCTCCTTTTACAAACGGAATTTTCGGGATTCGGGTCTGTTCAAAGGTTTCTTTATCCTGGCCGTTTCCGCGAAAAGCGGCGCCGTTTCCGTTTCGCCTTTCGGGACGTACCAGCCGGGCAGCTACAATATATGGTCTAGGGAAAGATCGGTTAGAGATACTATAAACACTGTTTCGTTGTATGAAGGATGCCTGTATTTCCCCGTCAAGCAAGCCGAAGCGTGGCAGGCCGCTCATTTTGAAATGCCCCCGATGGATCCCGCCCGGAAAATATACGACTTCGCGGGCGTTTTGACGGAAGAGCAGGAGGAGAAGCTGCAAAGCGCGATACTCAACGCGCATGACAGGTACGGCGTCGATCTGCTGATCGTATTGAGCGGCCTCTCCGCGAGAGATACCCTGTACGCGTTCGAGAGCGGCATTTATGGTTCTTTCAGCGATTACGAACGTGACCGCTCCGACGGGAATTTCGTATGTCTCCTGATAGGCGCTCCTCCCAAGCTGAAAATTGAGGAACAGTACGTGGCAGTAAGGGATTACGGAAAGAAAACCGAGAGGAAAATAGGCGGAAATCAACGCTGGGATATCCAGAAGAATATTGACAGAGCCCTTGGAAAAGGAGATTATTACGCGGCCTGCGGGGTATTTATCGATGATGTGTCCAAATTTCTCGGTTCCCCGATTCCCAATATAAAAATGGCCGACGAACTGGAATGGGCGCTGTTGTGCAGCTTACTGGCGGCCGCCGCGCTGCCCGTGATCGTATTGCTCGTCCTTCGCCTCACGCACAACGCCGGAATGAGAAAGAAAATTTCAGCCCGCAATTACCTGGTGGGCGGCAGCTTGCGGCTTTCTTACATAAGCGACGTTTTCCTTCATACCCACACCAGCCGTTCCAAGAAAGAGCGTAAATCGAACAGCGGCTCCGGCTCCAGCAGAGGCGGGACCAGCAGCCGTTCCGAGGGCAGATTTTGATTCGGCAGCAAAGAAACAAATGAAAGGGGCGCGTCATGTCTGTTTCTGTGTATTCATGCGTCAACTGCGGAGGCGCGGTGGTGTTCGACATTGCCTCAAGGACCTTCAAATGCGGCCGCTGCGCTTCGGCATTCACCTTGGAGGAGATGAACAAAGCCTTTCCGGACGACGAACAGGGAAGTTTATGGAATAAGGCGAGGGAAGCCGCCGATGGAAAAGAGGCGGAAGTTTCCGATATTTCCAATGCGGAGGAAAAGGAAATCTCCGTCGCGGCATATACCTGCCATTTGTGCGGCGCGGAGCTGATGGCGGACAGCGAGACGCTGGCGGCGTCTTTCTGCGCTTACTGCAAAACCCCCGTCACCATTTCAGAAAAGCTGCTGTCCGGCAAAAACATGCCCAGCCGTGTCCTGCCGTTCAGAATAACAAGAGACGAGGCTTTCGAGCTGTTCCGGGGCAAAACGAAAAACAAGCCCCTTCTCCCGAAGGTGTTCCGGTCTAGGGTGGCATATAATGATTTGAAAAGCGTGTACGTGCCGTTTCGCCTGTTCGACGCCGAATGCTCCGCGAGCATCACCGCAAGGTGCGAGAACGTCACACGATGGGAAGACAGCGAATATATCTACACAAAGGTGGACACCTACGAGGCGCGCCGCTCGGGGGCGATGGCATTCAGAAAGGTTCCCCACGACGTGTCGGACAAGATCGACGACGAGGCGATGCATGAGATAGAACCTTTTGAATTATCCGAGCTTACGCCCTTTTCCAAGAAATACCTGGCGGGGCATTACGCTGAGGCGCCCACCACCAAGGAGGAAAACACGTCGGGGGCTTTGCGCCGCCGTTTGAGGCCAGCGGCCGAATCCACTCTGCTGGACACCGTGCAGGGGTACAGTTCGGTGTCGCTTTCCTCCAGCAATTTTTCCGTGGACAAGGCGCTGTCGGAGTACGTTATGTTTCCCGTGTGGATGTTTGCCGCGAAGTTCAAAGACCGCGATTATCTCTTCGCCATCAACGGGCAGAACGGCACGATGTCAGGCAGGCTGCCGGTGGACGGGTCTCGCGCCTGGGTTCTGTTTCTGGAGCTGGCGCTGATCGCATTTATTGCTGTGTTCATAGGTTTGGAGGCCTATTTATGGGCTTCCTGAAAAACGGCAGACGCAAATGAAGAGGTGAACGGAATGGCATGGTTTGGACAAGGGAAAGACACTATTGAGTGGGAAGAATTCAGGGACAATATTTTGTTTTACAAATGGCCTGCCAATGAGATAAAAAAAGGGTCGAGGCTCATCATACGCGCGGGGCAGAACGCGATATTTTACGCCAACGGGATAATTGAGGGCATATTCAAAGACGAGGGCAATTTTGACGTGGAAACGCAGATTACCCCGTTCCTCTCCACGCTGAAAGGCTTTTTCTCGCTGCGCTCGGACACGGGCATGCGGGCGGAGGTCTATTTTGTCAACGCGAAACAGCTTTTACTTCCCTGGGGAACGAGGCAGCGCATCATGATTCCGACGCCGGAAGTGCCGTCGGGAATTCCCGTCGGCTGCAACGGGAATATGGTTGTGGAGTTCCGCGACTACCTGACCTTTATCAAAAAGGTGACGGGCGTTAAGTCCACCTGCTCGCTGGACGACATCTCAGAGCGCATCATGGGCAATCTGAATCCCATCATCGCCGAATGTATGCTGGACGGAGAGCGGCAGCTCGGTTTGAACGCGCTGGCAGGCTTGCAGGCAAACAGCCGCACCCTCGGCAAAAAAATGATGGCGGAACTTGACCAGGAGCTTCTGGATATCGGTCTCGGTGTGGCGAGTCTGAACATTCTCGCCGTCAACTATCCCAAAGAAGTTCAGGCAATGGCCGAAAAGGTTGCGGCGCAAGCCTTCGTCGGCGACGTCGGTAAGTACGCGGCCATATCTATGGCGGACAGCATGGGCAGGAAGGGCGGAAGCGGCGCAGCGTCCGATGTGGCGCAAATGGCGATGGGTATGCAGATGGGACAGCAGGTGAGCCGGCAGATGATGGACGGCATGCGGCCGGCAGCGGGAGACAAGTTCTGCCCCAGGTGCAGAAAAATGGTAGCTTCTAACTTTTGCCCGGATTGCGGCACTCAGGCTGTCTAATGCTCGGAGCGATTATCGGCGGCATCGCAGGCTCTGTCTGCGAGTCACTCAGCTATCTTGACGCGCCTCTGCGCGAAGTTTACGAGCGGTGGTGCGCGTATTGCGAGTGTTACACGCCGCTTTCAGCAGACGTTCCTTGCGACGTTCCTTGCGGAGAAAGCGACTTTACGGGAAAGCTCTAAAGGTTGTATAATTGTTACCTGGAAAAAGGGTTTCCGCGAAAATATAAACGAGCCAATAGCTCTAACGAGGGGTGAAAACGCTATTGAAGAAGAAAGGACGCGGATGGTCCGCCGTCATGGCGGCGTTGATTGTAGCGGGGTGCGTGCTTTCGGGGACGCGGGTTTGGGCCGTGTCGCTCTGGAACGACGCCACCAACTGGGTGGCGGACAAACGCCCAAGCCAGATAGGCGACATCGTGACGGTGTTGGTCGATGAACAGACGGACACCAAGGACAAGGCGGTCACGGACTTGAAAAAATCCACCAGCAACTCGGTCAGCGACGGGCGGGGGATTTTGAGCTTCATCCGCCAGTTGGGGCTGACCTCTACTAACGACGCCAAGGGCGATAGCTCCATTGAGCGTAAGCATTACGGGAGAACGACAATCTCCTGTGTGGTGACGGACGTGCTGCCCAACGGGAACTTGGTTATCGAGGGAATGCGTGACGTTCGCACCAGCGAGGAAACCCTTCAGCTGCAGCTTGTAGGCGTTATTCGTCCCCAGGACGTCAACAGCAGCAACCAAATACGAAGCAACCTGATCGCCAACGCGGAGTTGGGTATCAAGGGCAAGGGAGCCTTGACCCGAACTCAGAAGCCAGGCCTTTTGACCCAGGTGCTTCAGGCTATCTTCTAACTGCTAACTGCTGAGGAGCGGAGGCCTGATCATGAAAAAACTAAAAATTCTTTTTATTGTTCTTTTTGCCCTGCTGCTGGCGGGACCCGCCCGGGGCGCGGTGGATCTCCAGGACATGGACTTCGGGCGGGTGCATCCCCGCGTGCGCATTAAAGACGTGGTGGACGTGGAGGGGGCGCGCTCCAACCAGCTTTCCGGGATCGGGATCGTGACCGGTTTGGTAGGTACGGGTGATAAATCCCCCATGGCAATGCAGATGATGAAGAACATGCTGCAGCAGTACGGCATCAACGTGGACGAAAGGTCTATTCGCAGTAAAAACGTCGCCGTAGTCTCCCTGACGGCGGACCTCCCGCCTTACGTGAAGCCCGGTCAGACCATCGACGTGACCGCCAGCACCATGGGGGACGCCAAGAGCCTCCAGGGCGGCACCCTGCTTCAAGCTCCCCTGATGGCCGCAGACGGCAAGGTCTACGCCGTCGCTCAGGGGCCCGTCTTGGTGGGAGGTTATGCGGCTGGGGGCGCGGCCGCCACGACGACGAAGAACATCCCCACGGCGGGGCGCGTTCCCAGAGGCGCCATCGTCGAGCGCGAGGTCCCCACGGGTTACGCGGACGGCGGGCAGATGGCGCTGCTCCTGCACACGCCCGATTTCACTACGGCTCAGAGAATTTCGGACACAATTAACTCCACCTTCGGCGCGGTGTCGCGCCCGGCTGACGCGGGGCGGGTGGTGGTGGACCTGCCGGGGCAGTACGTGGGGGCTCCAACGGCGTTTCTGGCCAAGATGGAAAAGCTGGAAATCGAGCCCGACGTGACGGCGCGGGTGGCGGTCAACGAGCGCACGGGAACCGTGGTGATGGGCGGCGACGTGAAGATCAGCTCCGTGGCCGTGGCCCACGGAAACCTGACCGTCAGTGTGGCGGAAGACCCCAACGTGGTGCAGCCTAACCCCATAAGCCCCGGCCAGACCGCTGTGGAGAACCGCACGGACATCACCGTGGCCGAGGACGGCACCAGCATGATCGCCATGCCCGCGACCACCACGGTGCGTGACCTGGTCCGTGTCATCAACGCCATCGGCGCGACGCCCCGCGACGTCATTGCTATTTTGCAGGCCATTAACGAAGCTGGGGCGCTTCACGGCCAGCTCATCAACATGTGAGGCCCGTCATGAACTCCTTGCGAATAGACAACGTCAGGGCCAGGAACGCCGCCGCCGAGATTCCCCCCGCGGTGCACGAAACGATGGAGGCGCGGAAGCTGAAGGAGTCCTGTCAGCAGTTTGAGTCCATTCTGTTGGCGCAGCTCTGGAAGCAAATGAGAAAGAACGCCAGGGCCCTGGGCGGCGGTGACGAGAAGGCGCGGCCTTGGAAGCAGATGGAGGACCTTTCCGTGGAAATGGCCTCCGAGGAGTTATCCAAAAGCGGCGGAGCCGGGTTGTGGAAGGTGCTCTACGACCAGATGATCACGAATGTGGCGGCGGGAATGAAAACCGACGATGAGCCGGACGGCGCTTGATGCCATGCTTGAATTCGGCGGCGGGTGGTGGGGCGAGGGCCTGCGCTTCACCTGCGTTGGGTGTGGAAGATGCTGCCGGGGAGAACCCGGCGCTATTTTTTTCACTGCGGGGGAAGGTGAGCGCGTCCGCGCAAGCCTGGGTTTCACGGAGGGCGAGTTTCGGCGAAGGTACGTGACGCTCCGGTGGGGCAGGCCGAGCTTTGCCGAGCGAGGAAACGGCGATTGCGTGTTTCTGGCAACGGGAGACCCTGACGAAAAAAGCGCGCGGTGCGGAATTTATCCCTTGCGTCCTGCCCAATGCGCACTTTTCCCTTTCTGGCCGTCCGTGACGGCCTCGAAGGACGAGTGGGACCGTCACGCGAAACGATGCCCTGGCATGAATGCGGGCCGCCTCCACTCTTCCGAGGAAATCCGCTCCTTTCTCGGACAAACCCCTTTTGAAGATCTATAGCCCCTGGGGACGAAGGTTACAAGAGCAAGTGACTGCAGATGCGGTGATGACAAAAAGAAGGGGGAGTTTTTATGTTCAAGGGAACGGGAACAGCGCTGATCACGCCGTTCAGCTCAAGCGGGATCGATTATCACAACTTCGGGAGGCTGATCGACTGGCAGCTCGACCAGAAGGTGGAGTTCTTGGTGGTGCTGGGCACCACTGGGGAAAGCCCAACCGTCTCTGATGCCGAGCGGGAGGAGATCATCCGTTTCTCCGTGGAGCGGGTGAAGGGTCGCGTGCCAGTGGTCGTCGGGACGGGGGGAAACAACACGCCCCACGCCGCGGATAGCAGCCGTCAGGCTCAGAAGCTGGGGGCAGACGGGGTGCTGGTGGTTACGCCCTACTACAACAAGCCCTCCCAGGAGGGGCTTTTCCGGCATTTTAAAACCGTGGCCGAAAGCGTTAAAATCCCCGTGCTCCTCTACAACGTGCCGGGGCGCACAGGGGTCAACCTGCTTCCCGACACCGTGGCGCAGTTGGCGGCAGCGGTGCAAAACATCGTGGGCGTCAAGGAGGCGTCCGGCAATCAGGCCCAGGTGGACGACACAATTCGCAAACTTCGCCGCGTCCGGTCCGATTTCCTGATCTTATCAGGCAACGACGACCAGGCGTTTCACCTGGTGAACGCGGGTGGGCACGGGGTGATTTCCGTGCTGTCCAACGTGGCCCCCAAGGAGACCTCCGATATGGTGCGCGCTGCTTTGGCTGGGCGCGTGACCGAGGCCCGCGAGCTGCACCTGAAGCTTTTTCCCCTGATGAAGAACCTGTTCATGGAGACCAGCCCCATGCCGGTTAAGTACGCCGTCAGCAGGCTGGGTTACTGCGACAACCGCCTGCGCCTGCCTTTGGTGACGGCGTCGGACAACTGCAAGGGGCAGATCAACAGCGACATGAGAGAGTGCCTGGGAGTCTAGTCATGCCGGGGCTCAACGTGGCGGTGTTCGGCGCGACGGGCGCGGTTGGCGTCGAGATGATTAAAATCTTGGAGGAGCGTGACTTTCCCGTGAGAAACCTCTGCCTGCTGGCCTCGCGGGGAGGGCGCTCCATGGAGTGGCGCGGGGCTCAAACGCCAGTGGAGGCAGTGGGGCCGTCGAGCTTCGAGGGCATTGACGTGGCCCTTTTCGCCGTGGAGGGCAGCGTGAGCAGGGAGTGGGCTCCCGCGGCGGCGCGGTGCGGGGCCGTGGTCATTGATAACTCCAGCGCTTTTCGCATGGACCTGGAGGTTCCCCTGGTGGTGCCTGAGGTGAATCCGGAGGATATCGCCCGTCACAAGGGGATTATCGCGAACCCCAACTGCTCCACGATCATCGCCCTGGTGGCCTTGGCGCCTCTGCACCGGGCAGCGGGGCTCACGCGCCTGGTGGCCTCCACCTATCAGGCCGTGAGCGGCGCGGGCAAGGCGGGCCTGGAGGAGCTGGAGCGGCAGGTGCAAGACTACGCGCGGGGGGCCGCGCCCGTAGCCTCCGCCTTTCCGTACCCTATCGCCTTCAACCTCATCCCCCACATTGACGCCTTCGACGAGGACGATTACACGAAGGAAGAACTGAAGATGCGCAACGAGTCGCGGAAAATCCTGCATGCCCCCGACCTGCGGGTGAGTTGTACCTGCGTGCGCGTGCCGGTGCTGCGCAGCCACTCCGAGGCGCTGACGGCAGAGATGGAGCGTCCCTTGTCCCCAGACGAGGCGCGGGAGATATTGAAGAACGCACCGGGAGTGAAGCTGCTGGACGACCCCGCTGAACGGTTGTACCCCATGCCGCTCTACGCCTCCGACCAGGACTTGATCCATGTGGGGCGCGTCCGGTACGACGACAGCGCGGCAGAGGGGCACAAGGGCTTAGTGTTGTGGGTCTCCGGCGACCAGCTCCGCAAGGGCGCGGCTACAAATGCCGTGCAGATTGCGGAAATAATTTCCAAAACGCGGTAAAGGAAGCACTGACCCCTTGTGGGGCTCCGCCCCATGCCCCGCTCAGGGGCCTTGAGCCCCTAGGGCGAAAATCGAAAGGAGTTGATATGTTGACAGAGAATGCCTCGCGGGGACTTCCCAAAGATACACAACAGGTGGATAAAGAATTTAAGGAGGGCAAAGTGCGGAGGCTCTCCGACAGCCTTTTTAAGTTCGTTTTCTGCAAAAAGAATAATTCGTCTGTTTTTCTTGACATGGTAAACGCGCTTGTCTATCCTGACGGCGGGGGAGTGTTCAAGAAAGCTAAATTTCTTGACAGAGAACACTCTCCGGAACATCAAGGCGCCAAGGGAGGCCGCTTTGACGTTGTGGCGTTAATGGATGGCCGGGACACTGTGAATATCGAGGCACAGATTGCTCCTGACCAGTATTTTGTGGAACGTGCGGTTATCTATTTAAGTTGGGTACATGGTGACAAGGTAGAGAGAGGCAAGAGGTACGGCACGGCGGGACAGACGATCTCCGTTCACATTTTGGAATACGAACAATTCGCGAAGGAACATTACAGAAGCAGTTTTTCGTACAGGGATGAAGAGACAGGAGAGGCATTAAACGACGGCACGCGTCTGATTTTTTTCGAGGTGAATAAATTTTTAAGAAGCGTGAAAGTACCTAATAACAAGATGGAACGGTGGCTGGCATATTTTGCGAATGTAGGAGGTAAAAAGATGGAGCAGATAGCGGAACAGGAGCCAGGAATAAAGGAAGCGCTGTCAGCGGAGAAAATATTTATGCAAAACCGGGAATCCTATTTAGCTTATATGCATGACTGGAAGCTGATAATGCAGGAGCGTTCATATAAGGTTCAGCTTTCTGCGGCATTAGAGCAAGCAGCTGCCGAATCTGAGGCCCGAGCCAAGGC
>JAITGK010000106.1 GCA_031280635.1 Synergistaceae bacterium
TCGTCCATCTCCACCATCCCTTTCAGAAGTTACTCTTCGTCGCCGGAACTCATAGCTTCTCGGAGTTTACGCGGCGTCAGCCATGCCGTGTAGTAAGAGATTCCCACGTTTTCCGCAAGCCGGGAGGCGGAAATTCCCCTCTTATCGTGTGTGAAAAGATAGATGACCAAAAACCATTCCCGTAACCCCTTCCGGCTCCGACGCGTTATGGTTCCCGCAGTCAAGGACGCTTGATGAGCGCATTGTTCGCGCTGATACAGATTGCGCCCGGCGATGAAAAAATACTCTCCATGCCCACATTTTGGGCATTTGAATTCATCCGGCCATTTGAATCGGAAAAAATGATCCCGGCAGTCTTGTTCCATTCGAAAGAGATCCATAAACTCTCGCGAATTCATTTCTTCCTGTCGCGTGTCTTGACCTCCGCCTACTTTAGCTCGTTTCTATTATCTCAGAATTACATACCTGAAACAACTCGATAATCATGTTGTATAAAGCTCTTTATTTAATTATTTGGCAAGACTACCAGTTACAAAGTTACAAATTAGTAATAAACGTAGTAATAACATAGGTTTATTTCTATAGTTTGGTATAACTTTTTTCGTAACCTTGTAACTATCTGAAAGTTCATTTACTCTAAAAAATTGTTTTAGAACTCTTAACATAGCCTTTTTGCGCTCCATAGTTTTTTCCAAAGTGTAGTAAGAAGCGAATTTGAACCTTTTCGGCAAACCGTTTACGAGCATTCAGACGCTACATTAAAGGAGTTGAAAGAATTGACAGGTTTTCCCGTTAGCCTGGCAACGATTTGCCGCGCGTTGAAACGTTTGAAGCTATCTTTTATAACGGTTCGCTCTTTTCTGTGCAAGGTTTTTACCGTTTATATCCGGTTTTTAGCCTCTTATTTCTGCGCATGATTATGCGACCCGCTATAAAGAAGTTGGAAAGATTGAATATTTGCCTCCGTATAGTCCAGATTTGAATCCAGTAGAGAAGCTCTGGTCAAAGGTAAAAGGTTATCTACAATGACCTCAATCTGCTGGCAGGCCAAAATGAGTTTTTCCTTGTTGAGCCGTATCTGTTCCAAATTTGGGACATCGTTAAACACCGAAAACGCGACGCTCAACGCCGCCGTTATCTTTTGCCGGAAAAACACAGGCATGGCCACGCGTTGAATGTGTGCTGACGACTCCTCCCTCTCGTAAAAAAAGCCTTTTTTCCTCCCCTCTTTCAGTTGTTACCAGAGCTTTTCCACAGCCGCGACGGTGTTTTCCGTCACGGAAACTAGGCCTTCCGAGTACAAAAGCGGCAGTTCTTCCTTACTGAGCTGAGAGAGCAGTGATTTCCCAATGGCGGAGGCATAAGCCTTCAAGTGGTAGCTTGGACGCGCCGTCACTTGGATGGGGCTGGAAGAGACCTGCTTTAGCAAGTAAAGCACCCCGTTCCCGGCAAGGACGCCCAAATAACAAGTTTCTCCTACGTTCCCCGCAAGCACGTCGTTGACCATGCCCAACAGTCCGACGTTGTTGCCGTAGTCAGCGCCCAAGGAGAAAATCCGGTCTCCCAAGAAGTACCTTTGCTCTCTTTCCCTGTAATACAAAAACCGCCGTTTGCATAGCGTTTGGATCAAAGGACGTAAGCTGCTTTTCGGTATCAAGAGGCTTTTCGTGATCTCTGTGAAGAAAACCCTCTCTTTACGCAGCGCCACGTACTCTAACGATACTTCGCTTGTAAAGGAGGCCGAAAGAGCTCAAATGATTCGATTTAAAGCAACGTCCATACAGGGACTTAAAGACCATATTGAGATGCGATAAACTTGGAGGGTCAGGGAGCGAAGGCTCCAGAAATAAAAAGGAGAGAGATAAAAATGTGGAAAGGGCGTTTTGAAGCGGACACCGCGCAGGTGGTGTTGAAGTTTACGCAGTCGCTGGACCTGGACTGGCAACTTTACGAACACGATATTCAGGGCAGTATCGCCCACGCGAGAACTCTGGCGGCGGCGGGGCTACTGACGGCGGAAGAGATGGAGCGTATTGAGGACGGGCTGAACCGGATATGTCAAGAGATACGCGGCGGGGAACTCAAACCATCCGAACGCCTGGAGGACGTGCATATGAACGTTGAAAGCCGCCTGATCGAGCTGTTGGGTCCTGTAGGGGCGAAGCTCCACACCGGTCGCAGCCGCAACGATCAGATCGCCGTGACGATGCGCCTCTACCTCCGGGATCGGCTCCTGGGCCTACAAAGGGGCTTGCTCTTGCTCTTGGAGACGCTTCTGGGTCGTGCGGAAAGGCACCAGGGTCTTATTATATCGGGCTACACGCACTTGCAACAAGCACAGCCCATATCCTTGGGGCATTACTGGATGGCCTGGTTCGAGGCGTTCTCACGGGACAGCGGACGCCTGGACGCCGCGCTCGCCTCACTGGACGAGTGCCCGCTGGGGGCTGGGGCACTGGCGGGTTCCACCTTGCCGCTGGACCGAGAGACGACCTCGAAGCTCCTCGGTTTCGCCCGTCCTACACGGAACAGCCTGGACACCGTCGCGCAACGCGACTACATGGCCGACTACCACCACTTCGCGTCGCTTTTCGCCGTTCACGCGGGACGCCTCGCTGAGGACCTGATCCTCTACGCCACGCAGGAATTTGGCTGGCTGCGACTTCCTGACTCGTTCTGCACAGGCTCCAGCATCATGCCGCAGAAAAAGAACCCCGACGTGCTGGAACTGGTGCGCGGCAAGACCGGCCAGGTTTTGGGGCACATGCTAGACCTTTTGGTCATGATGAAGGGCCTGCCCATGACCTACGATCGCGATCTACAGGAGGACAAACGAGGACTTTTCGCCTCTGTGGAAACGGTGGAGGGCGTACTGGAGGTACTGTCCCCGCTGCTCGCGAACACGGAGGCGGACCAGGCGGCGGCCCGATCCGGTCTGGAAAAGGGCCTTGGTCTGGCCTTAGCCACCGACGTCGCTGAGTACCTGGTCGTGAAGGGGGTGCCGTTCCGGGACGCTCACTGGAAGGTGGGACGACTCGTCAAGCATTGCCTGGAAAACAACAAGCCCCTGACGGAGCTGACCCTGGCGGAGTGGCAGGAACATATCCCAGAGACTCAGGCGGACATACTCGACATCTTGAGCTTGGACGAGAGCGTCGCAAGGCGAAAGACCTATGGCGGCACGGCCTTCGAGCAGGTAGCGTTCCAAATAGAGGAAGGAAAAGAGCGTCTTTTGGCCAAAACGAAGACCCTGGAGGCTGAATTAAAACGGGTGAAGGGTTTTGGGCTTCAAAAAGACCCCACTCAGGGGTAGGATATTAGCGCTTCTTTTTGAATGGGGGCGAAACTTATATGTATAATAGACTTCTGAAGGTCGTGGTGACGCCGTATCATGTCATAGATGTGTGTTTGCGTCTTCATCAGGGGCCGCGGGGCCTCCTGAGAACCCCATTTGCTTAAGGAGAGATGCCTGTTGCTGAAATATATCATTCGAAGGATTCTTTTGGTCATACCCGTGATGTTCTCTGTAATGACGGTTCTTTTTACGATCCTCTACTTCACCCCCGGAGACCCCGCCAGGCTGGCGCTGGGGCAGGAAGTCACCGAAGAGGCCGTCGCCGCTTTCCGCGCCGAACGAGGACTGGACGACTCGTTCATCGTCCAGTTGGGACGCTACATCTATCGAGCGGTCTTCAAAGCCGATCTGGGTTACTCCTACGCCATGAAGAGTCCAGTGGCCTACGAACTGTCCTTGCGCATCCCCATGACAGCCAAACTCGCCTCCTGCGCCGTGCTTTTCAGCACCCTAGCGGGCATCCCGCTGGGGATTATCTGCGCTCTGCGTCAGTACTCCCTGCTGGACAGCGTCACAACGCTCATAACCCTTTTGGGGGTCTCCATGCCCACGTTCTGGACAGGGCTGCTCCTCATACTGGCCTTTTCCGTCCATCTCGGCTGGTTCTCCTCCATGGGGTTCGGCTCCCTCAACGAAATGGTACTGCCAATACTCACCTTGTCCGGCTCCAGCATCGCCATCATCGCCCGTATCACTCGCTCCAGCGTGTTGGAGGTCATTCGCTCCGACTACATTAGAACCGCCAGAGCAAAGGGACAGCGGGAAAGCGTGGTGGTGTTCCGCCACGCCCTTCCCAACGCCATGATACCCATCCTCACCATCATCAGTATCCAGTTTGGAACCCTCCTGGGGGGCTCTATCATCACTGAAGCGATCTTTTCCATATCCGGCGTGGGACGCCTGATGCTGGACGCTATCAACATGAGAGACTATCCCATTATCCAAGGCGGGGTGCTCTTCATCTCCCTCGCTTTCTGTCTGATCAACCTGGCGGCGGACATCCTTTATGCCTTCATCGACCCTAGGATTCACGTCAAGTAGGAGTCACGCCCAGTGTCCAAAATAAAAGGAAACTCCATGTGGAAATACACCTTCATTCGACTGCGCAGAAACTACTTGGCCGTGGCGGGTTTTGTCATTATCGCGCTGTTGATTGTCACCGCGGTGTTTGCCGACAAAATAGCGCCCTATGACTATTGGAGTCAGGACTATATGATGATAAGAAAGCCCCCCTCGATCGCCCATCCGCTGGGTACCGACGAGTTTGGGCGCGACGTTTTGTCCCGAATCATCTATGGCTCGCGGGTCTCGCTCCAGGTCGGGTTCATCGCCGTTTCCATCTCGCTGCTGGCGGGAGGCGCCATTGGAGCCGTCGCCGGCTACTTCGGAGGTGTGACGGACAACTTCTTGATGCGCGTCATGGACGTTCAGTTGGCGATCCCCACGATCCTGCTCGCCATTGTCATTTCGTCCGCCCTTGGGCCAGGGCTGTTGAATCTGATGGTGGCCGTGGGCATCACCCACATTCCAAACTTCGCCCGACTCATGAGGGCCTCCGTGCTGTCAGTCAAAAGCATGGAGTATATTGAGGCCGCCAGGGCAATGGGGGCCAGTCACGCGCGCGTCATCCTGCTCTACATCCTGCCCAACTCCATGGCGCCAATCATTGTTCAGGCCACGTTGTCTGTGGCCAACGCCATTCTTTTCGCGGCGACTCTCAGCTTTCTGGGGTTGGGCGTTCAACCTCCGTTCCCGGAGTGGGGCGGGATGCTCTCGGCTGCCCGTCCATACCTCCGCAGCAACGCCTACCTCAGCATTTTTCCGGGCCTGGCTATCATGATCACCATCGTGGCCCTGAACTGCATCGGCGACGGACTGCGGGACGCCCTGGACCCCAAACAAAAAAGATAGGGGACAGCGAAATGGCAAACGGCACAAGCGCGCTGCTTGAAATCCGCGATCTTTCGGTGCGGTTCAACACCGATTCGGGCGTTGTTCGCGCGGTGAACGGGCTCGACCTTTCCATCCAGCGGGGCAAGTCGCTGGGTTTTGTGGGCGAGACAGGCGCCGGAAAAACCACCACCGCGTTGGCGCTTCTGCGCTTGATACAGTCGCCGCCTGGTGAAATCACCAGCGGAGAGATCTTTTTTGACGGGCAAGATGTTCTAAAAATGACCGAATCCGAACGAAGAAATTTGAGGGGCGGCAAGATCGCCATGATCTTTCAGGACCCGATGACCTCGCTCAATCCTATCATGACGGTGGAAGAGCAGATCGTGGAGATGATCTCCCTGCACTCAAGGCTCAGGGGGCGAGGAGCGATGAAGCGCGCCCACGAGATGCTGGAGCTAGTCGGCATCCGCTCCGAGCGGGGCAGAGATTACCCGCACCAGTTTTCCGGCGGGATGAGACAGAGGGTGGGTATAGCTATCGCGCTGGCCTGCGAGCCGACGCTGCTCATCGCCGACGAACCCACCACAGCCCTTGACGTGACGATCCAGGCGCAGGTCATAGAATTGATTCGGAACCTTCAGAAAATGGTGAGCACTTCTTTGCTTCTGATCACCCATGACCTTGGCGTCGTGGCCGAGGCGTGCGACGACGTGGCTATCATGTACGCCGGACGACTTGTGGAGTACGCCCCTCTGAGGCCGCTTTACAAGCACCCCATGCACCCGTACACTCAGGGGCTGTTCAACGCCGTACCTAACTTCAACAGCGAGCCCGGCGTGAAGCTGGCGGTTATCCAGGGACTGACGCCGGACCCGACAAACCTGCCGAAGGGATGTAGTTTCTCGCCCCGCTGTCCAAACGCGCGGGACATCTGTTACAAACAGAGCTGTGGCATGAGGGAGTACGAGTCCGGTCATTTCGTGGACTGCTATTTTCCGCTGACGACAGGAGAGGGAGCATGAACGAGGAACAGGTCGAAAAAGGCGCTTTGCTGGAAATTCGTCATCTGAAAAAATACTTTGGCGTTCACGGTGGAACCCTGCGCGCGGTGGACGACGTGTCGCTTTCCGTCATGGAAGGAGGCACGGTGGGGCTTGTTGGGGAATCCGGCTGTGGGAAGTCCACTCTAGGCAGGCTGGTGATCGGCCTGTTGGAGCCAACAAGCGGCGAGGCGCTTTTCAGGGGCGAAAACATATTCTCGTTCGACTCGAAGCGACAGAAGCAATTTCGCCAGAAAGCGCAGATTGTCTTTCAAGACCCATTTTCCTCACTCAATCCGAGAATGTCGGTATTTCAGCTCATCGCCGAGCCGCTGCTGATCAACGGGACGCGCCGCGACACGGAACGACGGGTCAGAAAACTGATGGACACGGTGGGCTTGGCCGAACGCCTCATCACCTCCTTCCCTCATGAATTGGATGGAGGGCGCAGGCAGAGGATAGGCGTGGCGAGAGCCCTAGCGCTCGACCCGGATTTCATCGTCCTAGACGAGCCCGTGTCCGCGCTGGACGTCTGCATTCAGGCTCAGATACTAAACCTTCTCGGCGATTTGAAACGGGAGCACGGTTACACGTACCTTTTTATCTCGCACAACCTCTCCGTAGTGCGGTACGTATCGGACGAAGTCGCCGTTATGTACCTGGGGCAGGTGGTGGAGAAAGCCGGAAACAAGGAGCTTTTCAAAAACCCACTGCACCCCTACACCCAGGCGCTCCTCTCCGCCGTACCGGTGATCGACCTGGACCATCCAAAGAAACGCGTCATTTTGGAAGGCGATGTTCCCAGTCCCCTCGACCCGCCACCCGGCTGCCGCTTCCGACCTCGCTGCGTCAATCGGAGCGACTGCCGCGCGGAAAAAGAGGAAAGAGAGCCCGAACTCGTGGAGGTCGCGCCGGGACACCGCGTCGCCTGCAACATGTATAAAGAAAACGCTGATCTGGGGTTCTTAGGGGTCCACGACCCCTAAGTGGGGCATGGGGCAAAGCCCCATAGGGGTCAGCGCTTCCTTAACAAAAACAAATAAATCGTGGACCGAGCCCCCTTGCTACCTCAGCAAAGTCAAGACGTTCCCCGGCAGGGCGTTGGCTTGGGCCATCATGCTGGTCCCGGCCTGGAGAAGAATTTGAAGTTTCGTGAAGTTCATCATCTC
>JAITGK010000173.1 GCA_031280635.1 Synergistaceae bacterium
ATAACCTGTTGGTATTGGTTCTCAGAGGGGCGCGGCGACCCCTCTGAGCTTGGGCTTTACTTTGCCCTGTCGTTCAGGGTTATCTTGGTGATTTTCATGTGGCGCACGCCCTTGGGAACCTTCACGAAGACCTCGTCGCCCACGGATTTGCCTAGTATAGCCTGCCCCACAGGGCTCTTCTGCGAAATGCAGTAGGTTTTGGGGTCGGCTTCTTCTGAGCCCACGAGGGTGTAGGTATAGGACTTTGAGGGTGGGGTCATTTCCCTCAGTGTGACAGTAAGACCCAGCGAAACTTTCTTCGTGTCGAGGCTTTCCTCGTCCAGTACCTTCGCCTTGCTCAACTGCACCTCCAACTGCAGAATCCGCGCTTCCAACTTAGACTGCTCTTCCTTGGCCGCGGCGTACTCCGCGTTCTCGCTGAGGTCGCCGAAGGAACGCGCCTCCTCCAACTGCCGCGCGATCTCGGCTCGGCGCTCTGTCCTCAGCTCTACCAGCTCGGCGCTCAGTCGCGCGTAGCCGCTTCGCGTCATCGTCGCTTCGTTGTCGATTACCTTTGCCATTAGCTGCTCCTCCACGCTTCCAAAGCTTTCAGCTCTTTTAAGCGTTTAAATTTTTGAGAATGTTGCCGAAATAATGATATTTTTAGGCTAACCCATTGCCTTGTGAGAATTTGTTGTGAAAATGCCTTTCACCTCCTACAATCCTTGCGGCGCATGGATTTTTTCTGAAATAATTGTTACTTGAGCCGCGCTCTCAAATTTTTAGGCGTTCGGGTAGTCAAAGCGCCATGAAAAACGCGCCGTATTTTAGCAGTTATCGAAACAAGAGACAATAGGTTCTCCCCAAACCCCAAATCTCCAATCCAACATAAAGTGGTGTTATCCGTCGAAAATTTGGTGGTTTGGAGCACGTAAATTAACAAATTATGTCCCATATGTCATTTTATAGCGATTTGCGCAATTACACGCAAAAATAAGAGACCAAAAGCCGGATATATAGTATTTTGATTTATTATATACTATATCTATCTTTAGTAAATCATCAAGCAATATCCACCTTAGAGACAAGATTAAGCGCTTTACCAATTGCGGATCAAGTGGATTGTTTTACCCTTGCCTTTGTTTTGCGCTAATATGAAAAATCTTTATTTCTCTTTTTTTCATCCATCAAACTGATTGGCCGCTTCCACCAGTTTTTCCTTTTGCCAATTTTCACGAACTTCTCTTTTACGTCAGGTCTGTTCCGTTCACTGGCGTTAAGAGTTTTTTTAGAGCCGCTGGCTCTTTTCCGCGCAAAGTTTTTGCCGTTTATATCCGGTTTTTGACCTCTTATTTCCGCGTGTGATTATAAAAAACGCTATAAAGTGTAAAATTTATTTGCCTACCTGCTTTAGTTATGTTAGATGCTCTTAGGGCAGGGATAGCCTAGAATCCCCTCATTTTAGTGAGGGGATTCTATCAACGTTCGTGACGTCTTCCGCCTAATTTCTTCGGAAAGAAGAAAACAGCCAGGATGATGGCCACTCCGACAATATTGCTGCTGAGAGTGGGATAGATGATGAAAAAGGGCGCGGAAAACAGTAGAAGCCTCTGAAAAACGCCCAAGTCGCCCGCCAGATAGCCCTGTACCGCCGAGGACAGACCGAGGATTCCGATGAAGGCCGTAATGGTTCCCACCACGATGTGTGCCACGTCGCCCTTGAGCAGCAAGTAGGGATTGTACACGAACATGTAGGGTACCACAAACCCGGCTGCCGCCGTCACCAGCGCCGTAAATCCCGTTTTGATGGGGTTCGACCTGGCTATACCCGCCGCGGCGTAGGTGGCCAGGGCTACTGGCGGCGTTACGTCGGCGAGAACCCCGAAGTAAAGGCAGAAAAGGTGCGCCGACATCATGGGTACCCCCATTTGGGCCAAAGCGGGCGCCGCGAGGGTGGAGGTGATGATGTACTGGGCCGTCGTAGGGACCCCCATGCCCAGGATGATCGAGCCAATCATGGTCATGAACAGCGCCAAGGGCAAAATTCCGAAGGAAAGGCTCAGAACGAACGACGAAAACGCCAGTCCTACCCCGGTTATAGCTATCACCCCGATAACGATGCCAGAGCACGCACAGGCCGCGGCGACCTCTATCGCCCCCAGCCCGCCGGTGATGAGAGCGTTCAAGATCATTTTGGGCGTCATTCTGTGCTCTTTGTCGCCAAGCCAGGAGAAGACGATAATCGCGATTATCGACCAGAAAACGGACATTGTCGGGGAGTAGCCGAAAGCGAGAAACAAAATCAGCACCGCGATCGGAAGCAGAAGGCGCCAGCCTTTTTTCATGATGATCGACGCCTTGGGAAGCTCCGAGGCGTCGAGGCGCTTCATCCTCAGTCTGCCCGCGCGGAAGTGAACCATAGCCATGATCGAAACGAAATACAGCGTCGCCGGAATGGCCGCCGCCACCACGATTTCCCAATAGGATATACCCAGGAACTGAGCCATGATGAAGGCTGCCGCGCCCATCACGGGCGGCATGACCTGTCCTCCGGTGGAGGCGCAGGCCACAATAGCCCCCGCAAATACAGGCTTATATCCAGCCTGCTTCATCAGCGGAATCGTGAAGGCCCCCGTGGTGACGGCGTTGCCGGTGGAACTGCCGGAGACCATGCCCATCAAACCGCTGGCTACCACAGCGGCCTTGCCCGCGCCGCCCAGACTCCGTCCCGTGAGGGCCACCGCCAGATCAATGAAGAACTGTCCCGCCCCTGAAATGGTCAGGAACGCCCCAAAAAGACAAAATAAAAAGATGAAGGACGCCGAAACCCCCAGGGGCACCCCAAAAATCCCATCGGTGCGCAGGTACATGAAGGGCGCCAGGTCTTTTATCCCAAAGCCTCTGTGTCCCAGCATTCCTGGGAAGTAGGGTCCAAAAATACCGTATAGCAACGCTATCGCGGCGACTATGGGGAGCGGCCAGCCCATGGATCGCCTTGCCGCCTCTATGACGAGGAGCGTCATAATCACGCCCAGGTAAATGTCAGACGCCGTCGCCCGCCCCTCCCGCATAGCTATCGCCTCAAAGTTGAGCAGGATGTTCCCACAACACACAACCATGAACACGGCAAGCGCCCAGTCCCAGAGGTCGATCTTGTTTTTAGGCCTCCCCGCCTTGATGGGGTAGCAGAGGAAAAGCAGTGTTCCCATAAACATGAAGTGCACCGACCGCTGCGTCATAGCGTCGAAGAGCCCAAAGGCGGCCGTGTAAAGGTGAAAACACGACGCCGCCAGCGCGACGGCAGCCACCACCCCATACTGCCACCCAGAAAACACCCTCTTCTTGCCGGTCTCCGGGTCGTCGATCTCCACCTTCGCAACCTTGCTCAAGTCCAGCGAGGCGCTTGAGTTCAGCTCCGCTTGGCGGTTTTCCCGCGTTTCACCATTCATTCCTATCGCCTCCCTGCCAAAAGCCCCGAAGTTCGCGCTGGAACCTCGGGGCGCGCATACGTTAAGAAGCGCTGATTAGAGCCGTTGGTTCTTTTGTGCGCAAAGTTTCTACCGTTTATATCCGGCTTTTAGTCCCTTATTTCTGCGCATAATTGCGCGACTTACTATAATCCCACATGGGGCTTCACCCCATGCCTAGGGGCCTTCAGGGTTTACGGCTTTACCTCCACTCCCAGCTCTTTCAGATACCTTGCCGCGCCGGGGTGGAAGGGGATGATACCGACGGCGGCCTTGACTGGAACAAAGTTGACGGCCTGGGGGGTGGTCTTCAGAATTTCTTCGCGTTTTTCGATGAATATCCTCACGCAGTCGTAAGCAACCTGTTCCGCCATTTTAGAACTGACGACAAGGAAGTTTCCGTCGGCGATGGTTTTCACGTCGGCGTCCTGTTTGGCGTAGGTACCCGCCACTATCGCGGACGACATCATGAAGGGGTTGTCCTTGCACACCTTCTCAATGACGGCGTCGGGCAGAGAGATCAGCGCCACGTCCCGCACCGCCGCTATCTCCATAATGGCCGAGCCGGGAACGGCGAAGTTGAAAAACGCCGCGTCGATGTTGCCGTCCTTCAGGGCGGTAACGGCCTCCGGCTGAGTGAGCTGCCGCCTCTGGATGTCCTTGGCTGGGTCCCAGCCCGCGGCGGCCAATATCAGGTTCGTGAGCACCTGATCCCCACCCCCCGGCGCACCCACGGACACTTTTTTACCACGGATGTCCTCGAAGGTTTTGATGCCTGTTTTCGTCGTCGTCACCAAGTGCTGCGGCGCGGGGTACATGTTCATAAGCGTCAGCAGGTCCAGCTTACCGTCGTCGGTGAATGCCTCTACGCCGTTGTACGCCTGCCAAAGAGTGGAGCCCATCGTCATACCGATCTGAACCTGATCGCTGGCCACCAGGCGGCAGTTTTCCCTGGAAGCCGAGGTGGAACGGGAGTTGGCCCGGATGTTGACGCCTCCGTTCGACAGCAGCTCCGCCATAACGCCGCCCAGCGGATAGTAGGTACCTCCTACCCCGCCGGAGCCTATCGTAACGAAAGTCTGAGCCGCCGAAGCCGTTCCGCAGACAGCGAAAATCAAAACCAGTCCCAACACAACACGCGATTTCATCACACACTACCTCCTTTGTTATTGAAAAACCTCTACGTCTCTTCTCCAAACGAGAGCCCCTTTTGCCCTTGTTTGTCCCGTTTG
>JAITGK010000186.1 GCA_031280635.1 Synergistaceae bacterium
GGCGAGGTGGAGCTGGACGTCTTCTTGGACGCGGAGGTCGCTGTCAAAACTCTGCAGGATTTCATCACCGCCTACAACGATGTTTTGACCTGGATCAACACGCGCATGACGGAAAAAGAGGTGGACGCGGCCAAGAAGGCCACGCTGGACAGCGACGATTTCCGCATGAAGTGGGGACTTCTGAACGGGAACTCCCTGCTGCGCGCCTCGAAGAACAACCTGCGCCGCCTGACCTCGCAGGTCTACGCCCCGTCTTTCGCCAGTCGCGCCTCAAGCGGCTCGGTGTGGGGAGCAAACTCCCTGGGTGAGCTGATACCCATCGTCACTCCCCCCGCCTACCAGCCCCCCTCGGAGATCTTCACCATCACCGTGGATGGCCGCACGTTGAGCGTCAAGGTTGACCCAGGCCAGACTTTGGCCCAGGTCGTGGCCAACATCAACACTCCCAACTGGAACCCCACGGTTGACGGCAACTCCGCTACCGCCAAGAACCCCCTGTTCTACGACGAGGACGGGGCGCTTTTCGCCATTCCCCTTGCCAGGGCCAAGGTAGGACCCAACAGTACCCTGGTCGTCGAGACGATAGACCCCGCCAAGACGGCGACGCTGGGGGGCGCGACCTCCATGTTGTCCACGCTGCGGATCAACTTCAAGTACACAACGCTCTCCGAGGTGGGGATAAAGCTGCCTTCTTACGGGACGGCCACGGAGGAGGCCAAGGTTGGCACCTTGGAGTTCGACGTTGACAAGTTCTTGACGGCCATAGAAAGCAACCCCCACGACCTGGCGGCGTTGATGACCACCTTCGCGGGGCAGACGGACACCTACATGAACGACATGCTGGGGGCCTCGCAGAAGGAGGTCGCGCCGGGCATCACCACCGCTCGCGGCGCGGTGATCCGCGAGATGAACGCCATCGACGATGAAATCAAGCGGATCGACAAGTACTTGACGGAGTTTGACAGGCGTTTGGAGAACAAACGGGAAAGCCTTTTCAAGCAGTTTTCCTCGGCGGAGGAGAACCTGGCGAAGCTGATGGAGCAGGCGAGCTGGCTGGCGAGCGTCACGTCGCAGCTGCAGGCCGCGGGAAAATAGACCCATAGCGCGGGAGGGGGTAGTCGTTAAGTCGTTCCCTCCCGCAGCCAGGGCAAACGCGTAAAGACGTAGAGAGAGGAGTTCGGCGTGAGTGATAGAGATAGGAGGGGAGCATCATGTACAGAATGCCGCGTTTTGCCGCCGCGTTTCTTATCGCTTTGGCCGTGAGCGTCGCTTTGTCCGCTTTGTCTGTATCGGCGGCCTCGCGGGAAGGGGAAAAGCGGCCCTCTCAGTGGGCGTCGCCGGTAGCTGTCGCGGGCGCGCCCAACCTTCACCGCGTGGTTCAGGACGTTTACCGGAGCGCGCAGCCCACTCCAAGGGGGTTCAAGAACTTGGAGGAGCTGGGCGTCAAGACGGTGGTGAACCTGCGCGCCTTCCATGGGGACCAGCGCGCGCTGACGGGAACGTCCTTGCGGGAGCTTCGGGTGAAGATGTACGCCTGGGACCCAGAGGAGGAAGAAATCATCCAGGTCATGCGTATACTGGCGGACCTGGACGGTGGGCCATATCTGGTACATTGCATGGACGGCGCGGACAGGACAGGCGTGGTGATCGCTGTTTACCGCATGGTCTTTCAGGACTGGACCCGCGAAGCCGCTGTGGACGAAATGGTCAACGGCGGCTTCGGGCTTCATCTGATATGGGGAGACATCCTCAGGTACCTGAAGCAGGTGGATGTAGAAAAAATCCGCCGTCTTGCCGGCCTCTCAGACAACAGAACCTACGATCTGTAAACTTGCCGCTGACTTTTGTCTTATGGCGTTTTTCGTGATCATAAACGGAAATAAGAGGCCAAAAACCGGATATAAACGGTAAAAATCTTGCGCGGAAAAGAGTCAACGGCTCTAAAATTAACTACTCCAACAAAAAACATCCATTTTTAGGCGTTGTTTTAATGTATTTATAGTCAAATAGGAGTTTTAGAGCCATTGAATCCTTTAACTATGAGCTTTTTACATGCTATTTTGATGTTCATAATTATGAAATTCGCGCACACGCTAGCAAAAAACTGGGGGATTTTCTGACCTTTCCCGCTATGGCGAGGCTTGCGGCGCGTCCGCAAAGCCCAGCAATATGGCGATGGGGATTGTCAGAACGATGGACAGCGCCACCCGCTCGAACCAAATGATGACGATGTCTCGTAGTTTTATCGGGATGTCCGTTCCCATCAGACAGGGGATACTCGCCGAGAAGAAAAGGATCTCAGAAATGCTCACCACCGCGATGACGAAGGCGAGAAGCGGCGTCGCGTTCTTCGCGATCAGGAGCGCGGGCAGAAACATCTCCGGCAAGCTCATCGCCGCGGCCTTGCCCGCCAGCGCCGGGTCGGAGACGCCGAACACCGCGAAAAAGGGGTAGAACACATAGCCGAAATAGTCGAAAAGGGGCGTGTACTCCGCCAGTACAAGGCCCAACAGCCCCACCGACGTGATCGAAGGAATGACGGCGAAGGCCATGTTAAGCCCCGCCTTGAGGTTGACGAGGATCATTTTCAGCAGGGGCGCCGCCTGCCCTCCAATCTCCACGCCCGTTTTCCAAGCGTGTTTCCAGCGATTGCCCCGATAGTCGGGGTCGGGGTTGGGCCTGTCCTCAAAGTAGGTGTTGGGGTACGAACTGAGCGGCCAGATGTAGGCCGTGACGGCGGTCACGATAAAGGTGACGGCCAGGCTGACCCAGAAGAAAAGCGTCCAATGCTCCATGAGGTTCAAGGTGCGCGCCACGACCAAAAGGAACGTGGCGGAGACGGTGGAGAACCCCGTCGCGATGATCGCGGCCTCCCGCGTTGAATATTTGCCCTGACGGTACATGTTGTTGGTGATGATGAGCGCGATGGAGTAGCTTCCGACGAAGGAGGCCACCGCGTCAATGGCGGAGCGCCCCGGAGTGCGGAAGACCGGACGCATGATGGGGGTCATGAGCGCCCCTGTGAACTCCATCAGCCCAAAATTGGCAAGAAAAGCCAGGAAGACGGAGCCGATGGGGATAACGAGCCCCACGGGCATTGCCAGCCTTTCGAACAGGAACGGGCCGAAGTCGGGCCGCCAGAGCCATTGAAGGTCGGAAAACAGCTTGAAGTAGAGCGTCGTTCCGATAGCCGCGCCGCAGACCTTGGCCACGGAGAAAAAAACGGTCATGGCGTCTTTGTTCCAGGTTTTTCGAATGAAAGGCAACGCGGCCCCGCAGTACATGACGAGCAGGATATAGATTCTCGCGCCCTCCAGCCCGTTGCGAGTGATGATGGTGATGATGTGGTCCACGGGGATAGTCGAGCGACCCCCAATGGTGATGGGGCAAAAAAACACAAACACGCCAAATAGACTGAAACCGAGAAATTTGATTAAGCCAATGTCGCTTTGCGCCGCTCTATTTTCTGACATGTGAGGTCTCCTCCTTGTTTTTTATTTTCCTACTAACTCTTCCAGGTACTTGTCATCGGCGATGAAGGGCAGGGTGATGTGACCGTCGTCGCGCTTGCCATTGAATTCCTCCACCGTCTCGATCGCGTGAGCGTTCCGACCCCAGGCCCGCCGCGCCACGCCGCTCATAACGTCCCAGCTCATGGACAAACGGATGACCTCGTCCACTCTTCGGCTCCCGTCCAGCACCAGGCCAAACCCGCCGTTGACGGACTTACCCGTGCCGACCCCGCCGCCGTTGTGCAGGGCCACAAGGCTCATTCCCCTCGCGCAGTTTCCCGCGAAGCAGTGAATCGCCATTTCCGCCATTACGTTGCTTCCGTCCTGTATGTTCGCCGTCTCTCGATATGGCGAGTCCGTCCCGGACACGTCATGGTGGTCACGACCCAGCATTATGGGGCCGATCTCCCCGCTCCTCACCATCTCGTTGAACTTCAGCGCGATGCGCATACGCCCTTCTTCGTCCTGATACAAAATCCGCGCCTGCGTCCCAACGACCAGCCTGTTTTTTTCCGCGTCCCGAATCCACGCCCAGTTGTCGTGGTCTTGGAAGCGTCTCTCTGGGTCAATGCGGTCCATCGCCGCCTTGTCCGTCTTGCGAAGGTCTTCTGGGTCGCGGCTCAGGCACACCCAGCGGAAGGGCCCATAGCCGTAGTCGAACAGCAGCGGGCCCATGATGTCTTCCACATAGGAGGGAAAGATGAAGCCCTCGTAGGTGTCCACGCCGTTCTTGGCGATTTCCCTCACGCCCGCGTCGAACACCGCCCGCATGAACGAGTTGCCGTAGTCAAAGAAGTACGTTCCCTTGGCGACCAGGGCTTTTATCAGCTCGAAGTGTTTTTTCAAACTCACGTCCACCAGCTTGCGGAATTTTGCCGGGTCTTCGCTGAGCATCTTCGTGCGTTCCTCGAAGGTGAGTCCCTGGGGGCAGTAACCTCCCTCGTACACCGCGTGGCACGAGGTCTGGTCAGAGAGAAGCTCCACCTTTTTGTTGTTGTCCAAAGCGTATTGGAGGAGGTCCACGATATTGCCCTGGTAGGCGACGGAAAGGGGCTTACTCTCGGCCATGGCCTTCTCGGTCCACGTGAACGCCTCCGCCAGGTCGGAGGTCTTCTTGCTCACCCAGCCCTGGGAAAGGCGGGTTTCCACCCGCGACGGGTCCACGTCCGCCACAATAGACGCGGCCCCCGCGATGTCGGCGGCCTTAGGCTGGGCGCCGCTCATGCCTCCCAGTCCCGAGGAGACGAACAGGTGTCCGATCAGGCCCTTTCCCTTCGGCAGGTCGAACTTCTTCCGCCCGGCGTTCAAAAGCGTGTTGTAGGTCCCGTGGACAATGCCCTGAGGCCCGATGTACATCCAGCCTCCCGCCGTCATCTGCCCGTAGTTGGCGACGCCCAGAGCCGCCGCGCGGGCGAAGCTCTCTTGGTTATCGAAGAGCCCGATCATCAGTCCGTTGGTTAGAATAACGCGGGGGGCGGCCGGAGTTGAGCGGAAAAGTCCCAGCGGGTGGCCCGATTGGAGTACCAAAGTTTGGTCTTGAGTCATGATTTCGAGATATTTTTTGATGAGAAGGTATTGCATCCAGTTCTGGCAGACCTGACCGGTCTCGCCATAAGTGACTAGTTCGTAGGGGTAGAGAGCCACGTCGAAGTCTAAATTGTTGTCAATCATTACTTGAAAGGCCTTGGCCTCGACGCACTTGCCTTTGTACTCATGAATGGGTTTTCCGATAAAATGTCCTTTGGGACGGAAGCGGTAGCCGTAAACGCGCCCTTTTTCCCTATATTCCGCCAAAAACTCCGAGGCCAATTCCTTGTGAAAATTTTCCGGAACGTAACGAAGCGCGTTTTTGAGGGCGAGGACGGTTTCCTTTTTGCTCAAAACCTGCCCCCTGTTAGGGGCCCTGCGGATACCCGGCTGGAACTCCGCCTTGGGTGGCAGTCCGTTCGGAAACTCCAGTCTCGCCTCCAGTACCTTCCCTGCCGCGTCAAACATAGAATTTTCCCTCCTGTCTCAGCTCACATATTAGACATGAAACATTTGTCATAGGAAGAGTTTATCATAAAGCAGCCTCAACGCGACGTAAAAATGTGTACCCCGTCAGGGCAAACGCGTGAAGGCGTCGAGTCTTGTTATAACCGCTTTAAGCAAAAACACCTAGGCAAATAACGCGAAAACGGCAACCATAATAAGGAAGCGTGAGGCTTAGAGCATCTATCATAACCATGCTATCTTGATAAAGTTTACTTTGAAATACCGCATTTTAAAAATTGCTTTATAGCCTAAAGGCCCAAACAGGTAAATTATGTTAGGAGTTCTTACGCGTTTGCCCTGTGAGTCTTCATGATTTTAACCGCGGGTTGGGAGCCTCCAAAGATTTAGGACACGCTCTTAACGGAGTGCTGGATAAAATTACGTAAAGACCATTGAAAGGCGTTGTATAAAAATTAAATTTGGAGTATTCTCCATAAAGCGAGTCAAAAAACATTAAGGAGGAAATGACATGGACAATACGGTGGACCCCAAGGCGCTATTTACTTTCAGCTACGGGCTGTATATCGTGAGCACAGCCTGGGAGGACAAGTTGAACGGACAGACGGCGGACGCGGTGATGCAGCTCACGGCGGATCCCATTTGCCTCGCGGTATGTCTTCACAAGAGTAACTATACCGCCGAACTTCTGGAAAAGAGCAAGAAATTTTCCGTCTCCGTGTTCAGCGCGGAAGCCCCGCTGCCCTTCATCGGCAACTTCGGTTTCCGGTCAGGGCGTGAACACAATAAGTTTGCCAAGTGCGACTACAAGATGACGGCCCTGGGTCTGCCCATCGTCATGGAATATACCGTGGCCGCCGTGGAGGCTGAGGTCATCTCCATGCTGGACGTTCACACCCACAAAGTGTTTATCGGTGAGGCCAGGAGCGCCCAACTCCTCTCCGAAGCGCCCGTACTGACCTACGCGGACTATCACAAGATCAAGAAGGGCAAGTCCCACGCCAACGCTCCGTCCTCCGTGTTCAACAACCTTAAAAGCTAGCGGGGAGGAAGGACAGGCCCGCTTGAGGGCCTTTCTGGAGGGGCTCTACTACGTCTACAACCGCCGGGAGCTGGTATACCCAGACCCCCTTGTGTTTCTGTACGGCTGTGACGACCTCCGAGATCGGGAGGTGGTAGGGCTTGTTGTGTCCTGTTTGGCTTATGGCCGTGTCGCTCAGATATTGAAAAGCGCGGAGCGGGTATTGGCTCCCTTGGGTCCCGGCCCCGCGCGCTTTTTGTCGCGCGGTCTGCCGAAGGGGCTTTTTCGAGGTTTCAAGCATCGTTTCACGACGGGGGAGCAGGTGGAGGGCCTTCTGACGCGGACGGCGGAGGCGTTGAAAAACCACGGCTCCTTGGAGCTTCTTATGAAGGAATGTCTGAAGAAAGGGGGTTCTTTTCTGGCGGCGCTGAATCTTTTTTCGCGGACGCTCTCCCCGCCAGGAGGCGGCTTTCCCTTGGTACCCGCGCCGGAAGACGGCAGCGCCTGTAAGCGGTTGCTGCTTTACGTAAAGTGGATGGTGCGGCGCGACGAAGTAGACCCCGGCGGCTGGACGGTTTTTTCGCCTAGGGATTTGGTCGTTCCCACAGACACCCACATGCGTGCTATTGCCCTCCGCTTAGGCCTGACAAGACGGAAACAAGCTGACCTGCGCTCCGCCTTGGAAATCACCCAGAGTTTTGCCCGCGCCGCCCCCGAAGACCCTGCCCGCTACGACTTTGCGCTAACCCGCTTTGGCATCCGTGGAGGACTGAAAATTTCCGATTTGAGCAAACTGGAAGCCGGGCGGCTTGAGCCCCATACGTAGATTTACGACATCGCGAGAGGAAAGCCAACGGCTTTAGCCGTGGGAGTATGTCGATAAAAAAGCGCTATCTTTAACCACAAATCGATAAGGATAAAGAGACGCTTCGCCAGCGTAGGCGACGTTGATTCTCGGCGTCGCCAGAATCCGGGAGTCGGGGATCGTTTCTCCCTCCGCAATGAAAAGGGCGTCGCCGCCGTCCGCGACGCAAAGATCTACGCCGTAGTGCCTGCGGGTGATGTCCAGAGCCATGCAAAGCCTGCCGGGGCCGCCGCACAGCTTTTTCGCGTTCACTGTCCTACGGCGCCGCCGCATGACGTCAAGCCCCTCGTGGGGTTCGAGCGCGCGGATTAGCACGGCCTCAGGCTCCCCTTCAGCGTTCGCTACTACGTTGAAGCAGTCGTACATCCCATATATTAGGTAAACATAAGCGTAACCCCCAGTACCAAACATTACATTGGTACGATGTCCCGCCCTGGGGGCCTTTCGTTTGTAGGAATGGCACGCGGCGTCCTCTCGCCCAGCGTAGGCCTCCGTTTCGACGATAACGCCGGAGACCGTTCCGGTGGCGTGAACGTGAACCAGCTCTTTTCCAAGAAGAGCCCGCGCGAGAGTTATCGCGCTCTTTTGATAGAAAGCGCGGCTCAACAACTGAAAGTTTTTCACTCGTGGGGTTTTCCGCCAGGTGGGTGAGCGGGGAAGCGTTCGCGCAGACAGCGGAAGACGCAGTGAGGCACCACGTCCTTTACGGAACCGCCGAACTGGAAGATGTCCCGAATAGCGCTACTAGAGAGGTAGGAGTAGTTCGCGTCGGTGATGATGAAAAACGTCTCGATCTCCGGCGCGAGCCGCCGGTTCATTAAGGCCATTTGAAACTCGTACTCAAAGTCGGACATGGCGCGCAGGCCCCGGATGATCACCTGCGCTTCCTGTTGGCGCATGTAGTCCACCAGGAGACCCGTGAAGTGGTCCACCATGACGTTGGACAGGTGGGAGAGCGCCTCGCTTGCCATCGCGTGACGGGCCTCCACGCTAAAGGTGTAGGTCTTGTTCGGGTTGACGAGGATACTGACCCGCATATCGTCAAAAATAGCGGCGGCGCGCTCCGCAATGTAAATGTGCCCGTTGGTGATGGGGTCGAACGAGCCGGGATAGACAGCGCGGACGGAACGTTTCATATGGCCTCCTTGTAAGAAAGCGCGAAAAAACTCTGCCCCCTCGCGCCCCCCAAGGGTCCCTCCCCTCACAAACGACGGGAGGGCTCACCCCTGGATGTTTTGGCTCGACTCTAGGCTTCACTCAGGGTTTTGACGCGTCGGGCCATCATTTTTTTGCGGCGCGCGGCTGTGTTGCGGTGCATGACGCCTTTGACCACGGCTTTGTCAAGCACGCTTTGAGCCATGTTGAAGGTCTGGCTCACCGCGGCGTCATCCTTGGCCTCTACCGCCGCCAACAACTTCTTGACGGCGTTCTTGCAACGTGTGGTCCAGTAGCGGTTGTAAAGACGGTTGCGCTCCTCAATACGGACGCGCCTCTCTGCCGATTTTTTGTTGGGCATTCGAAAATCACCTCCCCCACTAAACTATGAATGGGAAGGCAGTTCCTCCCCTTTTCATTTCTTCACGCATGAAGCGTATTCTATCATTCGCTATAATATCTACGCAAGGCAAAGATTCCGATTTCGGATGAAAAACAAATGAAAAACAAAAAAAACGGCACGGGGGGAAGTATCACGAGAAAGTCGTTTGAAAAATTTTTTGCTCCTTCTGGACCCTTGGCGCGACGCCTGGAAGGGTACGAACACCGACCGCAGCAACTCGCCTTCGCCCGCGCGGTCCGTGATTTTCTCTTGAACCCTGGCCAATTGATAATGGCGGCGGAGGCTCCCCCTGGCGTGGGGAAGACCTTCGCCGTCTTGGCTCCCGCGCTTCTGGAGTCCGGGGATAACCACATCCTATTCCTTACCGCCAGCATCGCCCTTCAGGAGCAGGTGATCGGCAAAGACCTCCCCAAGCTCAACGACCTTTTGGGCAAAAGCTTTTCTTACGGACTGCTGAAAGGGAGAGGCAACTACGCCTGCCTCAGAAGCGCCGCGGCGGCGCCAAACGCCTACCTCCTGCCCTTGGCGGGCGCTACCCCCCTTGATCTTCCCCGCTGGCTCGAAGAAACAGAAACGGGAGACCTTTCGGAGCTGGCCCTGCCCGCCGGCCACCCCCTCGCCGCGCAAATCTCCGCCAACGCGCGGGGCTGCCTGGGAAACGGCTGTCCCTTTCGCGGGCGCTGTTTCGTCGCGCAGACGTACAGACGCGCGCAGGACTGGAAGGTCATCGTGGCCAATTACCACCTTTTTTTCTCGCACATCCTGACCAAGGGCTCTTTTCCTATTCGATACGAGTGGTTGGTGTGCGACGAGGCTCACCGCATGGCCGACGCCGCCCGCAACGCCGCCATGGTGGAGGCGGACGCTGAAAACGGCGCGTCCCTCCTGCGCTCTAGAGTGTTGTCAGGCTTCGATAAGTTGTTGAACAGGAACTCTGTGGATACATCTCTTTTCAAAAAAAAGGCGGAAAGCTGCCGTGAGATGCTCTCCACCCTTTTCGATCTGGTGGGGCTGAAATACCGACAAAGCGAGGGTATCGCCGAACGCAGTGAGGAGCTTTTTCACAAAGGAGAGGAGCTAGGGTCCGAACTTGATAAGCTCCTGGCGCCTCTGCGCGAGATCGAGGAGCGCTTCGCGTCGGGCGGGTTTGAGAACGCTCCTGACCTAGGCGAGGCCGCCGCCGTGGTGCGCTGGATCGAGGAGGTGAAGGACTATAAGCGGGCCCTGGGCTGGTGTCTGAGCGTGGAGAACTTCCCGAACTGGGGCTATTGGCGGAGCGCCGCCGCCCTGGTCAGCGCGCCCGTGGTGTGCGGCGCGATTGTTCAGGACGCGCTGGCGGTCAAGACCCCGGAGAAGTCTCTTATGGTCTCCGCTACCCTGTCCATTGAGGGCGATTTTTCCTTCTGGTCGCGGGAAACGGGCATAACACCCGACGTGACCTTTATGGCGTCATCCCCTTTTGACTTCCAGAACCAAATGGAGCTTTTAATTGTGGACGTTGGGATTCCTGTGGCCAGTGAAGGTTACGACGCTCGGGTTTGCCGCGTGGTCGAAAAACTATGCGAGGAAAATGGGGGACGCACCCTTGTGTTGCTTTCCTCCATGCGCTTGTTGCGTTCGCTGGCCGAGCACATGCGCAGGCGTCAGCGGGAATACGAAGTGCTCGTGCAAGGGGAGCTTCCCCAGAGAGAGCTGCTTCGGCGATTTCGCGAGGACGAGACGTCCGTGCTGCTTGGCAGCGTCTCGTTCCGCGAGGGCGTGGACGTCCCCGGCAATGGGTTGACCCAAGTGATCGTCGATCGGATTCCCTTCCCTCACCCCAACGACCCTCTGGTGCAAGCCCGTAACGCGCTGGAGGGACAGAAGGTGTTCGTCAGAACAACGCTACCCAACGCGAAGATGTTTTTGCGGCAGGCCGTGGGGCGCTTGATCCGCAGCGGCACAGACCAAGGGCGCGTGGCCCTGTTGGACGGGCGCGCTCTGGACCGCAAGGATTGGAAAATCCTGGAAAGCCTTCCTCCCTGCAAATACCGCCGCCTGATTGTCAAAGGATAATCCCAATTTGAAAATGTTGCCCCAATAAGGATCATATCGCAACAAATCCGTGTCTCATATGGTTTTTCAACACGTATATCGTTATTTTTGAAAATTGTTGCGCTGCAAGCGTTATGAACTGTCTATGTACTTTGTACTTTACGGCGCCATGCTCTCCGCGCGCGCCAGATATACTCATCAATTATTTTTCTATGGCGCTGCAGCCCTTATACAGACCGCCGCCTTCAATAACCGCAATCCTGAAGCGGTATCGCTTTTGCTCAAATACGGCGCGGACGCGCGTGTAAAGGACAAAAAAAGGCAAAAAGGCAATCGACTATGCCAAGAACAATCCAAAGTTTAAAGCTCCCAAGGTTCTGGAGGAACTTCGCCAAGCCGGCAAGTGACGCGTAGTCTGGAAAAGATAGACTCCTTGCGCGCAAGCGTGATTACCCCCGGCCTTCAAAACGCTGGAGAGTGCCTTTGCTCAGACAGAACAAAGGATACCTCGACAACGAGCGTGCGAAAGCTCTCGTTTTTATCTTTGACGAGCATTCCCTCACTTTAGCGAGGGAAACATGTCAATGTTATTCCACTACGTAATTTTTCGTATTGCGCAAATACGTGGGGAGCGTTATTATTCTCACGCAAAAATGATTAGCACTCTTTATAAAAGACTGCTAACATAATTTTTCAGGAGGGGATTGTAGATGAATCTCAAACCGCTTGGAGACAGGATCGTAGTCAAGGTTCTCAACCGCGAAGAGAAGACGAAAGGCGGCATTGTGCTGCCGGACACGGCGAAGGAGAAGCCCACCGAGGGCGAAGTCAAGGCTGTGGGGTCGGGGAAGATACTGGATAATGGTCAAAAACTGCCCATTGAGGTTAAGGTCGGCGACCACATCATTTTCAGCAAGTACGCGGGAACTGAGGTTAAGATCGACGGCGACGAGTACGTCATCTTCAGCGAGCGTGACGTGCTCGCCATTATTGAGAAGTAGTGATTCAGGATAGGAGGTTCACATCATGGCTAAAATTCTCTCTTTCGGTGAAGAAGCTCGCCGCGCGATGCTTCGCGGCATCGACAAAGTTGCGGACACGGTTGGTGTAACGCTGGGACCCAAGGGTCGCAACGTGGTGCTTGAAAAGAAGTTCGGCTCCCCCACCATCACCAACGACGGCGTCACCATCGCCAAGGAAATCGAGCTGGAAGACCCCTTTGAGAACGCCGGGGCCCAGCTTCTGAAGGAGGTTGCCTCCAAGACCAACGATATCGCGGGGGACGGCACCACCACCGCCACGATTTTCTCCCGCGCCATTATCCGTGAAGGCATGAAGAACGTGGCCGCCGGGGCCAACGGAATGCAGATGCGTACCGGCATCGAAAAGGCCATTGATTTCGTGGTGGAGGAACTCAGGAAGAAGTCCATCGCCGTGAAGGACAAGGAAAAGATCGCTCAGGTGGCCGCCATCTCCGCCAACGACGTGGCTGTGGGTAAACTCATCTCCGAGGCCATGGAGAAGGTCGGGGAAGAGGGCGTCATCACCGTCGAGGACAGCCAGAGCGTCGGCAACACTCTGGACACGGTGGAGGGCCTTCAGTTCGACAAGGGCTACATCAGCCCTTACATGGTCACGGACGGCGAGCGCATGGAGGCTAGCTTCGACGACGCCTACATCCTCATCAACGACGGCAAAATCAGCAACATTAAAGACCTGTTGCCTGTGTTGGAGAAAGTCGTGCAGACGGGCAAGCCCCTCGTCATCATCGCTGAAGACGTGGAGGGCGAGGCCCTGGCGACTCTTGTCGTCAATAAGCTGCGTGGCGTCATGCAAGTTGCCGCCGTCAAAGCCCCCGGTTTTGGAGATCGCCGCAAGGCTATGCTTCAAGATATCGCCATCGTCACCGGCGGTCAGGTCATCAGCGAGGAAGTTGGCCTGAAGTTCGAGAACACCGAGCTTTCCATGCTAGGCAAGGCCAGGAAAGTTCGTATCACGAAAGAGGACACTACCCTCACCCAGGGAGCGGGCAACCCTGAGGAAATCCGGAAGCGCGCCGCTCAGATCAAAAAGGAGATCGAGGACTCCACCTCCGACTACGACAAGGAGAAGCTGCAGGAGCGTCTGGCGAAGCTGGTGGGTGGTGTGGCCGTGATCCAGGTGGGCGCCGCCACGGAGACCGAACAGAAAGAGCTGAAACACCGCATTGAGGACGCGCTGAACGCCACCCGCGCGGCCGTCGAGGAGGGGATTGTGGCTGGAGGCGGCGTCGCCGCGCTCAACTGCGCCACCGCCCTGGAGGGCTTTGTTTCCAAGCTGGAGGGTGACGTTAAGACCGGCGCTCAGATTGTTTTCACTGCGCTGAAGGCCCCGCTGTTCCTTATCGCGGAGAACGCCGGCTACCAGGGCGACGTGGTGGTCGAGAAAGTCAAGACGCTGAAGCCAGGGCAAGGTCTGAACGCGGCCACGGGCGAGTACATCGACATGGTCACGGCAGGCATTATTGACCCGGTGAAGGTTACCCGCTCCGCGTTGCAGAACGCGGGCTCTATCGCTGCCATGGTACTGACCACCGAGGGTATCGTGGCCGACAAACCCGAAAAGAAAGACGCGGCTATGCCTGGGGGCGGCATGGGCGGCATGGGCGGCATGGACGGCATGTACTAGGTCAAAAAGCTAAAAGGAAGTCAGACCCCGCAAAAGCAAAAAACGGAGTATTTAGCTACTCCGTTTTTTGCTTTATGCGCGCCCAGCATGAGCGGCAGCTTGGAGGTGAAAGCAGGGCAAACGCATGAAGGTGTAGAGTTTTGTTATGGCTAAGTTTATTTTCTATAAAAAATACCTAGGTAAATAACGCAAAGCCATGGGTTCTTGCTCTCACACTGGTTTCTCTTGATCTGTTTTACTGAGTTTTCCCTCAAACCGCGGACAGAATCTTGGGCCCCACCCAAACCCCGGCAGGTAACTGGCTCCTCGGCGGGATTTTTTGCGGGGGACGGAGCCCGAGGTTTTCAATTGACCCTTGACTACGCTTTTGGTTGGGTTATAATAACAAATAAACTAGTTTGTTTGTTCATTGTATCCATGTTATGGTGCCCTTAAATACTAGACCTCTTCTGTAATTAAGGTAATGGTCGAATATGCCGAAATATAAAGTATGAATACAAAATTTGACGAAGTTACGAAGAAGCTTGACGATGTACAGTTTCGCGGACTGTATGGGTACACAAAGACGACTATTTTAGTGGTGTCATGTTATCTAAGTTTTAAGGCTAATACTCTAGTGAGCGACTTATTCTCTTTAACTGATTAAAGTATGCCATACCTCGGCGTATAAGTCAAGCGTTTTTCATAAAGTTTTTAGATTTTTTTTAGATTTTTTCCAGAGGGGGGGAAGTGTCTATAAATGG
>JAITGK010000005.1 GCA_031280635.1 Synergistaceae bacterium
TTTAGAGCTCCTAACATAACCCACCTGTTTGGGCCTTCAGGCTATAAAGCAATTTTTATAAATGCAGTATTTCAAAGTAAACTTTATCAAGATAGCATGGTTATGATAGATACTCTTAATTAGTATCAACACACCCTAGATTCAAATCTGGACTATACGGAGGCAAATATTCAATCTTTCCACCTTATTATAGCGGGTCGCGTAATCACGCGCGGAAATAGGAGACCAAAAACCGGATATGAGCGGCAAAAGCTTTGCGCGGAAAAGAGCCAACGGCTCTAACGTCGGAGCCAGACCATCCTCCATGTTTTTTAGCGAACTACGAAATGGGAGATTTACGGCTTAACGCGCTCAAAATTCCGTTTCATGAGTTGACCCCCTAAAATGTAAATCCAAATATTTTTTAAGTGAAAGTGTTTCTCTACTGTTTCTTCTTATGCAAGACGCATTCTTAACACCAGATATATTTGTTAACGCTTCTAGTATGTCAACAGAGGTAAATATATTCTTTGATAAAGCAAGGTTATAGATAGGTTCATTACTTTTCCAAGCTGTTTGTATTTTCGAATAATCATCTGTAATTTCAAGATATTTTGATTCGATCAGCTTATTGATTTCTGATTGATGCTTTTCGTCTTTGGAATAAAAATAAAACAATATGTGTTCTTTTTCAGGATTGTCCGGCTTAATAAAACCAAGTTGCTCTACCAATGCGTCATCATTGTATTTACAAAGAAAACCAGCAAAATCCGCAACAGAATATTCTTTTTTGCCATAATATCGTTGTGCCAATGTATACAAAGCTTCGTCCGCGTATATGGTTAACTTTTTCAGCTTATTATCATCAAGATTCATATGCGCTAACGATGTCAACCCGATTTTATTTTTTAAAAGATAGTCAAATACATTTTGCGATATAGATTTTGGTGGCAAATAATCAAGCAAGTTTTCCCAGAAACGATCTCTTTCCTTCCGCTCGTGCAACTTCGACATAATATCCAAGAGTAACTGCTCATCAACATATGAATCATCATCTGCCGCCAAGTCACAAGCGTCTTCAGTAATCCATTGGTCGTCATTTAATACCCACATTAAATATTCTGTTAAATTCATCTCCGCCACATCCTGATTACAAGTTTGTTTGTCTGCTTATATCATACGCTGGCTCGCTCTCTCGCGCAACTTTTTCACTTAGGCCGGAGGAATTTCTCCGTCTTCGTATGGATGGTTGTTGGCGCTCTCGTTTCTCGAAGCCTGTCGCTTCCCACGTGGAACTGTCGTCTTCCTTTTGGAGTACAACGGCACTTCAGCCGGTGGCTTCACATCATAGCCTCTATGAAAAACTCTTCCGGTATGCCCTGGGAGGGTGGACACAGCATCCCATACCGCTTGTCCTCGATACTTCCATGCTATGGGACAGGTTTTGCGCTATCAGATTCTCCATGGTTTACATGGGCAGGATTATTCCTGTCACTTGGCGCGTCATAGAACACCCGAGTTCTCCCGTAACCTTTGCCCGGTATGAAGAACTTCTGAAACAAGCCCAGCGCCTTCTCCCTCAGGACGTTACTGCCGTTTTCCTTGCCGACAGAGGATTCGTAAACCGTAAGCTCACGCGCGCCCTTTCTTCTTTCGAGAATGCTTACTTATATATAGATAAGGTAATGTCCCGCGACTGAGAAAACATGTTTGTGGTAGTAATGGAGCGCCAAATACGCGACGTCAGGTCAAGCACGCGCCTCGTTCGAGAAACAACCTTCGTTCGCCGGGTAAACCGGCCCAAATGACGCCGAGTATCGCTATTATCACGCTCAATATCAATCGTATGGGCTTTGCCAATCTCATGCCGATTCGCCGGCGGAACTTTCGAAAAAACATCCCATCCATCGGTATAAAAAGTACAATCTTTCAGATGGCTCACTTTCTTATATTGGGAGTGTTGCTTTTTTAATGATATTGCTCAGGCAATCCCTTATATTGCAAGACTTCCCTCTGGTCAAATCATTAGAAAAACAACACCTCCCATATAAGTAATTGAGCTATAAGAGTTTCAAGAAAGAGTAATTCGAGCGTCAGAACGTGGGGAAAAGCCTTTATCGATAGCGCAACGCCTGGAGGTGAGTTTTGGATATTGTGCAACCTATTGAAACACTATCAAACAACTGGAAAATATGAGACTTTACCACAAAATGTTGGAGTAAAGCCCAAACTTCAGGTTTAGAATCGATCCCGTTCCCGAAATTGTCAAACTCTGGGAGTCCCCCGGCATAGCCGGGGGTTTACCAATTTAATTAGCCCTCTTTTCGCGGACATTTTCTCAGACGCTTAACAGGCTCCATAGGTACTATTGACAAACCAGTGGCAGGCGGGTAGAATGGATTTTGTTCGGGTGCTCTTGTAGAAGAGAGAATAGGGAATCCCGTTAGAGCCGGGAGCGAACCCATCACTGTAAGTCTTGCCAAAAAGCAACTTTTTCGCGTTTTGTGGTCACTGTCTTCAAGATGGGAAGGCCGCGGAAAAGGAGACGAGCCAGAAGACCTGCCTGAACGTATTCGGTAAACGGCCTTGGGGATTGAAGGCGCGCCGATACCATTATAGATAAGATACCTTGCGAAATGGGATGCCTGGGTCACGGTCAAGTGATCCAGGTTTTTTGTTTTTATTTTTTATTGCTGAAACGGGGGCTCTGTTCCAATGAAGCCATTTTTGGTCCGTCTCGTTCCTGCCGCTGTTTTTTTGCTTTGTGCCGACAGCCGCGTCGCTGAAGGCGAACTCCCAATGTGGTGGAGCGCGGCAAAACAAGAGAGAACCAGTGACGGAGGCGTAACCGTCACGTTCGACCTCCTGCGCCCTGAGGGGGTGACCTTAAAAAAGGCGGATGTTTTTTACCTCTTGATTCCACGCCAACGCTCCGGTGAGTCATGGGCAGAGGCCTACCGCAAAGCGATCGCCATCCGGCCTGACGGTTCCCTCTCAATAGAAATCTACAGCGGCCGCGTGGAAAGGATCGACCTGAGGGGAAAATTTGAGGCGGAAGGGCGGGTTTATTACGCCCAGATCATCTTCAGTTGTTACGGAGAATCCGGACTCCTGGACGAAGCGGCGGAGCGCGTTGTGGAGATCCCTTCTTGGAACGCGGCGAAACTGATTTCCGGGAATGCCTTCTACAGAGCGCAGACTGGCAGCGAGATCTCCGTCGCGACTGGTGTGCCTGGCGCGTTGGTCAGGGTCTTCAAAGACGGCGTTCACGTCGCGGACGTCAAAGCCGACGATTCTGGAACATGCGCGTACACGCCGCCACATGACGCATCGCTGGCAAAATCGGGGTACAGGGCGAAAAAAGACCTGGTGTTTGAGATAACCAATGGCGACTACTTGAGCTTTTCCATGCCCGTGTACAGGGCGTATTACGGGCAAACCAGCCTCGCGGGCGGCTTGGCTCTCCTCTTCACCTCGACGTTGGGAAGCCTGTCCATCATGATATACAAGAACAGGAGGCGGCGATGAGTCTTGCGCGTCTTAGATTGGGAATCCAGCATATCAGCTTTCTCGTCCTGATGTACGGGGGACGGGTCGGCATCCGCTTAGGTTCGGCCCTGCCGTGCTTTTCGTGCCCCTTCGTCCCCAACTGCGGCGGCTATTGCTACCTAATGGGGCTTCAGGGCTACATTGGTTTCGGCATGAACTTCACCCTCATGTTGGGGTTCGGCGCGCTCCAAGCCCTGGGTTGGTTCGCGCTGTTCTGCTTGCTCACGACGCTTTTCGGCAAGATATGGTGTGGTTGGGTGTGCCCGTTCGGTCTCGTACAGGACTGGCTCACGTCCGTTCGTCGGTTTTTACGCATACGCGCGCGGCGCTTTACACCGGAGGGTGAGGGGAAAAGAACGACCGTCAGATACGCGCTTCTCGCCTGTATCGTGATTATCCCGCCGCTGGCGACGGTAGGAGTCCTGCACGAGGACTTCTACTTGCCCTTCTGCAACATATGCCCAGGCAAGTCTATTCTGCCGCTCTTCGCGGGGGAGACGCGCTACCTGGCGCTCAACCTGGACAACGCGGTCTCGCTCTGCTTTTCAGCCGCGCTCATGATCGTGATGGGGATCACGCTGACCGGCATGTTTTTCAAGGAGCGGTTTTTCTGCGCGTTCTGTCCTCTCCTGACGCTGATACACCTCTTGGAGCCCGTCACCCTACTCCGGTTGGTCAAAGAGCCCGAGGCCTGCGTGGGGTGCGGCAACTGCGCCAGGGTCTGCCCCATGGACATTGAAGCGGTGTATAAGGAGAAAAAATCGTCAAGCGTGCGGAGCGGCGAATGCCTCGACTGCGGCAGGTGCGCCGAGTCCTGTCCGTCGGAGTCGGCGTTGGGGCTGAAGTTCTTTCGTCTTAAGCTGTTTTCTTCCTCGCGGGCCTATGTGTCCAAGATGGGGCGTGAACCATGACGATGGACAACACTCCAGGCAAACGACTGGCGAAAAGGCTTTCCGACCGCGTCCACGCGGAGTTGGCGCGCGCCGCCGAAACGCTCAGAAATCGGCCCGATTACTCGCGAGTTTACGATTACTTTCTGGAGCTCGTGGTGAAGGGCTGTGACTCCAAGGCCGTTGCCAGCAGAACGGGGCGAAAGGCAATCAATATGCTCTGCGTTCAGGTTCCGCCTGAACTCATTCACGCGGCCGGGCTTCAGCCTCTCAAGATATGCGGCGGGTCTTCATTAAATTTTTCTCTGCCGGAGACCCCGGCCCTCATGTGCCCCATGTTGAAGGCGTCCATGGCGGCAGTGAGCATAAACGAGGGGTTTGGGTTGGGGTTTAGCGGCGGCGATTGGGTGATCCCCACCACCTGCGACTGGGTGGTGAAGTTCCCGGAGATAGCCTCCAGAGTGTGGAGGCGGCCCATGCCGCGCGTTTTTTGGCTGGAGCTGCCTCACCTCAGAGAACGCCCGTATGGAGCTCAGAGATGGCTGGAGGAGATGTTCAGGCTGAAGGACTTCCTTGAAAGCATTGGGGAGAAAATTACCGGAAAATCCCTTTCCCAGTCCGTCGCGCTCTACGCCAGGGCGTGGCGCGCCATGAATCGCCTGGCGGACATGCGCCGCGACGGGACGTTACCGCCGGTGTGGCTCATGTTGATCATGGGGACGTTCTTCCTCGACTCCCCCGAGAGGTGGACGGAGGCCGCCGAAAACGTCACGCCGTCGCCGGTCAGGGACAGCGCGGTCAGGGTCTTCTTGGCGGGCTCTCCCATTTTCTTCCCAAACCTTAAACTGCCGCTGCTCCTGGAAGAGGCCGGGCTTTACGTGGCCGCGGATGACCTATGTTCGTCCGAGCGCGTAATCCCCGGCGCGGTCATCTGCCACGACACGTCCGAGTACGGCGTGATCTCCGCCATAGCGGAGCGCTACCACGGGGCCTGTCTGTGCCCCACCTTCATCGACAACGACAGGCGGATAAACAACATACTGGGAAGGAAAAAAGACGCGCGCTTCAACGGGGTAGTCTTTCACGTGCTGAAAGGATGTCACCCTTACGACATAGAAAGCCTCGCTTTGGAGGGCGAACTTAAAAGACGCGGCTTCCGTTTTATACGCCTGGAGACCGACTACACGCCAGAGGACAACCGAAACCTGTTCACCAGGCTTGAAGCGTTTCACAACACGGCAAGGGATGGGGCACATGAACGTCAGGATAGGGCTTGATCTTGGAAGCACCGCGATAAAGGCTGTGATACTGGAAGACGACCGGACGCTGTGGCGCGGCCTCCGATCCACTACGCCGGGTCAGGAAGCGGTGGCGTCGTCGTTGATCGGCGAAGGGCTCAAAGAGACCGGCTTGAGGAAAGATCAAGTGTCTGGGGTTGTTTCCACCGGATACGGCAAAAAACTTTTTACGGCGGCCGGGGGTAGCGTGGACGAGATAACCGCGAACGCGGTCGGCGCGTTCAAGTTAAGCGGCGGGAAAGCCCGCGTCGTGATCAACATTGGAGGGCAGGATGTCAAGATCCTGCGCCTTGATGAGCGCGGAGGCGTGGTCGATTTCAAAATGAACGACAAGTGCGCGGCTGGTACCGGGCGTTTCCTTGAGCTGGCGGCCCGGATCCTCGACTCCCTAATCTCCGACTTCGACGATATGGCCGCGCGCTCGACGGAGGAAGTGGAGCTCAACAGCACATGCGCCGTGTTCGCGGAGAGTGAGATCGTGTCGCTCCTAGCCCGCGGCGTCAAGAGAGAGGATGTGATAAAGGCGTTGTACGTTTCTATTGCCCGCCGCGTTGCCGCCTTGGTCGGGCAAGTCTCCGACGTGGTCTACCTGGACGGCGGGGCGGCGGTGAACCGCGGGTTGGCGTCCGCGCTGGAGGATGAGCTGTTTACGGACGCGCGGGTGTTGGACGCGCCGCAGTTCACGGTGGCCTATGGGGCGGCGCTGCTGGCGCGAGGATGAGCGAGCGGCGGCGGGGATCGCGAAAAGAGGTGGGGTGTAAGCAGGAAGTTTACGCGCGGAAAGTGGATGTTGGGCATGTGCGCAATCACAAGAAGGAGGCGTTTTTTTTGAAAAAGTGGAAATTTGGGTTTAGCGTGATTCTGGCAATCGCGCTGTGGTGCGGGGCGGCTGGGGCGGATATCGCCTACACCGTGGTGGACTCCGGCTACTCCGCCGGCTCCATCGGAACCATAATGAAAGAAGAGGCCGACTTTACCATCGGCGCGCTGAAATCGGGATTTGGAGGCGATCCATGGGTATATTCCTTCATCGACGCTGACGGCAAGGACAAGGCGGTGCTCAGGGAGTTCCAGTACAGTGGGGACAACGACAGCGTCTACATCTACGATCCCATTGATTTGAACGCCCCGATCGCCAACACGAACAAGTGGGGCAGAAACCTTTATGGAGTCGCGCGAGAGGGCGAGTACCTCTACCTCGCGCTGCAAGACGTATACAGCGCCACCGGCGACACATCCGGACAGGTCGCGAGGATCAAGGTAGGCGACTACGACAAAGACCCTGACAAAATCCATGCTTTTTCCGCGGAAAGTATCGCTGACGCGGATTATTTCAGAAAACCGGCCGGGGTAACTGTCGCGAATGGAAAGGTGTACGTCCTGAACCAGCTGCGCGACGTGCGCTACGCGCCCCTTTATGGTGAAATCGTGGAGTTGGATCTCGACCTCAACCCCACCGGAAAAACCGCCAGGATCGGCAAGAACCCAAGCGCGATGGCTTTCTATGACGGCAAACTTTACGTCGCGTGCGCCGGAGGCATGTTGGGTTCAGGAGAATACGGAAGCGTGTGGGAGGTCAGTCTCTCGAACATGAGCGCCGCGAGGCTCGTGGACTTGGAAAGGGCGCTGGGGGCGTCGCCCGCGTTCCAGGCCATGGATATCACGATAACGCCGAGGGGAACGGCCTACATCCTGGTTTACAACATGAACTGGCCTACGATAGACGCGCGGATTTACAAGGCGAGCGTCGGCGACCTCGCG
>JAITGK010000009.1 GCA_031280635.1 Synergistaceae bacterium
AGAGTATCTATCATAACCATGCTATCTTGATAAAGTTTACTTTGAAATACTGCATTTATAAAAATTGCTTTATAGCCTGAAGGCCCAAACAGGTGGGTTATGTTAGGAGCTCTTAGCGACCGCAACGACCGCCGCCATGTTGGTCCGACGCATGGACACCCAAAATTCCCGCGAAATAACATCTTTCGAGTTTCGAATAGCCGCTGAAATTCTCCAGCGACAGTTTATTCTTTACAACATCATACTTTGTTTCTACGGACCAACGCATGAAATACAGCTTGGGAAAACACTCCCCCGGCAACTCGAATCGATCGGTGGTGAGGGTCTTCGCCCCCTGGCAATTTAAATTTCACAACGCGCGCCGCCGTTCCGTTATCAAGCTTTACCAGACTGTCGAAACCTAAAGCGTTGTCCACATCACTTGTTTTATTAATGGCTATCAGTCCAGAAAGTCTTTGAGTTTCCGACTTCGACTAGGGTGGCGCAGTTTGCGCAGGGCCTTGGCCTCGATCTGTCTTATGCGCTCGCGGGTGACGCCGAATTTGCGTCCCACCTCTTCGAGGGTGTAGGAGTGCCCGTCCTCAAGTCCGAAACGGAAGTGAAGAACCTCTCTCTCTCTTGTGGAAAGGGCGTCCAACATGTCCTCGATCTGCTCATGCAACAGATGACCCGCCGCAGCCTCGTCGGGACTGGGTAGCTCCCTGTCTTCAATGAAATCCCCTAACTGACTGTCCTCCTCCTCGCCTATGGGGGTTTCCAGCGAGACTGGCAGTTGGGCAATACGGCGGATTTCCTCGACTCTGGAGGGCTCGATCTCCATTTCAGCCGAGATTTCCTCGTCTGTGGGCTCGCGCCCCAGGCGTTGAACAAGCTGACGGGAAATACGCACCATTTTGTTGATGGTTTCCACCATATGCACGGGCACACGAATAGTGCGCGCCTGGTCCGCTATGGCGCGGGTGATAGCCTGACGTATCCACCAGGTAGCGTAGGTGCTGAACTTGAAACCTTTGCGGTAGTCGAACTTTTCCACGGCGCGGATCAACCCTAGGTTGCCTTCCTGGATCAAGTCCAGAAAAAGCATTCCCCGGCCGATGTATTTTTTGGCAATACTGACCACCAGGCGCAGGTTCGCGTCGATAAGTCTCTGCTTGGCGCCGGCGTCGCCCTCCTCCATCTGCCGGGCCAGCGCCACTTCCTCCTCGGCGTTCAAGAGGGAAACCTTCCCTATCTCGCGCAGGTACATACGGACGGGGTCTGTGAGGGGGATGTCGTCCAACTTCCCCATTTCGTCGCCTAAAGACGGCAGGTACTCCTCCCCCATAGGCACTGTGGGGATCTTCCCCCGGTTTTCCTCCTCCACCACCTCCATGCCCAGCTCCTGAAGGTTGTTCAGGATGTTGTCGAGCATGTCGGAGTTCCAGGTATCCACCGGAAAGTGCCGTTCGATGTCCTGATGGGTGACGAACCCACGCCCCTGTCCCTCGTGAACCAGGTTGCGCACCTTCCCCAAATACTCGACCGTTTCGCTCTTGGCCGCGTCCTTTTTGACTGCGTCCGTAAACTCCTCCCGCACAACTATTCCTCTTTTCTTTCTTGTACATAATGTACAAACGCGCGACCATGTGTCTGTACGTTTCACAGTACAACAAGGACGCAAAAATTCCTCCTCATTCTTCAGGGAATGACGGAATCCCTTGCGGCGGTCTTCTATGATATACGGTCAAAGGCCAAGGGTTATACCGAAAAACGGCGGAAAGGGCATCTCAGGAGATGGGCCCACCATCTGGCGGGTCTCTGGCAGCTCCATCTCGTACAGGAGCCTGGTGATCCTGAGTTGCAGCAGGTCGTCCGTTTCATAGGCCATGCAAAAGCGCCTATAGCCAAACTTCTCGGCGAAATAGGAAATGTGGGAACACCCCGCCCTCTCTCCATCGAACATCGCCTCAAAGTCGGACAGAAACTCGTCCTCGCTGAAGAGGATGCTGTCGCTGACCAGGACAATAACCTTCATGTTTTCGAGCAAGAGCGTTCTGTTCCAAAGAGAACAAAAGGCCACTCCAGCCCGAATGTCCTTTTCGTCGGAGAACTTGCGGCTCAACAGGTTTTCCATCTCGGGGGAGTACCCCAACAACATCATAAACCCCAGGTTGAGGCCCTCCCCCGCGCCGCCTTTGTAGAAATTGTCGCGCATCAAACTACCCACGCAACCGCCCCACATTGAGGTCATGAAGAAAAACTCGCTCCCCACCTCTAAACACAACGCCGCCACTCTTTTGAGCTGAGGGCTGTGCAGAAGGTTGATAGAAATAGGCTTGTAATCCACCCCAAAGGGGAACCACGGCGCGATCTCCAAGTCCAGGTCAGAACTCCAATAACGAAGCGTGGTCATCCGTCGCCGCCCCATTTCAGCGCTTGTGGCGCAAACTTCACGCCGCGCCTCGCTCTTCCTTGGCCTTCTGCTCCTTGATGATCTTCACCACGTACTCGACCAGCAAAGAGACCTCTGGCTTGGTGATCTGGTATTTCGCCCCGATACTGGCGGCTTTGGCCTTGATATCCTGGGCCATGATGGAGGAAAAAACGATGATGGGCAGGTCACGAGTCACGGGATTTTCCTTGAGACGCCGCGTAAGCGCCAGACCGTCCAGACGCGGCATCTCCACATCCGTGATAAGTACGTCGTAGTGGGCCCCTTCTTTCATGATTTTATCGTAGGCCTCTTTGCCGTCACTGCAGATCGTGAGGTTACTGAAACCGCCGGCCGTCAGCACGTCCCTGACCTGGGCGCGGATCAAGGGGGAATCCTCCGCCACAATGATACGATACGCGGAAAGGTTGCCAATGTCCTGGGTCAGCTCATGGATACCCTTTGCGTCCCACTTTTGGGACATGGATATCTGAGGGCTTATGACCTGGACGATGGCCTCGTAGTCCAGCAGAAGCACATTGCGCGCGTCGCGCTTGATAACGTAGAGCACCCAGTCGCCCAGGTACTTTCCGGTAAGGGTGGAGTCCAAGTCCTCGGAGTTGATGCGGTAGATGCGCTCCACCGCGTCTACCACAAAGCCCAGTTTGATCTCGTTGAACTCGGCAATGATGACCTTGCACTGTTCCAGCTCCGTCTTGGTTTTGATTTTTAGGAACACGCGCAGGTCAACCATTGGGAGAACCTCGCCGCGAACGGAGGTTATCCCTATCATCGCGGCGGAGGAATCCGGAATAACCCGGCACCCAGGCCAGCGCAGTATTTCCCTCGTTTTGTCCACGTTTATGGCGAAAGACTGGTCCCCCAGGAAAAAGACCACAACCTGCCATTCGTTTGTCCCGACCTCAGTTATAACCTTTTTCACTTCCTGCATGGGGACCCCCTCCAACCTTTCTGGGCGTGTTTTCAAGCTCAATACCCTTAGTTTTGCCCTATTATGCCACGTAACTGGAATTTAAACAATGTTTAGTTTCAAAACAGACTCTAATCCAGCGTGTTCATAACAATCGTGTGTACTATACATCACCCAACCCAAAGGTTCAAGGTCAAAACTCGACAAAGGGCGTGTTCTCACGCTCTGGATAGTTTGACAACATTTGTGCCATAAAGCGCTATATAATACAATATCAAAAAGAAGCCTAGGACGATAAGCTCGCCAAGGTTGCAGATGATCTTGTTTGGAGGTTTGCTGTATGACCGTCAACGCTTATGAGGTTTTGCGGGAACGCGGTTTCGTGGAGTGGTGCAGTCAGCCTGAGCAGTTGCGGGAGGTTTTACGGAAAGGGATGACGACGGCCTACGTTGGCTTCGACCCTACGGCGGACAGCCTGCACGTGGGACACCTCATCCCCATCATGGCTCTGGGGTGGTTTCAGCGCTCGGGACATCGCCCCATCGCCATAGCGGGCGGGGGTACGGGACTCATCGGAGATCCCTCCGGCAAGAGCAAAGAGCGCAACCTCATCACCGTGGAAGCGGTACGCGAAAATGTGGAGGGCGTTCGGCCCCAATTGGCGCGTTTTTTGGACTTTAACTGTGGGGAGAACTCCGCGCTTTTGGTCAACAACCACGACTGGCTGGCTACGTTTTCCTTCATTGACGTGCTGCGCGACGTGGGCAAGTACTTCTCGGTGAACAACCTGATCGCCAGAGACTACGTCAAAAGCCGCCTGAACGACCTTGAGAAAGGCATTTCCTACACGGAGTTTTCCTACGTGCTGCTTCAGGCGATGGATTTCCGCCACCTCCACGAGACCTATGGCTGCCGCCTACAGATGGGGGGCAACGACCAGCAGGGCAACCTGGTGGCTGGCGTCGATTACGTCCGCAAGACCACGGGCGGCGAGGTGTTTGGCCTGACTCAGCCTTTGCTCCTCACCGCCTCCGGCGCCAAGTTCGGTAAGACGGAGGAGGGCGCGGTGTGGCTTGACCCAACCAAGACCAGCCCGTACAAGTTCTACCAGTTCTGGATCAACACCGAGGATGACGACGTGGAGCGCTTGTTGAAGCTCTTCACCTTCCTGTCCCTGGAGGAGATCTCCGCCGCGCTGGTAGAGCGCGCCAAAAATCCAAGCGCGCGGACGGCCCAGCGCCTTCTGGCCTTCGAGGTGACGAAGATCGTCCATGGGGCGCCCACGGCTCAGAGCGTGGAGGCGGCCAGCGCCCTGCTTTTCGGCGCGGGACTGGAGCTTCTACGGGAAGCCAAGGAGGAGACCTTCGCCATGCTGAGGGATGAAATACCCTTCTCCGCCCTGTCCCTGCCCTTGCCCACCACGGTGGTGGACGTTCTGGCTGCCTGCGGGGTCTGCGAGAGCAAGAGCGAGGCCAAGCGGGCCATTCGACAGGGCGGCGTCTCCGTGAACGAGGCCCGCGTGGAGGACGAGGGAGGCTCTATAACCCGCGAGTCCCTGTTGCGCGGCAAGTACCTTTTCGTGCGTCTGGGCAGGAAGCGTTTCCACCTGGCCGCTTTCGAGTGAGGAGGAGTGGGTTGTGCGGGCCGAGATAGACTGTGTTTGGTATGTGTCCGGCTTCCGCCGCCCCTGGGAGGCCGCCGTGGTCTCCAACCTGGCGGCGGCGCTGAAGGGCAGAGATTTTTTGACGAGGTCCTTGCGGGTTTACGTAAGCGGGGGCACGGCCAACTTTCACGTGGACGGGGTGCTTTCGTGGAATTCTCTCACCTTTTTTGAACGAGCGGCGCTGGTGCTTTTCCGCGGTCGTCTCTGGCACCTGTGGGGTGACGCCCCCCTGTGGTGGCGGTGGGTACGACTCCGGGCCCGGACGGTTCACACCTCCCTCGACGCTCGTCCCAAGTGGAGGGGGCACCCAACGCGCCTTTTCGCGGAACAGGCCCGCGACGGGGAGAGCCTCATCGTCCCGGCCTTTGAGGCCAAGGTCGCTTGGGCGGACGGCGGGGGCGGGGAAGAACCTCAGGCGCTGCTCCTAGCCGTTGAGCCCAGCGAGGTCCAGCGCGAGGCCCTCGCCGAGATGGGGATCGAGATCATACCTCTGAACACCCCCGACGTGTCAGCGTTGTCCTTAAAAAAGGGAAGGGCTCTCTTTATCGACGACTCCCCGTCGAACGCGCTTCTGGCCGCCTATTTGACCCTACAAGGAGTGCCGGTGGCCGCTCGCGACGCGTCCTTGATCCGGGCCGTGCTGGGGCCAGGGGGCTACACAACTCCAGAGGGCGACGGCAAAGAGGACTGGAAAAAGGCCGTTGGCGAGGCAATGTCCGAGGCGGGGCGTTCGGCTTCCGCCAGTGCCAGGCGTTTTCTGAAGACACGCTACTCCACCGCCGGGGAGTCCTTGGAAACACTTTACCGGGCCGTGGCCGGTTGTCCGAAGAAAGCTGAATAAGCATGAAGGCCGCGGCTTGGGCTATCGAGGGGTTGCGCGCCCTGTCGATACAGGGTTGGTCCGCGTCCTGCGTCGCGGCGCTGATCTCCGCTATATTAAAGGGCTTTGCCCCCAGGGGGAAGCAGGTGTTGGCGAACCTCCGCTTGGTCTACCCCGAAAGCAGCGAGGCCTGGGGCAGGGGCCTGCGACGGCGTCTTTACGAGCACCTGGCCTGGATGGTAACGGAACTCCTGGTGTTACAGCGTGACCCCTCCCAGGCGTTGAAATGGGTGACGGAAGCGCGGGGATGGATTCACATTGACGAGGCCTTGGCGGGTGGGAAGGGCGTGCTTTTTTTAAGCGGGCATTACGGCAACTGGGAGCTTTTGGCCGCCTGGTACGCTCAGTACCTGAAGCGGCGGGGTACCGGCGGCCTTTATATGATTTCTCAGGAGACCAAAGACCAAGATATTTCCCGTCTCATCATCCGCTACCGACAGAACTCCGGGATAAAACTCCTGCCACGGAAAACGACGTCCACCCTGAAAATGGTGCGTCTTTTAAAGGAAGGGGCGCACATCGCCCTCACGCCGGATATCTCTTGGGGGGAAGGGATCGTTCTGCCCTTCATGGGACATCCCTGTACCAACACCATGGGGCCCGCCGTTTTAGGGCTTTTGGCGTCCGTGCCCATCGTGCCAGTAGCGCTTTACCGGGAAGGCCCATTTCGCCACACTGTGGAGTTTTTCCCGCCGCTGCCCGCGCCGGAGGAAGGAGACCGCCGGCGGAAAATAGAACGCCTGACGCTCCAGGTCAATGCCGCCCTGGAGCGAATGTTAGCTCCTCAACCGGAGCTGTGGTTCTGGCTCCACAACCGCTGGAAAATAGGGGTAAGCGTTGGGCAGCGCTCCGGGGGATGAGCGTTACGGGAATAGGAAGGTCGGAAGCGGATCACGTCAAAGGCTAACGGGTCAAGGGGCCCGCCTCTTGGGAAGGGAGATGGATGGGTTTGCGGTCGCAGGCTTTTTCGGGAGTCAACTGGACTCTGATCATCTTGATTGTGGCGGGAAGCGCGGTTCTTGCCTATCTGGGGGACGTGCTCGGTTTTAAATATGGGAAGCAGCGAATATCCATTTTCGGACTGCGACCCCGATACACCAGCCGCCTAATAACGGCTTTCACCGGCGTTCTTATCTCCGTGGTTGTTCTGGCGGCGCTGTCCTTTTTTTCAGAGAACGTGCGCACCGCGCTCTTTACAATGAAAACCCTTCAACAGGATCTGGAGCGACTCTCCGTTCAACTGAAGGGCGCTCGCGCCGACCTAGAAGAGGCCAGAATAGATGTGCGGCTCAGTCAGCGGCGACTGGCGGTGCAGGAGTCGCTTTGGCAGACCGCCGCTCTGAGTCTGGACGTGGCGCGCATTGACCTTGAAAACCTGCGCGCCGAACGCGACTTGCTTGTACGTGAGAAAAACGACCTGGACGCTTCGGTGGTCTCTCTGCGGGAGGAGGTCGGGAAGATGACTCGCGAGTTGGAAACGATGCGTCAGGGGTCGATCATGGTTCGAGCCAACTCGCTTCTAGCGCGGGGAGCTGTCCTGCCGGGCACGCCCAGGGAACGGGTGTTGGAGACATTGGACGTCCTCAAGGCGGACGCGCGGGCACTGATCTCCGACCGTCGCTCTGGCACGCGCGGCGCGATTTCAGGCGGCGTGAAGCTCTCGATCGACCCGGCGGAGGAGTCTCAGTTGGTGGAGCGGCTCACGGGTTCTCCCGAACGCATGTACGTCCGGCTCTTGGCGGCGGCGAACATCGCGGCGGACGAAGAGGTAAAAATCCGCTTTGACAGCGGCAGGAGCTACTACCTATATGACGAAGGGGAGATCCTCTACCGCAAACTCGTCTATCCCAGTGAACGAGGCTACAACGCGGAAGACCTGCTGCATATCTTCCTGCGCGAGATGAAACTGCGCGCGGTCGAGAACGGCGTTCTGCCTGACCCCGCCACGAATGACGTGGGTTTCCTTTTCGCCGAGGAGTTTTTCGAGGTTGTGGAGAAACTGGGCTCCTCCGAGGGGCCCACGATCATCAACGCGGTGGTTTCGCGGAACCTCTATACGGAGGGGCCCGTAAGTATTAAAATAGTTTTGGAGTAGTTTGGAAGTTTTTTGGAGGTGCTGTGGGATGCTGATCGTAACGTGTCAGGTCTGCGGGGACTGCAAGGTGCTGGCCGGGGCGCCCGATGGGGATGGCCTGGCGCGCGCGTGCTGGATTTGCCCCTGCTGCGGTTCCGGCCAAGTCGTTCAGTTGGAGGTTCCCACCAACGGCCGCGGCGACTTGGGTAGCATTGTGCTGGGCATGAAGCTGGGAATCCGCGCGGAACGCGCCCTGGCGGAGTGGGAATGACCCCCTGTACTGGCAAGCCCCGCGTGATCATTTACACGGACGGAGGCGCGTCGCCAAACCCTGGCGCGGGAGGGTGGGCCGCTATCCTGATCTCCCCAACCCACGAGAACCATGAGCGCGAGATTTACGGCTCTGAACCCCATACCACCAACAATCGCATGGAGCTGACCGCCGCCATTATGGCGTTGCGGACTCTGAAGTTTCCCTGCGTCGTTGAGCTACACACGGACTCCCAGTACCTGAAAAAAGCCTTTGACGCGGGCTGGCTGACCAAGTGGCGGAAAAACGACTGGAAGACCGCGGACAAAAAACCCGTCCTGAACCGCGACCTCTGGGAGGAGCTCCTAACCCTCTCTCAGCGGCACGACGTCACCTGGAGCTGGATCAAGGGTCATGCCTTCGACGCCTACAACAACCGCTGCGACGCCCTCGTCCAAAAAGCCAAACTAGGGATAAACCAATAACTACGCGCTTTTTCCGCCGCGAACCTCGTCGTGAATTCTTCAAACGTGGGTATTCTCTCATTGACCTGAGTCAAGGGAATAGGGATATAAAATATTTTACCACAGTTGGAGGGGTAGAGCATAAAAACCAAAAACCTATCCGTCGGGGGCGGATGTTCCTTATATCCCCACGCTAAAGGTTTTTCGGAACGCCGGATAATTCGGCCAACGGCGGCGCATTTGGGAAATTACCGCGTCATTTGGGCCACGCTTCCGCCCGCGCGGGCCTTTGTGCTGGATGAGGCCGACCACGTGTTTGAGATCATGAATGACTGCTCCCTGCGGGAGGTGGGGTTCTTGCGCGGACGCTCCCAAACGTGGCGGGCCTCGAGGTGGGCGGCCTTGGCCTTTCACCCAGTTTTGGAGCGCGCCGTGTTTTTGACAGAGAGCGGTATAGCAATAACGGTAACGGACTTTGCCGGAAACAGGTTTTGGGCGCAAGATGGCGGCGTAGTCGCCGTCCTGTACGCGTCGGACGGAAACAGCGTCTGGACATGTGAAAAAATCGACCCCAAACAGCTTCGACTTGCCCTGTATCACGCGGAGAGCGGCGGTCTGATCGCCGAACGTCCCTTTGCGGACGAACTCTACGACAGCAGCGTCTCCCTCATGAACCTGCCCCAGGGGAATAGTGTTCTTATGGAGCTGGCGGCGGGGCAGGACGGCGTCATGGTTTTCCTGCTGACCTTCGACGGCGGAATTCAAGCTCGGAAGCTGTTCCCTGGTCATAGCCATATTTTGCCCGCCTTTCACCCGAATCTTGACCGGTTGCTGGTGCTGGAGAACGACGAAAACCTGTATTACGCTTACGCCTGGCCAGAGCTTTCCCTTATCGCGAAACAGCGGGAGTACACCAAGGAAGAGTGGGTAATGGAGGGCAACAGCGAGCTTTTCCCCGGCTATCATATGATTTATCTTCAAAACGACTTGGCTGTTACCCAGAGTGCGAACTATCGCTTTTACCTGTTCGACCCGGTGCGGATGGAGCGGATAGAGGAGCTTGTTATCGAGGGCTTCGAGCCCGTTCCAACGCGGGAGGTGTATCCGCGCCTTGATGACGACACGCTTTTTTCCACGGTGCTTTGCTTCCATCGGCACGGCGACTTCCTTGTGGCGGCAACACTCAAAGAAGCGAAGACGCGGGCGCTGATAGTGTTCAAAGAGGAAGAGCTGCTGAAGCAACTAGGGCGTCGCGTGGGAATATAAGCGGCAAAAACTTTGCGCGGAAAGGAGTCAGCGACTCTAGGACATCCACAGTGAAGAACGGTCCATCGTTAGTAGGATAGACTCTTCACAGCGCCTTTAGTTATGATTTTAGCGGAAAATTTAGTTTCGTCATTTCAAGTCGCTGTTACATAAATATCCGGGATTTTTAGGATATAATATTAATAGAAAGGGCGGGGGCCTTCGAGGGCTCCTTTTTTTATGGCGCTTCGCGCGGCCGCGATCGGGGTACGGCGCGCATGAGGCGAAAAGCCTGTGTTTAGCGTCGTAAACCTGTATATCGGCTCTGTGGAGCGAAAGGAGAAACTAGAGAAGAACACATGAAAGACATGGAAAGGATCATGGAAGAAAACGAGGTTGCCGGCACGGAGGTCGAGATGGCCACGTTCGAGTCGTTTGGGGTACGCGAGGAGCTTTTGAGGGCTATCAACCGTAAGGGGTTCACTTCCCCGACGCCTGTCCAACAAAAGGTTTTGGAGGGCTGCGGCCGGGACGCGGACCTGATCGTGCGGGCTAAGACGGGTTCCGGAAAAACCCTGGCCTTTTTGTTGCCTCTCTTGCGTGATATGAAGGTGGGGGAACGGTCTCCCCGGTTGTTGGTGCTGTCCCCCACGCGGGAGTTGGCGCAACAAACCGCTCGTGAGGCGGAGTGGCTGACGCGCTTCATGGATCTCTCGGTGGTCTCACTGGTGGGAGGGTTGGAAATGTCGCCGCAGCTCCGCGCGCTGCGCGAGGGGGCGACCATCGTCGTGGGGACGCCGGGCAGAACCCTCGACCACATTCAGCGGGGCAGTCTCATCACCAGGGACATTGGGTGCGTCGTTTTGGACGAAGGCGACCAAATGCTGGACATGGGCTTCCGCGAGGAACTGGAGGGGATACTGGACGCTCTGCCGCCGGAACGTCGTACCTGGCTCTTCTCCGCCACAATGCCCCCAGAGATGCGTGAGCTCTCCAAGCGTTACTTGGAAAACCCCACGGTTATCTCGCTAGTTCAGGACGGGGAACAGCATGAGGACATTCTGCACCGGGTCTATATGGTACCCTCGCGGCGGCACTTCGAGGCCCTGGTGAACATTCTGCTGTGGGAGCGCCCAAAGCGCAGCCTGGTCTTCTGCCATACGCGCCTTGAATCCATTGAGATTGCGCAGAAGCTCCAGGACGAGGGGTTCAACGCGGCAGCGTTGCATGGCGACATGACCCAACGCGAACGTAACGCGGTGCTGGCGTCGTTCAAGTCGGGCTCCATGCCTCACTTGGTGGCGACGAACGTGGCGGCGCGCGGGCTTGACGTTCAAGGCGTCACCCACGTCATTCAGCTTGGTCTGCCTGACGACCGGGAAACCTTCGTTCACCGCAGCGGGCGCACCGGCAGGGCGGGCAACGAGGGAACGAACCTGATACTCCTCTCCCCCGTTGAGACGGGGCGTTTTAAGATAATGTTGCGCTCTACGCAGATGAAGGTGGAGTGGCAGGATGTACCGGGCCTGGACTTGATTCAGACGGTACAGCGCGAGGTGGCCGAAGAAAAGTTGCTGGCCTCTCGCCCGGACGCGGAGACCCGCACGACCTACACTGAGTGGGCGGAAGATCTTTTGGTGCGCGCTGAGGCAAAGGTGTTGGTGGCGAAACTTTTGGAGGCGTTACATTCCCGCACGGCGAAAGGTTACAACTTAAGCGCCGACCTGGAGCGCGAGCGCGAGCGGCGCCAGCGCGGCTCCGCCCGGCCCGAACGGGCCGAGGGACGGGTCGCTCGACCCAAGGGTACCATGACTCGCCTACGCAGCAGCCAAGGCGCGGCAAAAGACGTAGGTCGCATTCTGAATGCGCTCTGTTCTGCCCTTAAGGTGGAACGGTGCGAGGTAGGGGCCATTCGCCTGAAGGACGACCACGTGATGGTGGAACTTCTGCCTGCGGCTTTGTCACGGCTGGAACAGGGTCGGGCCGGGCTCGCGAAGTGGGGGCTCTTCCCTGAGGACGAGCCGCTGCGCTACATCAAGGCACGGGCAACCCAGCCCCACGAGGCGACTCAGCAGCTTTCCCGCGAGCCTCGCGCTCCCCGCAGGCGCGTCGCCTCCCGGGAGTCCTCTGACCCCTATGAACAGGAAACCAAGCCCTACCGAAGCAAATAATAGCTCTTTGGACGCGCGAGATTAACGCGATAAAAAATCTCTCTCCTTCGAATGGAGGGGGATTTTTTTATTTTCCATGTAGAAGGTAAAAACCTCCGGCTTTAGCCGGAGAGCTTTCAGCAGGCTCTTTTGAAAAGTGTGATAGTGTAATCTCAAGAGGTGATGGGAGTGCGGCAGTATAAACATTCAAATCATGCTACAT
>JAITGK010000107.1 GCA_031280635.1 Synergistaceae bacterium
CCCTTTGTGTGTCATGGATTTTAGGATTTCTATCTCCGCGTCCGTTAAACCGACGCTAAAATTAATTCTTGGCATGGCAAACCTCTGATTATTTTTATAATTTTTTGTAGTTTACCATATTTCGATGATTCTTCTCAACAAGTTTTTGATACAGTTTTAAGCTTTACAAGGCTCTAGGGTGTGTTTGAAAATTAACCGCTCCAACAAAAAATAGCAGTTTTTAGGCACTTTTTTGGGAATTTTTAAATCAAAACAGCGGATAAGAGAACATGAGCCATTACTTACTGTCGTGTCTCAAGTCAAGCTCAGAAGCCATATTTGACAGGGCAAACGCATGAAAATCATAGACCCATAATATCATTCAATTGATAAATTTCACACGCAAAATATTCAATTAGGTATTCGCAAGGTTTTATATCCAGCTTTTGGTCTCTTATTTCCGCGCGTGATTGCGTAACCCGAGTATATAGCGAACAAGCAATATACAAAGCATCAAGCACTTTAAAGCCGTTCTTCACCAGTCTTTCCGCCTACATCAATATGGAGTCGTCTTCATAGCGCACATCTTTTCAGCGCGCGATTCGGTTTTTGCGTTCGAGAATCAGACATGCCCAATATTCTTTGCTGGATATGGATTTTAGCTTCTGTTTTCAAATGAATCGTTTATCGAAACGAAGTTATGACCCACTACGGCCCCTCGATATGCCCCTCCCGGACGCGCCAGACAACGTTGGCAGCTTCTCCGAAGGGGTTTTCGCCACCGGCGGAGGCGGAAAAAACCTGCCAGCCGGAGGCGGCCAGCGCCTGACCTGTCCGTTCCCTACCCTCCGCATCTAACTCCGCGACTACGTCGTCCAGAAGCAGGACGGGTTTCATTCGTAGTTTTGACTCGATCACTCGCCCAGCGGCCAGGACAGCGGCTGTCACCACCCGCCGCTTTTGTCCACGGGAGAGCGCCAAAGCGGCCGGTCGGCCCAGACACGAAAACGTCAGATCGTCTCGGTGTGGTCCCACAAACACGGCGCCGACGCGAAGCTCTGCCCCAAGCCCCCCGTCCAGCGCGGCGGCGAGCTCACCCGTGAGATTTTCCAGGGTGAGAGCGGAACCCTCAAACGCGCGATAGTCTTTGAATTCTAACGAAAGCTCAAGCTCAAAGGGAAGAAGTTCCCAAAAATCGCCTTTCAGCTCCTTGGCAAAAAGCGTGGCGGCGCCCACCCGATTCCACCGTATCCAGCCCCCCAGTTGGGCCATCGGCGGGACTATCGCTTTTAGGGTAGAAGCCACCCGCCCTCCCTGCCGCAGCAAAGCGGTTCTCTGGCGCACGAGTTGCTTGTATTCCGCTAGGCGGCGCGCGTAGAGCGGCGACACCAGCGCGCAAAGCCGGTCCAGAAATTGACGGCGGACGGAGGGGGCGCCCTCCAAAAGCTCCACGTCGCGGGGCAGAAAAGACAGCGATGGAAGCAACGCCCGCAGTTCTGAGTGCGTCACCCGCCCATTGTCCGCCCGCAGAGAGATCCGCGCCCCTACCCTTGCCTCCACGCTGAACTCCCGTTCCCCCAGAGCGGCGGCGGCAAGAAAAGCCCCTTTCGCGTCCCAGGCAACCAGAGAGGAAGTTTTCCCCGATGAAGGGAACGCTCCCCATCCGGAAAGCACGCTCAAAGACTCCAGAAGGTTCGTCTTCCCGGCTCCATTGGGTCCCAAAAGAACGTTGAGTCCCGAACGCCATTGCTGACGATGGGGCTTCAGGTTCTTAAAACCCTTCCAGGCGGTCTCGGAAAACTCCAAACTCCTCGCTACCCTTGCTCCTCGTTGCTCTGCTCTTCCATTTCCTCTTCCTCCGGCGACTCTTCAAAATCATCCTCCTCGTCAGGCTCAATGACATCCTGCTCAGTAATGCGAATGGGCATGAGCATGTAGAGAAAATCGTCCGCCCCCTCGCGGGAGATAATGGCTTGACCTGCCTCACCGTTGAGGTTCATGCGAACGCTTTCGGTACCCAGGGCCTTCAGCCCGTCCTGCATGAAACCTACGTTGAAGCCCGCTTTCATGGGAGCGCCGTCGATCTCCGCGTCCAACTCCTCCACCACGACGCCGAACTCCGGGGCCTTGCCCGTCAGTCGCAGGTTCCCGCCTGGTGACAGGTGTATGACCACCAGTCGAGTGTGGGAGCGAACGATGACGTCGATACGATCTAGGGCCGCGAGGAACTCGTCCCGCTTGAGGAGCATGGAAGTGGTCTTGCCGGGATTCAAAATTTTCTCGTAGTTGGGAAAGGAAGACTCCACCCTGCGGATGGAAAACTCCGTCTTCCCTATCTGAAACCAGCTCAGGGAACCGTCGTACAGAATGCGGACAGGCGTTTCAGGCCCCACGCCGGACAGAAGCCGCTGAAGCTCTCGGAGAGGCAAGACGGGAAGCAACAAGTCCGATGACTGACCCTTCTCCATGCCCTCTCCGCACAACCACTTGGAGAGCGACAGTCGGCGAGTGTCCGTGGAGATGAGTCGGAGGTTTTCGCCGGTGAGCTGGATCAGACAAGCGCCAAGGTACTTCGGGAAGTCATCCGAAGGAGAGCTGGCTATAGAGCCCTCAACCAAAAGCCTCAGAAGCTCCCCAGCGGGTACGTCGCACAGAAGTTGAGCTCCCTCGCTCTCCGCTAACTTGGGGAAGTCGGCGACGGCCCAGGTGGGGAATCTCGTCTTGTTCCGCCCCGCCACCAGAAGCCCCTTCTCCTCCCTGACCTCCACGGTAAGTCTGTCCGACGAAGCCTTCTTGAAGAGATCGCCTAGGAGTTTCACCGGCAGTATTGCCGCCCCCTCCCGAAGCGTGTTCACGCCCTCCGCTACGCAACGTATGGAGGTCTTTAGGTCCGTGGCCGAAAGCTGAACTTCCTCCCTCTCCGCCGTCACCAAAACCCCGCTTAAAGCGCTTACCGTGCTTTTGCCGCTGCTGGACCTCTCCGCCATCTGCCACGTTTTGAGAAATTCCGACCGAACAATTTCAATTTTCATGCCTTAACCCCTTTTTTAGAACCTTTCTTGGAGCGTTATTTCTTCCCCAAGGTCTTAATCCACTTATACACCGTCCCCCTTCTTTTACTACTATTTATTTTTATTAAAGATAGTAGTAGTGATAGTAGGAGGGGATAACTCGGTGGATAAGTCCCGCGAAGTCCCGTCGCCAAGGTCTTCTCCCTATGTGGATAACCTGTGGATAGCCGGTGGATAAAATGTGGACAATGTGAGCAACTTTTTCCACCATCATTCTTATGGTGGAAAACCCCCACGTTTATCCACAAATTATCCACAGGTTGTCCACGGTTTTTTCCATGTTATCCACAGTTTATTCACATGTTATTCACAATTTGTTCTTGACGCTATTCACGATCTGGCGGATTTTGGGGTCGTCTTTAAGCATCTGCCTGATCTTCCGCTGGGCGTGGATGAACGTTGTGTGGTCCTTCTTGTTGAAGGCGCGGGCTATGATCTGCTGGCTTTGCTCTGTGAGTTCGCCGCATAGGTACATAGCGATCTGCCGGGCTAAGGCGATCTCCGCCGTGCGCTTGGGGCTTAACAGATCCTCCACGGTCATGTTTAGCGTCTCCGCCACAACGCTCTGGATGCCAGCGATCGTCACAGGACCCTTCACGTCCGTCCTCAGCACGTCCTTCAGCCAGACGGAGGCGTTATCCACGTTGATGGGTTCGCCAGAGACCTTGGAGTCCGCGATGATACGGTTCAAAGCCCCTTCCAGCTCCCGTATGTTACTGGGAATCCGTTGAGCCAATAAATTAATTACTTCATCTGGAATATTGAAACCGCGTATATAGGCCTTTTTTTGTAAAATAGCGATACGAGTCTCCAGGTCTGGTGGCTGGATATCCGTCACTAGTCCCCAGGTAAAGCGGCTTTTCAAACGATCCTCCATGTTTTGGAGCTCTGTCGGGGCCCGGTCGGAGCAAATAACGATCTGTTTATTGATCTCCCGCAAGCTGTCGAAGGTGTAGAAGAACTCCTCCTGACTGCTGTGTTTGTCTCCCATAAACTGAATGTCGTCAATGAGCAGAATGTCCACGGTGCGGTACTTGTTCTTGAACTCCTGTCCCTGCCGCGTCTGGATCGACTGGATGAACTCGTTAACGAACTTCTCCGAGCTGACGTAGACTACGTTGAGATTGCTCTTCTTTTCAAGCGCGTAATGGCAAATGGCGTGCATCAGGTGGGTTTTGCCAAGACCTACCCCGCCCCAGATGAAGAGAGGGTTGAAGGCGTCGCCGGGGGTCTCCGCCACAGCGGCGCTGGCGGCGTGAGCAAGGCGGTTGGATTTTCCCACCACAAAGGACTTGAACGTATAGCCCGCGTTCAGGTTCAGTCCGCTCTTGGGTTTCACCACGGCTCCTTTCGCGCGGTTCTCCCAGTCCTCTCGAGTGCCGCCGCCAAGCTCCTCGCTCACGGAAAGACGTATAGCGGAGACTGACCCGGTCTCCTTGGCGGCCTTGTTCAACTCACTCAAAAAGCGGCTAGCAATCTGTTCTTTGACGAACACGTTTGCCACATCCACCACGAGCTCCCCGTCCTCGACGGCGGTGGGCACGCAGGACGAAAGCCACATATCCCCACTTCCCTCGGGAAGGTGAGGCAGGGCCCTGTCGAGTACACCCTGCCATAGTTCCTGCAAGTTTTTCCGCAAATCCGCTCACCACCTATATAGGACGCGCGACAGTAAAATATCCACATACTTATCCACAAAGAGAAGAGCCTACTTTGGCTTATCCACGCCAATTATACACTTATCCACAACGGAAGAATTTTTTTTATGTGGATAAAAAGAAAAAATCTGTTGCCGAAGTCAGCATGGAAAAATACCCCGAAACGAGTGATATGATACGTATTGTGAGGTGGTAGGCGGATGGTGTACAGACGGAGGATGATCGTCATGCCCTCGGAGACGGCGTGTACCAACGAGATCAAGATACATGCCCTGCTCAATCGTCTGCAGGACACGGCGGGGTTGGCCGTGGCTGATACAGAGGGGGCGCCGGTGGAACTGATGCGGCGGGGTTACGGCTGGGTGCTCCTGAAGTATGGCCTGGAAGTACTGACGCGGTTGCCGGGCATGGACGAGCCCCTCGTCATAGAGACGCGACACACGGCGGGAGACGGGTTCCATACCCTGCGCGTTTTCCGCGTATTCCGGGAGGCGGACGAAGCGGAGACCTTGGTGGTGGCCAAGACCTCGTGGGTGTTGATTGACCTGGCCGCCGGCCGACCAGTGCGAGCGACCCAGCGCCTGCCTGGAGTTTTTTCCAGAGTGGACGGCGACGACCCTATCGATGAGGAGTTCGCCGAGATACCCAGGTTTTCGGGCGCCCGACTGAAGGATGAGCCAGTGCTGACGGAGGCGGTGTTCCCAGTGCGCTTTCATGACCTGGATGCCAACGGGCACGTGAACAACGCGGTGTACTTCGAGTGGGCCTGGGAGGCCACGCCCCTGGACCCGTTGGGATGGAGCGTCCGAGAGATGCACGCGGAGTTCCGGGTTAGCGTCAAGCTGGGGGAGACAGCGCTGGTGCGGGTAAAGACCTTGCCGGCAGAGGGCGGAATCCGGTCTTTCGCCTACGATATCGTCGAAAAAAATGGAGACCCCGCGCGTCCTTTAGCGCGTTTTTCGTCCGTGTGGGCGCCGTTGAGCGAGCCGAAAGGGCCCTGAGCCTTGTTTTTTTAACGACATGAAGATCGTGCTTGTGGGGGCTGGAGAGGTTGGGTTTAACGTGGCGGCGACTCTTTCGGAGGAGGGCCACGACGTGAACGTAGTGGAGCAGGACGAGGAGCGCGCCACGAAGGCGGAGGACGAATTGAACGTCCGAGTGGTGCGGGGAAATGGCGCGCGTCCTCAGGTTCTGTACGAAGCGGGGATTCGGGATGGCTGCGACGTGGACTTCCTCGTGGCCTGCGCCAATCGAGATGAGGTCAACATCCTCGCCTGTTGGATCGGCAAGCGGGCGGGCGTCAAGCGGGTCATAGCGCGGGCGCGGGGACTGGAGTTCACCGACTCCCCCGTCTGGGCGCAGGACTTGGGCATCGACATGATGATATCCCCCGAACGCTCTGTGGCGCGGGAGATTTTGGAGCTTCTCTCCGTCAGCACCGCCGTCCACACGGCGGAGCTTTTGGGCGGGCGGGCGGCGATCTACGCCTTCCGAGTGGCGCCGGGCTCCCCTCTGACGGACCTTTCGCTGAAAGAGTTTCGCATGGCAAACCCCGGCCTCATCGCTATCGTGGTCTACGTGGAACGCCCCGAGGAGGGCAGCGTGGTGCCCAACGGCGATACAGTGCTACGGGAAGGAGACCTGTGCTACGTGGTGTCTTATCGAGAGCAGGTGTGGAAGCTGGAAAAGCTCTTTCAGCTCCGCGCCTCGCGACCCCTGCGGCGCGTCTTCATCGTCGGCGGGGGCAAACTGGGGTTTCAGGTGGCCCACGGGCTGGAGATGAACTACCGGGACGTGGACGTGCGACTGATTGACCGGGATAAGGCCCACTGTGAGCGGCTGGCGTCGGAGCTGAGGAACGTTCTGGTTTTGAACGGCGACGGGGCGGACGAGGCGTTGCTGTCCCAAGAGGGTATCGCTGACGCGGACGGATACGTGTGCGCCACGGACTCCGACGAGGTCAACCTGATCTACGGCGCTCTCGCCAAGTCCATGGGGGCCCATAAGTCCGTGGCGGTGGTGCGGCGAAAGCTCTACATGGACAGGTCAGGCTGTATCCCTATTGACGCCGTGGTTGACCCCAACGAGGCCATGACCGCGGTGATTTTGCGCTATATCCGTTATCCGGGAAGCTCCAAGGCCCTGTCTATCATCGAAAAGATCGACGCCGAGATGCTGGAAATCGTGATGCCGGAGGGGCACGCGTTGCTGGACGTTCCCCTGGCCCAGCTCAAGGTACCCAAGGGCGTCTTGCTGGCCTTGGTAGGTCGGAAGAAAAAGGTTTTCGTTCCAGACGGCTCCACCTGCCTCAAGGATGGAGATCATGTGATCCTTTTCGCCTCCACGACCCAGATGCGCCTTGCCGCGGAGATTTTCGGCTAAGGGGGGGGTCATATCTTGAAGTTTCGCCTGGTAGCCCGAGTTCTCTCGCTGATCTCTTTGGTGATCTCGCTTTGTTTCACCCTGCCCATCGCGTGGTCGTGGCTCGACGAGTCCGGCGACTTCTGGGCCTTTGGCGCGTCCTTGTCCTGCGGTATGACCATCAGCGCCGCCCTTTACGGGCTTTCGTACCTGGGGCGGCTCCCCTTGCTGACCGAGGGCGAGGCGGCCTACGAGGAGCTGGGGATACGAGAGGCTTTGGCGGTGGTGGGACTCTCTTGGGTGATCGCGACGACGGTGGGGGCTCTGCCGTTTTTGTTTTCTGGAGCGCTTACTTCTTACACGGACGCCTTTTTCGAGGCCATGTCGGGTTTCACCACGACGGGTTCCACGGTTATCGAAGACCTGAACCTGGTTTCTAGGGCCGTGCTCTTTTGGCGCAGCATGACCCATTGGCTGGGAGGCATGGGGATTATCGTCCTGAGCCTGGCCGTCCTACCCTTCTTGGGTGTGGGGGGCATGGAGCTCTACAAGGCCGAGGTACCCGGCCCCACCCCGGAGAAATTGACCCCGCGAGTGCAACAGACGGCCCTGTTCCTCTGGGAGGTCTACGTCCTCCTGACGGGGCTGGAAACGATACTCCTGATGTTGGGGGGTATGGACCTTTTTGACGCGCTAAACCACGCCTTTGGCACGGTGGCCACGGGCGGCTTCTCCACCCGGAACGAGTCGGTGGCCTACTATCAGTCCCCTTACATTGAGTGGGTCATCACGTTTTTCATGTTTGCGGCAGGGGTGAACTTCTCGCTGCATTTCCTGTTCCTGACCGGTGGCTGGCGCAGGGCCTGGCGCGATGAGGAGTTTCTGCTCTACGCGAAGTTCTTCCTCGGCTCGGCGGGATTGGTGGCCGCGGTGCTCTGGCTGGAGGGGACCTTTAGCGCGGGTCGCTCCATGCGGGCCGCCGCTTTCCAGGTGGCGAGCTTCATGACTACTACCGGCTTCGTCTCAGAAAACTACATCTTGTGGCCGCGCTTCGTTCAGTTTCTCATTCTGTTGCTGGCGTTCGCTGGGGGGTGCGCGGGTTCCACGGGGGGCGGGCTGAAGGTGGTACGCCTGTTGGTGCTGGGGCGCTGTATTGGGCGGGAGGTGCTGAGTACCTTGCATCCCCGCGCCGTGACCCAAACACGGGTAAATGGAAAGGTAGTTTCCCCCAAAGCCCTAAACGCGGTTCTGGCGTTTTTCACGCTCTACGTGATGATCTTCGTGACCTCCACCCTCGCGGTGATCGCCATGGGCGGAAACAAGCTCAACACGCCGACGGCGATCTCCGGCGTGGTGGCCAGTCTGTCAAACCTAGGCCCCGGCCTCGGTAGCCTAGGCGTCCCGGAAACTTACGCCTGGCTTCCACCTGCTGTTAAATGGATTTTTTGCTTCTGTATGCTCGCCGGTCGCCTTGAACTTTACTCTGTGATCCTCCTGTTCTTTCCCGCGACTTGGCGCCGCTGAATAGAGCCGTTGGCTCTTTCCCGCGCAAAGTTTTTGCCGTTTGCGTCAGGTTTTTGGTCTCTTATTTCCGCGCATGATTACGCAACCCGCTATAAGGGAGATGTTTCTCGTTGCAGTCACAAAATGAACTCAATGCCAAAAAGGCAGGACGTTTTTCGTTTACCTCTGTCGCGCTGCTTTTGCTGCTTTACGTCGCTTTACCCTCGTTCGTTTTGTCCGTTTTTCTCCTTCTGCGGACGGGCTCGCCGCGCTTGGCATACTGGACCGCTCTAGCCCTCATAGCCGGAGGGGTCTTTTACCGCCGGAAGAAACTGGGAATTTGGGACGTCCTCGTCTTTTTGGCGCTGCTGATTTTTTGCCACGCCGTCTCCTACCTTTTTTTCGACACGTTCTTCGACGGACTGTCCTACCACCAGCCCGCGGTCCGCCGTATAGCCGAAGGGGTCAACCCCATTTACGACGGCTACATGGACTTGGGGCGTTCACCGGACAGCTGGAGCGATCAGGCCACGTATTTCCCCAAAGCGACATGGTACTTTGCCGCCGTCGTCACCGCCGTCTGGGGCGATATTCAACTGGGGACGGCATATCACCCGCTCTTGTTCTTCGCGGCCCTGTTCTTCATCTGGGGTTCCACGGAAGAAGAGCCTTTCTGGAAACGACTGCTGTGGGTTCTTGCCTGCCTGAACCCCATCGCCCTCACCCAGTTCACAGGGTACGTGGTGGATGGCGCGCTGGCGACGCTCTCCACCGTCGGAATCTTTTACGCCTACCTCTTTTTTCGCGGCCACCCGTCCTCGCTCATCAAGCGCTTTTTTTGTATCGTGTCCATATCCTTGCTCTTCGGCGTCAAAACGTCGGGGGTTGCCTACGGAAGTATCCTCCTGTTTTGGATCACCCTTCATCGCTTCGCTCAGGCGTACCAGGAAACAGAAACAGGGAAAACGCGCGCGGGGGTTCGAGCGGCGTTCCAACTGGGACTGAAACTGGGATGCCCCATCCTGCTGTTGGTCTCCATCTGGAATTTCGCTCCCTATATCACGAACGTTTTGAATGGTAGGCATATCTTCTATCCGTTATTTCGAGCCGATGGCGCGGGAGTGGCGGACCTGAGCGGCCCTGCCCAAATCATCTACCCTCAGGCGCGCAACAGCCTGACGAGACTGTTGGTTTCGATCGCGTCCCACACCACGGAGCGCGTAAGACCAGCGGAACTCAAAAATCCCTTTGACGTATCCTGGGCCGATTGGGTCCCTTTCTCTTCGGCGGCTAACATACGCGCGGCGGGGCTAGGACCGTTGTTTTTCCTGTTTTTGCTATTCGCCCTTCCGTGCCTGTTTTTCTTTCGACCCGGTAAAGGCGTTGGGTGGCTGCTGTCGATGTTGCTAACGATGGTGTTCATTCAGCCTTACGCCTGGCAGATGCGCTACGCGCCGTTTCTCTGGTTTTTCCCACTGACGTGTTTTCTTTCTATCCCTGAGGAAAAAAAGTACTTTTTCTATATCCCCTTTTGCCTCGCTCTAGCTAACACTCTAGGGGTTTTTGCCCTTTTTGCGGAGGCCCAGTGGAACATATCTCGGACAATTGAGGCGGTCTGCTCCATTCATCGGGGGCAGCCCGTATTGCTGGATCGCAGCGTGTTGGAGTGGGACGGGGTTTTCGACCGGTTCCAGATCCGCCAGAAGTTCGCCAACCCCGAGGAAACGAATTTTTACAGTCCCGCCCCAGAGCTGGGGAGCCTGTCTCGGGCGCGCACGGACAGGGGAGTCAACCTTTCCTTTGTTGAAGACCTTCTGCCCGTGCCGGAGGATTTTCTTGATTTTACTGACGGCAACGCTCTGCCTTGGCTTAGAATGTCGGAAGGGTTGATGCCGGTGGACGCGGTCAACGATCAGGTAGTATGGAGGTCTTACGCCGACAAGGTGAAGTTTTACATGGCGCTCTCCCGGGAGCCCTGGGGAGACTGGGAGCTTTCGCTGGAAGGTCAGACTTTCGGCGGCGGGGCGCGCGGGTTGACGGTGCTGGTTTCCGTTAACCACCAAGAGGTAGGTATCTGGAGACCTGACGAGGAGTTCCGTGTCGAAAAGTTTTCGATCCCCCAGATCCTGATGGAGGAAAGCTCTCGGGACGAAATGCGCCTTGTGACGCTGACCCTGCGCTTGAATGAAGTCCCGTCCCTGATCGAAAACTTCCTAGAACCTTCCTCCTATGGTCTCCAATTAAAGGGTTTCCAATTGAAAAGCCTTCCACTCACAAGGGACAATCCCTTTGATCCGGAAAATTGAGAAGATGAATCACGCCCTCCTGAATGACCAGTCTGCTTTGGCCGCTCAACATGAATGGCGTAAGACTTTTCGCGATGATTCTTTCCGCTCTAAGATATTGCTCGAATTCCTTGAGCGGACAAGAGCCTCCATATTTGTTCTTCAGTAAAATATATATCAGATCATCAAAAGTTTCGATACCGTCGGTATTAGTCCGGTATATGAAGGCATTGCGGGCGCTCCCTATGATTTTAAAAGTCTCCAGTGAGTCGATCACGTGAACGAGTAGCGTCTGTGTCCAAAAAATTTCATTTTTCAATAAAGGCAGTGTCTGGCAACGATGGTCCAATATATCCGAGCTCAAAGCGAATGGCTTTTCAGCGTCCCGCGATTGTTTCAGTCCGTACTCGGCGGCCGCGGCAACGGCGCGCAGGACGTCCGAATCAACGCCAAGCGCGTCGCGGTGCGCGAACAGACCTTGGCCGTATTGAAAAACTTCTTCTCCTCGCAACGCCGTGCGAAGGGCATTTTCTTTGAACTTTTTTTTCTGGACAAACCAGTCTTCCAGTTCATCCCAAGAACAGGGCTGGTTTCGTTCTTTCAGCCATTCCCAAACCTCATGGTAAAAACCTTTTAAGCGACTTTTCTCTTTGGGAAGCCAGGATATACTGGGGTACCCTGGATAGGAGACGTCTTCCGGCGCGGCGGCTTTAAGCGCGTTGTAAAGAAGCACGGAATCTGATATTCCCGCTTGTTGACAAATCGCTCTTTTATCTTCTAGTATTTTTTCCACAGATATGTACCGCGTGGAGTGCGATAAGGTCACAATATATGAATTCAAACTGTCCAGTACCTTAAGGTCGATTTCCAGATGGCGAACGGATACGTACTCGCCTTGGGCATTCCGAAACACCCCATCGATTCTCGCCAGTCCTTGCTGAAACTGATACTCTTTAAGCCCGAGGCCGTCAATAGCGAAGGCGCGTAGGTCCTCGGAGGAAATAACGCCTCCATTTTGGGCGATAAATTCTTCTATGAACCACGTATAAGGCAGACGTGTTTCGAAATTCTTTTTGAGGTACACCTGAGGGTACTTCGGATAAACCAGCTCAGGCGAGCCCGAAATCCGCAGACAGGTATAAAGCGCGTACTCCGAGATCAATCCATTGACCAAGCATACTTCTTCCCAAGCTCTCCACGCGGCTCCAATAAGGATCATGGGGGCGTCGATATTCGAGAGTCTGTCTACAAGCCAGTTCTCAATGGCGGGCAATATACCAGCGGGAACCGTCACACATTGCCTATGAACGAAAGTTCCCCTATCCCAAAGAAGAAAAGGTCCGTTCTCACGTGTCAAAGCCGCGTGTACGTTGTGAGGCGCTAGCATCCGGTCGGAAGGATACTGCCTCCTGAGCGCCTGGTATATCTCCCTGAAGTGCATGGGGTGTCCCGCCGTTTTTAAGATTTCTTCCACTTGCCAAACGCGGCTGCCCTTCCTTGACGTCCATGTTGTGGTGTGATAGGCGCTCTCATCGTCCGCGAAAAAACCTTGCTGTTGAGCAATCAGCCACTGCGCAAAGGTTTTGCTCAACGGATAGGACGCGTAAGCGCACCTCCATTGAACGCAGCATTTTTGAAGGGCGTTGGCGACTTCCTGATAAGAACGCTCTCGATTATCCTCCGCGAACAAATGTGTCAAAGCGACTGGAAGTCTATCGCATAATATACAAGGAGAGTTTTTGTTTTGATATATCTGTTTTTTTGTGTCGCACGGCAAAATGATTTGGAACACGAAGTTCAGGCGCAGCCGGTTCAGTTCCGAGACCTCTGGCCACCCCATGACGTCTTGCAGCCAGTCTACAGTCTCGTCGTAGGAAAGGATACCTCTTGTCCGCTTCAGTTTTTCCTCCGCCAGGTGGGCAATGAACTGAAAAGCGTCAAGAATTTTGACGCCGTGTAAAACGCGTAGCGCCTTCCGTTCTATTTGGCGTATCCGCTCGCGCGTGAGGTTCATCGCGCGCCCCAGTTCTTCAAGTGTTTTGGGTTTGCCGCCGTCAAGTCCGCGGCGTTGAATCAGAACATCCAGGTCGCGTTGGGAAAGGTTTTTGGCGAAAAGCGAAAACATCGTTTCCGACAAAGAGCAAATTTCAGGTCTCAACACCTCCTGCTCTTGAATTCTCAGCGCGAGTTTCGCCAAATGGTACGCGTCGGACGCGCGCAGCAAGGCTCCGTAGGATGCCCCTTGGGTCAGGAGCCCCGCTTCAGAAAGGGCCAAAACGTCTTTCCAGCGGCGCCACCCGTAATCTTGCGCCCGCCGCAGAAGGTCGGAAGGAACCTCGAAGACCTCTATCAACGTGTTTTCGATATATAGGGTGCCAACGGCTTCGCTGAACGTCCGAATATCCATGGGCGGAAGCGTTAGAGTCCTTCCGAAGAGGCGTTGAACGGCGCTGAAAACCTCCGCTCCGAGGTTTAAAAACAACACATAGCCCAGCCGCATTGACAACAAACACTCCAATGGGTCGGCGCGAAATATACGGACTTGCGCCAAACGCTCCCAAGTTTTTTGACTTATTTTCAAACAAGACGCAAGTGGTTTTTCCCACATTTCACGTTCCTGGGTTTCACATCCAGCGCCTATGTCTTCCGCGCCAAACAGCTCAGTCAATGTAAACTCGAAAATGGATAGTTTACGTCCACCAAAGTTTTTCCAAAAAGTGGATTGCCGCGCTTCTTGAACAGTCATTTCTCCGTCACGACCTTCTCAAATATATCCCTTTGGCTGTCAGCGCCAAAAGTCATAACACGCATATTGTACGCCAAATTGCTTAGTCCGTGAAAGAGAAATGTTATCATATTCTATTGTTGTCATTAAATCGACTTGGGAGGGATTTTCAATGGATTACCTTTTTTTGTACTCTTTGTGCCTGGCGTTGGGGCTGGCGCAAACGCCAGCTCTAGCGTCGGAGCCCATGCCGTCTGATCCGCCGCTCATTCCCGTGGAGGACTTCTTCCGCAATCCGAAGCTTGCCAGTTTTTCCATCTCGCCCGACGGCAAAAAGCTGGCCTTCCTGAAACCTTGGGAACGCCGTTTGAACGTCTATGTTCGCGACATCGACACCGGTGAGGAGCGCCGCCTGACCTCCGCCACCGAACGCGACGTGGCGGACTTCTTCTGGAAGGGCGGCGACCGTATCGCGTTCAGCCAGGACAAGGGTGGGGATGAGAACTTCCACGTCTTCTTGGTAGGAATCGGTGGTGGGGAGCCCAGGGAGCTGACGCCTTTCGATGGGGTGAAAACCTACGTGTTGGACGACCTGGAGGAAGACCCGCGCCACATGCTAGTTTCCATGAACAAGAACAACCCGAAGGTTTTCGACGTCTACCGGTGCGATCTAGAAACGGGGGATCTGACCCAAATCGCCGAAAACCCCGGCAACATCACGGGTTGGATGACCGACCACAAGGGCCGGCTTCGGGGCGCCTACGAGACGGACGGCGTGAACCAGAGCCTCCTCTACCGCGCCACGGAGGAGGAACCCTTTCAGAAACTGCTCACGACGAGTTTCCGGGACGACTTCTCGCCGCTGATGTTCAGCTACGACAACAAACTGCTCTACATCGCTTCAAACCTGGGCCGCGACAAGACGGCCATTTATACCTTCGACCCTGACGAGTTCGCGAAACTCCCGAAAAAGGACATCGAGCCCAACTTCGAGGCGCGCCTCAGCCTGGTTTACGAGCACCCAGAGGTTGACGTGGGTCGCCTGGTCTCCTCAAAGAAACGCAAGGTGATCACGGGCGTGGTCTACACCACCGACAAGTCGCGCTACCACTTTTTTGACGAAGACCGCAAAAAACTTCAGGACGTTCTGGAGGCGAAGTTCCCCGCCTACGAGGTGGCGGTCTCGGATATGGACGATGACGAGCGGCGCGTCATTTTCGCCACTTACAGCGACAAGTCGCGGGGCGTCTACTACCTTTACGACCGCGCGACGGAAAAACTGGAAAAGCTGGCTGAGCTGGCTCCGTGGCTGAAAGAGGAGCATATGGCCTCCATGACGCCCATTCAGTACAAATCAAGGGATGGCCTTACCCTACACGGCTACCTTACTCTGCCTTTAGAAGTGGAGCCCAAGGATCTGCCTATGGTGGTGATTCCACATGGAGGCCCTTCCACGCGAGACCGTTGGGGTTTCGACTCCGAAGCGCAGTTCCTGGCCAATCGAGGCGTTGCTGTGCTGCAGGTGAACTTCCGGGGCTCCACGGGTTACGGCAAGTCCTTCTGGGAGGCCGGGTTCAAGCAGTGGGGAAGGGGTATGCAGAACGACATAACCGACGGGGTGGAGTGGCTGATCGGCCAGGGCATTGCCGACAGGAAACGAGCCGCTATTTATGGTGGTAGCTATGGGGGTTACGCGGCCTTGGCCGGGGCCACGTTCACGCCGGATCTCTACGCTTGCGCGGTAAGCTATGTTGGTCCGTCAAACCTCTTCACCATGCTGGCAAGCATTCCCCCTTACTGGGAGCCCTTACGCGATATGGAGTACGAGATGATCGGCGACCCCGTGAAGGACAAGGCTTTACTGGAGGAGATCTCGCCCGTGTTTCACGCGGATAAGATCAATATCCCGCTCCTGGTGGCTCAGGGCGCCAACGACCCGCGAGTCAAGAAAGCGGAGTCCGACCAGATTGTGGAGGCCGTGAAAAAGGCGGGCAAAGACGTGGTATACCTGGTGAAGGACAATGAAGGACATGGTTTCCACAACGAGGAAAACCGCTTTGACTTCTACCGAGCCATGGAGGACTTCCTCCGGCGCCATTTGTCTTTGAGGAAGAACTGAAAGTGAGACTCCGCCCCCTGCCGTCTGTTCCCTGACGGGGTCTTTTGGTGAGGGGGCATGGAGCGGGTTTCATAATCATGCGCGGAAATAAGAGACCAAAAGCTGGATATAAACGGCAAAAACTTTGCGCGGAAAAGAGCCAACGGCTCTAACAATCTTTAACAACCTAGGGTGTGTTTGAAAATTTCTATTGGACTATAAACGTGTAAAAAATAAAAAAAACGCCTAAAAACGTTTGTTTTTTGTTGGAGTAGTTAGTTTTCAAACACGCCCTAGCCACTACTTACCCCTTGTTGCCAGTAGGTGATGTTTTCTTTCAGCAACTTAGGGATTTCGAGGTGGTAAGGACATCGAGAGACGCAAACGCGGCACTCGACGCAGCTCTTCGCCTTTTCGATAGCCGAACCCACCATTGAACGCGCGCGCTCCAGGGTAAAGCGTTTCAGGCCGCTCCGGGCGCCCAGGGCCATGCTGATGGGGATACCCTGCGGACAGGGTTGACAGTAGTCACAACGGTGACACCAGGAGGGGCCGAACTCGACGCGCAGCTTCTGGATTTTTTCGCGGTCGTCCGTCGTCAAACACGGCCTCTTTTCCACAATACCGAATATCTCGCGAATTTCCTTGATGTTCTCAATGCCGGGGTCGGGGACGATGTTTTCATATTGCAGAAGGTAGCGGAACGACAGTCCCGCGTCGTCCAACAGGCCGCCGCCCATGGGCTTCATCGCTATAAACCCCATGTCGAGCTCCTTCGCCAGGGGTATGGCCTCCTTCTCCGCGTCATGGTCGATGTAGTTGAAGGGAAGTTGCGCCACGTCGAACTTGCCGCTCTTCATAAGCCCCAGCGCGATGGGAAGGTGGTGGCTGGAGAACGCCGGGAAGCGCACCTTGCCAGCCTTGACCGCCTCCCGCAAGCCCTCGAACGCTCCGCCGGGCGCGAACACCGCGTCGCGCCGTTCCGGTGAGGCGACATTGTGAAGCTGGTAGATGTCAATGTAGTCCACGCCCAGGCGCTTCAGGCTTAGGTTGAGGTGCTCGTCGAAGGTTTTCCTGTCGTTGGCGGGCGACTTCGACGCGAGGACAAGCTCTTCCCGCTGGAACCCCTTGATCCCCCCGCCGATTTTTTCCTCGCTGTCCGCGTACACGTGGGCTGTGTCGATGAAGTTCACCCCAAGCGTCACAGTCTCCCGCACCAACCGTACCGCGTCCCCCACGGGTACCCGCATGATGGGGATGCCCCCAAAGGCGACCCGGCTCACCATAAGCCCCGTCCTTCCCAGTCTCACCTTTTCCATCTTCATTGTCCCTCTACTAAATCAAGGGTACCAAGAAGGCGTTGCCAACGGTTTTCGCCGTCTCCGGACCCTGAAGAAGTTCCAAGAGCCTCAGCGCGAAGAACACCGCCGTCGCCGGGCCTTTCGAGGTCGTGACATGGCCGTCCGTCTCCACGATGTCCGAGCCGATAACAGCCCCCTTCAGCCACGACTCCATGCCAGGGTAGCAAACGGCCTTCCTGCCCCGCAATATCCCTGCCTTGCCAAACACCGCGGGCGCGGCGCAGATCGCGGCTAGCTTCCTCCCCTCTTGGTCGTAACGCCGCACCAGGTCTAGAAGGCCCTCATGCTCCGTGTAGACGGTGGTGCCGCCGGGAATAACCAGCATGTCGAAGGGCGCTTCCCGCACCGCCTCAAAGAGCGCGTCCGCCTGTACCGCGATGCCGTGCTTGCCCTGCACCATCTCCTTTCCGGTCAAGGAGACCGTCGTCACGTCCACGGAGCCGCGCCTCAAGATGTCCGTCGTCGTCAGCGCCTCCGTCTCCTCGAATCCATCCGTCAAAAACAACGCCGCCTTTGCCATGTCTGTCCCACCTCACATATATAGTATGCCTGATAACGGTAGCCTGTTTCGCCCAGCGTGTCAAGTTTTGGGGGTTTCCCGGCGGGGCAAGCGCGTGAAGAAGGGATAAAACATCGAGAATACTTATAGCGGATTGCATAATCACGCGCGGAAATTAAGAGGCCAAAAACCGAAACCGAATATAAACGGCAAAAATTTTGCCTGGAAAAGAGCCAACGGCTCTAACTGAATATTTTACATGTGAAATTTATCAATAAGTGATTTGTGGTTTATGATTTTCAAGCGTTTGCCCTCTGTTTCTCAGGAGGCGCTTTTCCCGCGCGTTATAGGGAAAACGGCGTAACCTCTTCCGCACGAAGTTACGATATACTGAGCGCGGAAAGGGGTGTTGAAAGGTGGGCAAAAAGGCTTTGCTTTTGGGCAACGAGGCGATAGCTCAAGCGGTGATCGCGGCTGGGTGCCAGGTGGCGGCCGCCTATCCGGGAACTCCTTCGTCGGAGATACTTCCCGCGATAGCCGCTTGCGCGGACAGACTGAACGCGCCAACGGTGGTGGAGTGGGGAGCCAATGAGAAGATAGCCTTCGAGATGGCAATCTCCGCCTCGTTCGCGGGGGCGCGGGCCTGTGCTGTCATGAAGCAAGTGGGGTTGAACGTGGCCGCCGACCCATTTATGAGCGGCGCGCTCTTCAAACTCAAAGGAGGGATGCTCCTGATCTCCGCCGATGACCCGGGACCCCACAGCTCACAGAACGAGCAGGACAGCCGCTTTTTCGCTATGTTCGCGAAGGTTCCGTGCCTGGACCCCTCGGACCCTGTCGAGGCCGCCGGGATGGTCAGGGACGCTTATGCGCTGTCAGAGAAACACGGCGTCATTGTTATGCTGCGCCCGACGACACGGGTCGCTCACAGTCGCCAGGCCATGGAGGTCGTGGAGGGCTTCACGCCAGGAACTCCCGTGAAATTCGAGAAAAGGGAGGTGGACCGTTGGTCCCAGATTCCCGCCACCGTGCGTCGCACGCACCCGCGCCACAACGCCAGGATCACCCAAATACGAGAGGAGTTTGAGACGGACTGGGGCCTTTACAACTACGAACGGCCCGCTAAGGGCAAGGCGGCTCTGGGCGTAGTGGCGGGGGGCGTCGCCTTCTCCATTCTCTGCGACCTGTTGGACGATTGGGGCCGCGATGACGTGGCTGTGCTGAAAATCGGCACGCCCTACCCCCTGCCCCACAAGATGGTGGAGGACTTCATCGCCCGGCATGAGAAGGCCCTCATTTTGGAAGAGACCTACCCCGTCATCGAGACGCAACTTCTGAATCGAACTAAGGCGGACGGTCGCTGGAACGGCGTCGTACCGGAGGCGGGGGAGCTTCTACCCGAAGTGATTGGGCGGATTGTCCTCTCCCGGCTTGGGGACGCGCCGCCGGACTTGAATGCGGCAAAACTCTCCGCCGCCGTGGAGGATCTGAAGTTGACCCCGCGTAAGCCTCAGCTCTGCGCGGGCTGTCCTCATAGGGCCAGTTTTTTCGCGATCCGCAAGGCAATCCCCAACGCGATCAACCCCTCGGACATTGGCTGCTACACCCTGGGCCTCAACCAGAGGGCCGTGGACACCAGCCTCTGCATGGGCGGGGCCGTCACCGTCTCGTCGGGTCTCTATATGGCCCACAAGGTCACGGGGCAGGAGCGCCCCATCGTGGCCACCATTGGGGACTCGACCTTCTTTCACATGGGCTTGCCCGGCCTGTTGAGCGCCGTCTACAACAAACACGCCTTCGTGCTCTGCGTATTGGACAACAGCCTCACCGCCATGACAGGAGGGCAGTCCCACCCAGGGCTTGGCGGCAAGCTGCGGGAAAAGGACAGAGGCGTCGCGGTGCCCATTGAGACAGCTGCCCACGGGTGCGGGGTCTCCTTCGTGGAGGTCGTGGACGCTTACGACACGGACGCGGGCGTGGAGGCCGTCAAGCGCGCCTGGGAACATGCTAGGGCCAGTTCGACCCCAGCCGTTCTGGTGTTCCGGCGCCCTTGTATGCTACTTCGGGTTCCGCAGGAAAAAATCCCCGTCGCCACACTGGAGGAGAAGTGCGTCGGCTGCCGCTACTGCATCGACTACTTCGCCTGTCCAGGGCTGGTCTTTGATGAGGAAACGAAAAAAGCCTCGCTTGACATGCGCTTTTGCGTGTCGTGCGGCATCTGCGCGGCGGGCGTGTGCCCGCACGGGGCCATCGTGGCCCGGAAGGGAGGCAGGTCGGCATGAAATACGTCATTGTGGGAATAGGCGGACAGGGGATATTGTTCACCAGCAAGGTATTGGGCAAGATCGCCATTGAGAAGGGACTCCCTGTCATTGGCAATGAAGTACACGGCATGGCGCAGCGCGGTGGGTCGGTTATCAGTCACTTCAAGGTGGGGGATTACCGAGGTCCCTTGGTTACAGAGGGTCGCGCCGACGTGCTGATGGCCTTCGACCAAAGTGAGGGCATTCGCAACCTAGGCTTTCTGAGGGAGGGAGGAACGTTCTTGGTCAACGTGGGCGACCCCTGCGCTCTGGAGAACGCGCGCCTGAAAAAATTCCTGACCAGCGGGAAGATACGGGCCTGTCCATTCCTGGGTTACGAAATCCTGGACCGTCATATGGGGGGGAACTACCTTTTCCTGAACGTGTTGATCCTGGGCACAGCCAGCGGCATGAAGGTGGAGGGCTTCGAGAAAGAGCGCGTGGTCGCGGCCATAAAAGAGCTTGCTCCTCCCAAACACCTGGAGGCGAACCTAAAGGTGTTCGAGCTGGGGATGAAAGTAACAAACCCGTAGTATGGCTCGCTTGCTGGAGAGGGTGGGAACGGTCCCCGCGGCCGATCCGTCTCTGCTTTCACCCTGATAGAGACCCTGGTGACGGTGTTTGTCTTCGCTGTCCTGGCGGGGGTGGTGGTACTGACGCAGGCAGACGGAAACAAGTTGCCGGAGCGGGAGGCAAAAAAGGTTGGCCCAGTGGATGACCAACCTGATGACGGTCTCCAACCGGTCAGGCTTGTCCGTGACGTTCCGCTGCTCCAGCAACTTGGAGTGGAACTTCGTCGAGGCGGAGATGTGGCTCACCTCTTCGGGGAAAAAGACCTACATCCATACCTCCGTTTATGGGCGCGTGTTTGCGCGTTATTTGGGAATCTCTGGGAGCGGGACCGTCGAAAGTCGCTACTCGCCCCAGTGGAACGCTCTCGTTCCCACGCTGACGATCGGAACGCGCCAAGGCCAGGTGGATCATTACGTTATTGTCTCCCAGCACGGCCGAGTACGCGCAAGCGCCAATCCGCCAAGCTAGTTAGGGAAACGCTGATCAAACACTTTGGGGCCTCGCCCCAAACCCTGACTTAGGGGTCGAAGACCCCTAAGAACCCCGTTTATAGCGGGTCGCGTAATCATGCGCGGAAAAGAGCCAACGGCTCTAATCAGCGCTTCCTTAGTTATCCACCTAGATACGCGTCCTTGACCCTGGGGTCCTGGAGTAGTTTCTCGCCCGTGCCCTCAATGACGATGCTACCGACCTCCAGCACGTAGGCTTTGTTGGCGATCTTCAAAGCGGCGAAAGCGTTCTGTTCCACCAAAAGAATCGTCTTCCCCTGCCGGTTGATCTCCCGGATGATGCCAAAGACCTCGCTCACCAATATCGGCGCGAGGCCCAAAGAGGGCTCGTCCAGCATCAGGAGTTCGGGGCGGCTCATCAGGGCGCGGCCAACGGCAAGCATCTGCTGCTCTCCCCCCGAAAGGGTTCCCCCTTTCTGTCCGCGGCGCTCTCGCAAGCGCGGAAAAAGACCATAAACGTAGTCGATATCCTCAGCGACGCCTGCTTTGTCGCTATGGGTGTAGGCTCCCAACCGTAGGTTCTCCTCCACCGTGAGCTGCGGCAGGATCCTCCGCCCCTCTGGGCTCAGGGCGATGCCCATCTTCACCATTTCCTCCGGTGGTCGGCCAGAGAGGGGTACGGCCGCCTTTCCAGGGGGCGTGTAGACGATGTCGCCCTTGTATCCCTTGACCAGGCCCGCGACGGCCCGAATGGCGCTACTCTTGCCCGCGCCATTGGCGCCGATAAGGGTGACAATCTCGCCCTTCTCGATGTTCATATGGATACCCTTGACGGCGTGAATACCCCCATACCAGATGTTCAGGTTCTTGATGCTCAACATTTTCCCCGCTCCTTAGAGCCATTGGCTCTTTTATGAACAAAACTTTTGCGGTCGGCTTTTTACACGCTATTGGAGTTTATAGCGGTTGGTTCTTCTAGCTGTGGGCGTCTTGTCCCAAATACGCCTCAATCACTTGGGGATTTGTCTTGATATCCCCTGGCGAGCCCTCCGCTATCAAAATACCCTGATCCAACACCCAGATATGTTCGCAGACGCCCATCACGACCTTCATGTCGTGCTCGATCAAGAGGATGGTCAGGTTGAACTCAGTCCTTAATCGGCGAATGAAGTTCAAGAGTTCCAGGGACTCCTGAGGGTTCATGCCAGCCGCCGGCTCATCCAGCAGTAGAAACCTTGGGCAGGTGGCCAGGGCCCTGGCGATCTCCAACCGCCTTTGAGCGCCGTAGGGCAGCGACGACGCGACGGCGTCCGCCTGAGCGACTAAACCCAGCCGAGACAAGAGCTCCAGCGACGAGGCGCGGATTTCCCGCTCCTCTCTCGCCGCGCCCGGAAACGCGAAAGGGATAAGGTTCTGCCACCAGGTTCCCTTTTGGCGCACATACGCGCCGATCATGACGTTTTCGAGCACTGTCTCATTGTGGAAAAGGCGGATGTTCTGAAAGGTACGGGACAGCCCGGCTCGGCAGACCTCGTGCGGCGGCAGGCCAGTCAGGGGCCGCCCCATGAAGGCGACGGAGCCCGCCGTCGGCTTGTAAAACCCCGTAATGACGTTGAACACCGTGGTCTTGCCCGCGCCGTTTGGGCCGATGAGACCCATTATACCGCCCTCTGGAACGCTCATGGAAAGATCATTGACCGCCACAAGCCCACCGAAGCGTAGCGTCACGTTTTTGACCTCCAGGACGACGTCTTGCTTCGTCATTGACCCCGCGCCTCCTTCGCCTTGCCCGTTTTGGGGCCAGGAAAGAACCAGTTCCACGAAAACTCACGCCTTCCCATGACGCCCTCACGCCGGAAGATGATTACGGCGACCAAGAGCACGGAGAAGATGACCATACGCATCCCTGGTATACCGGGTATGTGGAGAGAGCCTATTGTCAGGGGACTCTCGACGAAGCGGAGCCACTCCAGCATCACCGTGACCAGCGCCGAGCCGATGACGGACCCTGTGATAGAGCCCAGTCCACCCACCACCACGATCATTAGGACGCTGTAGGTCTGGGTGATGGTGAACATCTTGGGGTCAATGGTGGTGATGAGGTTCCCCATCAAGGCCCCTCCGACTCCCGCGCCGAAGCTGCCTATGGTGAAAGCCAGCACGCGGGTCTTGAAGGTATTTATCCCCATGGTTCTCGCCGCGATCTCGTCGTCCCGGACGGCCCGGAGCACGTTGCCGAAGTTGCTCTTCATCAGGCGCGCCATGAAGGCCAGCATCACCACGAAACAGCCGTAGGTCATCCAAAGATCGGTGTGGGCGGGAATACCCTTCAGTCCCAAGGAACCGTTGGTGTAAGGGGTTAGATTGACGATTAGGATGCGGATGATCTCCGCGAAGCCCAGGGTTGCGATCCCCAGGTAGTCGCCGCCCAGGCGCAGTACTGGCCAGGCGATAATCCAGCCCACCAGGGCCGCGCCCAGTCCCGCCAGTATCAGGGAGATAAGGAAGGGCGTATGGAGGTTCAGGAGCCACGGCGCGATGGGCTCCAGTATCCACATGGCGGTTTTCTGATCCATCGTGAGAATCAAGAGCGACGAAATGTAGGCTCCCACCGCCATGAACCCAGCGTGCCCTAGGGAGAACATGCCGGTCATACCATAAATGAGATTGAGGGAGAGCCCCAATATCGCGTTGATGGCGATGAGGTTGATGATGCGCAGCTTGTAGTTGTCCAGGTTCGCCGGAGCCCACCACAAGAAGTATAGCAGCGCTCCCAGGGCCAGCAGGTTGAGAACGGCGTTGCGAGCGCCTATTTTCATATTTTTTCCTCCATTCTCTCCCCCATCAGGCCCGTGGGCTTGATGAGCAGAATCACGATGAGGAGGACGAAAGCAAAGGCGTCCTTGTAACCGGAAAGCTTTGGAAAGAAGGCTATAGACATAATCTCGACAAAACCCAGCGCCACCCCGCCCACCATCGCTCCTGGAATGGAGCCGATACCGCCAAAGACCGCCGCGATGAAGGCCTTGAAGCCGGGGAATACCCCCATGAAGGGCTCGACCCTGGGATAGCGCAGCGCCCACATGATGCCAGCCAGGGCGGCCAGGGCGGAACCCAGCGCGAAGGTGAGGGCGATGATCCTGTCCACCGAAACGCCCATCAGGCGCGTTGTCTCAATGTCGTGGGAAATAGAGCGCATCGCCAGGCCCGGTTTGGTCTTGTAAACGATCCACAGAAGTCCACCCACCAGAGCGAAAGCGATAACCGGCACCATAAGCCCCAGGGGGATCAGTCGTACCTCCCCCACAAGAACGGGCTTCATCAACCAGGCCGGCTGCACCACAGCGCGGGGCGTTCCCGTAAAGACCACCACGGCCAGGTTTTCGAGGAAAAACGATACGCCTATGGCGCTGATCAGGGCCGATATGCGCGGAGCGCCGCGAAGTGGGCGGTAGGCGATACGGTCCACCAGCAGGCCGCAGACTGTGGCCCCCACGATGGCGATGGCGACTCCCAGTTCCCAGGGAAGTTTGTACTGAATCGTCGCGAAGAAGACGAAGTACGCGCCCAGCATGAAAATATCCCCATGGGCAAAGTTGATGAGGCGCAGGATCCCATACACCATCGTGTACCCAATGGCGATCAGGCCGTAAAGGGCTCCCAGGCCGAGGGCGTTGATGAAGTGCTGGACGAACATATTAGCGCTCAATCTAAATTCCCCCCCCTTTAGTGGATTGTGTAATCATGCGCGGAAATAAGAGACCAAAAACCGGATATAAACGGCAAAAACTTTGCGCGGAAAAGAGCCAACGGCTCTAATCCCACTATTTCCTATTGCGACAAGAGAGGGCAAGCGCTGAATGATGGGATGCGCTTATGGCCCTTGAACGAGTTTTTTTCAAGCCGGGCGCATAAAATCAAATCAGGCCGGGCTGGCCGCCCGACCTGGAGCCGCTGGCTCTTCTCTTCACTCTACGGGCAAAACTTTTTCGCCGCTCGCCTCGTTAGGGCTTGATCGTGTAGATGTAACTCTTCTTCCCGTTTCGTATCTCCACGATGCCCAGGTCTTTAACCGGATCGTGACTCTGGACGCTGAAGGACGTGAGGCCCGTCACGGTCGGGACGTTGACGCTTTTTTCCAGCTCGTCACGGATGGACTGGCGGTCGTCTTTGCCCGCTCGCAGAATGGCCTGGTAGATGAGGATGTAGGAGTCGTAACCCATGGCCGCGTTGGCGTTGGGGGCCTTGTCCGGGTACTCCTTGTTCCACGCCTCCGTGAAGGCCTTGGCCTCCGCGTTCATTTCGGGCATGGAGGGGTCGTAGGCGAAAGTGGTGTGCAAAAAGCCCTCCACCGCGTCGCCCCCCAGGGTCACGACGTCGGGGTTGTCCATGGCGTCGCCGCCCATGAAGCGGAACTTCGCCCCTAGCTCGCTCCCCTGCTTTAAAATGACCGCGCCCTCCGCGAAATAGGCGGGGATGAAGAGCACATCGGGCCCCTGGCTGATGATCTCGGTGAGTTGCGTCATGAAGTCCGTGTCACCAGACTGGTATTTCATGTCGGAGACGATCTGGCCGCCCAACTTGACGAAATTCTCCTTGAAAAAGTTGGCCAGACCCACGCCGTAGTCGCTGGCCACGTCGGTCAGCACCGCCGCTTTTTTGTATTTCAGGGTGTTGAAGGCGTAGTTCGCGGCTGCCTGACCCTGGAAGGGGTCGATGAAACAGGCCCTGAAAACGTATTTCTTGCCCTCCGTTACCAGCGGACTGGTGGCCGCCGTGGCCATCAGGGTAACGCCCGCCTTCTCCGCCACCTCGCCCGCCGCCATGGTCGGTCCAGAGCCGTAGGGGCCAATGAGGGCGTTGACCTTGTCGTTATCGATCAAGCGGGTCGCCGCCGTGGCCGCCTCTACCTTGTCGGACTTGTTGTCCACGGGAACAAGCTCGATCTTCTTGCCCAAAGCCTGAGGGTAGAGCTTGTTCGCGAGCTGCATCCCCTCCAGCTCCAACTGGCCGCCGAAGGCGTTTTGTCCCGTAACAGTCGCGACGACGCCGATCTTGATCGTGTCCGCGCCAAAGGAAACTCCCGTCGCCAACAGCGCCACGCACAACGCCAAAAAACACTTCTTCACCTTCAGATACCTCCTTGTCAGGGAACTCTGCCCCCTCGCCAAAAGACCCCTCTCTTAGGGGTCAGTCGCCCCTAAGAATCCCCTATTCGCCAGAGGGTAGCGATTAGTGAAAAACCCCATAGTTTTTACTAGCCACTAACCACCAACCACTTTGTTCACGCTTTCTCAAATATTTTTTCTTTTAATTCTTTATTATAGCGCTAGTGTAGAGCTTAAAAAGAAAAAAATCAAGCCCTTCTGTTCTGTCATTCGTCTGTGATAATGTCCTCTTAATAACTTGTCTGTGAAAATGTCCGCATGAGACAGGAACGGGTGACATTATTTGACCTTATTTTTACATATTCAATCAGCCTATTCTCCGTCATAATATGTCTTTATACCAATTTGCAATCAGGGGTCTAAAGTCACCAACCACCGCTTCAAGCGGTGGCTTGAAATTCCGCCCCTATAAGGGGCTTAAAACATTAAACCATTCGGAAAACCTTTTGCTATCGAATAAAAGGAACATAGAGTCTAGTCG
>JAITGK010000050.1 GCA_031280635.1 Synergistaceae bacterium
TATTGGCCGGGCCTCTCTATGGCGCGCGGCGCGGCGTTCCTGCTCCTGCCGCTCCACGGCCTCCTTCGCTTCTCTGGCCTCGCGTTCTTGCTGCTGTCTGCGGACTATATCCGCGCGGATTACCTCTGCGGCCTTCGGGTGGAGAGACACCGCCTCCTGAAGCGTTCGCTCCTTGTAAGTCTTGTGCTGACGCTCTATTTCCTTTTCTGATTGCGCTGGTTTGTTCATGTCACAGCCAAGAGCGGTCAAATCTTCCACGAGAGCTTTTGTCAGCGCGTCTTTTTCCGCGCTCCATAGGGCGTAGTCCTGCCTCCATTTATTGACTCCGAGCAGAAGCGGCTTCTCTGGTTCGTTTTGAATCAGAGCTTCCATAGCTTTCTTGCGCTCGTGGTACGCGTCGTAAAGCTTCCTATGGTGGCTCCTGAGTTTTCGCGTCTCCACCTTGATAATATCCTGAGCTTCCTCCAAAGACAGCGGCGCGGTGGGAGTGGCGAGCTTTTGGAGGTTCTCGGCCGCCTGCCTCATGACATCCTGCAATTCTGGGTTGGCCAGCTTTATACCGTGCTGTGCCGCGATTTCCGCGCACTTGCGCTTGTACGCGTCCGTGCCGCTGACGTGTACGTCGCCCCATTTCTGCTGGCCGAGCTGCAATGCGGCAAGAATGGCACTGTCACCTTGGTCGTAAACTTTTATCATCCGGCCAGCGTCTATGAAGGCCGCTACTTCAGGTTTATCTCGCGAGGTAAACTTCACTCCCTGTCGCGTTACAGTCATCAAGAAACCGGACAGACCGGTGTATTCCTGCCCCGGCGCGTTGACGATCATTTTATTTTCCATGTAGTAGGTAAAAACTCCGGCTTTAGCCGGAGAGCTTTCAGCAGGCTCTTTTGAAAAGTGTGATAGTGTAATTTCAAGAGGTGATGGGAGTGCGACAGTATAAACATTAGAGTCATGCTACATAAAAGGGAGGTCGTCACGACTGTTGCAAGACGAATTTCCTGAATTGAAGAAAAGGTGCAGTGCTGGAGTCAACATTTGTGGGGAAGAGGATATTTTTGTACAACAGTAGGGCCAGTGACAGTGACTGAAGAAATGGTTAAAAGCTACATAGAGAACCAATATGACGATGATAACAGTATAAAAATAGAGTCCGACTTTCAGTCGTAAGCTTCAGATGGCTTTAGCCAAGGAACTTTAAGCAGGCTTTAGCCGGTAGTAGTTTAGACACTATTTTGGTGTTCATAATTATGATTATGCGATCCGCTATAAAGGAGTGATCGAGTTTGATCGTACCTATCTGGAATCCGGTGCGTGGAAAACTGCGAGTGGCCGGACTCGCCTCGGGTTCAGGGAACACGTTGTGGAAAACGTTGGAACTTCAAAAGGAGCTTGACGCCAGTTGGGAGGGAAGTCCCTTCGAGGTCGTGGCGCTTTTTTCCGACTCTCCAGAGGCGAAGTGCGTCGAGACGGCCAACGCGCTTGGCGTGCCGCGGGAGTCGTCGGACATCAGGGCGTTTTACGCCCAGCGCGGCGCGCCCTTGAAAGACCGCGTCGTGCGCGCCGAGTACGACCGACTGATCCTCGAAAAGCTGACGCCATTTCGCCCCGACATGATTCTGCTGGCCGGGTACGTCTGGGCTACCACCGAGGTCATCACCAAGAGCCTGCTAGTGGCCGGCGTGCATCCAGCGGACCTTTCGATTATGAAAGATGGTCGCAGGGCCTACGCCGGGGCGGACGGAGTAGGCGGCGCCCTGGATGGCGGAGAGAAGGAGATACGGGCCAGCAGTTACCTTGCTACGCCGGAGATCGATGGAGGGCCCATCTTGATAATCTCTCCGGGAGTACCCATCGGCGCGGATGAGGGGATGGAAAGAAAAGAGCGGATTCGCCAATACCTAGGTCTTGTCAACGAGCAAGGAGGCTTTGTAGGCGCCCGCACGGTGCTGGAGATGGCTCAGGGACATTTTGGGCTGGATGAGGAGGGACGACTGTTTTATCAGAACGTCCTGGTTCCAAAAGGCTTTAAATTCGAGAGCTGGAAGGAGCACCGCCCGTTGCATGAGTGCTCGGCGGAAAGCCTCCTGGCCCCCAAAAGCGTTGCCGTCGCGGGAGCTTCCACCCGTCCTGGACTGGGCAACGCCGTTTTGAAAAACGTGCTGGACTACGGGTACAAGGGAAAGCTTTGGGCCGTCAATCGCGGAGGCGAGGACGTGTATGGAGTGAAGGGTTACGCCAGCGTCCCGGAGCTTCCCGAAACGCCAGATATGGTACTGGTTGCCGTTCCTGGAGAAGCGGCCCTGCACATCGTCCGCCAGTGCGGGGAAAAGGGTGTCAAAGCAGCCGTGGTTCTTTCCGCGGGGTTCCGCGAGGTTAGTGGGGAGGGCGTCGAGCGGGAACGACTGTTGATGGAGACGGTCCGTCGCCGCAATATGCGCCTTCTGGGTCCTAACTGTATGGGCTTTGTCAACACGGACGCGACCGTGTCGCTGAACGCCGATATGCTTCAAGTCGTCCCTGAAAAAGGAGGAGTCGGGTTCATCACGCAAAGTGGCGCTATAGGATCGGCCTTGATCGATTTTTCCGGCAAGCTGGGAATCGGTTTTTCCATGGTGGTTTCCACGGGGAATCAACCCGATATGACGGTCAACGACGTTCTTCCCCTGATGGCGGCGGACAAAAATACCTCTGTGGTACTCGCGTACCTTGAAACGCTCCCCGACCCAGGCCGTTTCGTGAGGGTGGTGGGAAAGGCCTCGGCCAAAAAACCGGTCATCATTGTCAAATCGGGGCGCACGGCGGCGGGAGCTCAGGCCGCCAGCTCCCACACGGGCAGTCTGGCCGGGGACGCGGCCATTACGGAGACCTTAATCGAAAAAACGGGCGCGATACGCGCGAAAACCTTGGAAGAGGCGTTTTTGCTGGCCGACGCGCTCTCGAAGATGCCGCGCTTTTGGGGGAGGCGCGTGGGGGTTATCAGCAACGCCGGGGGGCCGGGTACCCTCATTGCCGACTCCCTGAGCGACGCCGGCTTCGAGCTTCCCCTTTTGCCCCAGGCCGCCCGCGAGGAGCTGGCTCAAACTCTTTTGCCCCAGGCCTCCACCGGCAACCCTCTGGACTTAGTGGCGACCGCGCTGCCGGAGCACTACTCCCTCGCCACGAAAAAAATGGCCGAAAGTGGGCTCTACGATGCCCTGATTTTGATGGTGGTTCCCCCTGTGGGGGTGGACACAGGGGCCGTGGCTGAGGCCGTGGCCGACTCCCGTGGGCTTCCTATCCTGTCCTGCTTCTTTGGCCCCAGCGCTGGCGAGGGCGGGCGGCGCGTCATGCTGAAGCGGGAGATCCCCTGTTTCGACTACCCCGAGCAGATGGTGCAGGTTCTGACGCTGATGCGAATGGAGGATCTTGGTTCCGACAACTCTCCCCTCGCGACGGAAGGCCCTGCCCTTGGCCGCATGGCGGAAATTCGGGAGCTGGCGTCGGGGTCGGGATACCTTTCCACGGGGACATGCCGAAGCCTGCTTTCCGCCTATGCTTTGCCCGCGGCGCGGTCGGGTCTGGCCCGTTCGGGAGAGGACTGCGGGCAGTTCGTGGAGTTTTCCTACCCCGTCGTCGCCAAAATCGAGCACCCTGGCATCGTGCACAAGTCGGACGTGGGGGGCGTTATCCTGAACCTGAAGAACGTAGCGGAGCTTCGGGAGACGGTGGACGCGTTGATGAAAAAATTCACGGGCGCTCATGGCGTTTTGGTTCAAGAGCAGGTCGGGTCGGGATTGGAGCTGATTCTAGGCGCGAACTCCGATCCAGCGCTGGGGCACGTGCTGCTCGTGGGGGCGGGAGGCACGGGTGTGGAAATCCACAAGGACGTGACCATGGCCCACGTTCCTCTCGGAAGAAAACGTGCCGAAACAATGCTGAAGTCCCTGCGATGCTGGCCCCTCCTGAAGGGCTATCGAGGCAAAGAGGGCGTGGACGTCCCAGAACTAATGAATATTATGGGCAAATTGGAACGAATGCTGTTGGACCTGCCAAGGATTAAGGAACTGGATTTGAACCCTGTCATATGGGATGGAAAACGCTTCGTCATTGCGGACTGCCGTATCCGCGTCTAGAGCAAACGGCAACCACTAAAGACTGATGGGATTCTTAAGGGCCCAAGGCCCTTAAGCGAGGTTTGGGGCAGAGCCCCAAGGTTTTTTAAGGAGGGCTTGGCGTTATGAAGAAGTGGCTTTTGTTTCTTGATGACAAGTTCGAGGAAATTTTTCTGGTTTCGACGCTCTTTTTCAGCGTGGCGTTGATCTTCACGCAGGTGGTGATGCGCTACGTTTTCAGCAACTCCATCTATTGGAGCGAGGAGCTCGCGCGGTACCTGTTCATCTGGCAGGCATGGATCGCGGCCAGCTTCGCCACGAAACACTCCAAGCACATCAACCTAGACGTGGTGGTCAACCTCTGCCCTGGCGCGGTTCAAAAATTCCTTTACTGGGTGACCCACGTCCTGTGGCTTTCCTTTGCTCTTTACATGACGTGGAAGTCCGCCACGCTCACCAACACCATATTCTCGAGGAAAACCATCTCCGCCGCCATGCAGATCCGAATGGGCTGGGTCTATCTGGCGGTGCCCTTCGGCTGCGCGCTCATGTCCTTCCGGCTCATTCAGGTGATGGCGTCCAAGCTGTGGAGTTCCGAAAGGAGGACCGCGTGATGTTTCTCGCCGTCTTATTGGGCTGTTTTGTGATTTTGCTCGCGGTGGGCCTGCCCATAGGTATCGCCTTGGGGATCACCACCGCCTTCGTCATCACGTCCATGACAAACATCAACGTGATAGTCATCGCGCAGAACGCCGTGGCGGGACTGGACTCGTTTCCACTGCTGGCCCTTCCCTTCTTTGTTCTCGCGGGCAACCTGATGTACTACGGCGGTATCTCGCGAAGACTCCTTGACCTGGCCGACGTGATGGTGGGGAAGGTCACGGGTGGACTGGGCATGGTCACTACCGTGGCTTGCATGTTCTTCGCCGCCATATCCGGCTCCGGGCCGGCGACGGTCTCGGCCATCGGCACCATCATCATCCCCGCTATGAAGGAGAAAAAGTATGACGTCAACTACGCCGCGGCGATAACGGCCGCCGCTGGTTCCATAGGCGTGATCATCCCTCCCAGCATTCCGTTTGTCATCTACGCCGTCATCACGGGAACCTCCGTAGCGGACCTGTTTATAGCGGGCGTCATTCCGGGGGTTATCATGGGCGTGGCTTTGATGATCGCCAACTACGTTATGGCCCTGAAATACGGCTACAAAGGGCGCGAGTCCGGGGGAGCGGAGAAATGGGCGACGTTCAAGGAATCCGTCTGGGCGATTATCATGCCCGTGGTGATCTTGGGCGGTATTTACGGTGGCGTTTTTACCCCGACGGAGGCCGCGGTGGTGGGGTGTGTTTACGCTCTGGCCGTGGGGATGTTCATCTATCGAGAAATAGGGATAAAGGAAGTGTACGAGGCGCTGAGGGATACAGGGCTCATAACAGGCGCGACGGTGTTCACTTTGGCGTTTTCCACCTCCTTCGCGACTTTGATAACGATGAAGCAGGTTCCCAACATGGTGGGCAATTACCTTCTGTCCGTGTCAAACTCGCCTGTTATCATCATGATGATTATCAACGCCTTTTTGCTGCTGGTCGGCTGCTTTATCGACAACATCTCGGCCTGTATCATCCTGTCCCCGATATTGCTCCCCATTGTGGCCAAAATGGGCTTCGACCCCGTGCACTTTGGCATCATCATGACCGTCAACCTGGCCATAGGCTTCTGTACGCCGCCGTATGGCATCAACCTCTTCGTCGCGGCCGCCGTGGCGAACACGACGGTGTCGCGGATATCCCGCTTCATATTGCCCTTCCTGATCGCCATGCTGATCTCCCTGTTGCTCACCACCTACGTTCCGGAACTAAGCTTGTTTTTGCCGCGATTTTTCAAGTGAGCGCGGTTTCAATTCTATATCTATATTAGGAAAGGATGATAATTGTGCCTGACAAGTGGACTGTAGGAATTTACGGGATGTTGAACAACGCGGAACACGGGTTGGAGGACGAGATCTTCAAAGGAAGTGGTATCGAGGTGGTCAACCCGGCCTGGAAGGACGAGGAGGCCTTTCGCAAAATGCTGCCCGACCTGGACGGCTTGATTGTCCTGACCACGGAGGTGGACAGGTCTGTGGTGGAGAGCCTGAAAAAATGCAAGGTGGCCGTCCGCCAGGGGTTGGGCGTGGATAACTTTGACCTGGCGGCTCTGAAAGAAAAGAGCATACAGGCCTACAACGTCCCGGACTACTGCGTGGACGAGGTCACGACCCACACGATGACCATGGCCCTCATGCTCGTCCGCAACATGACGTACTACATGAGGGACATCGGCGACAAGGTATGGAACTCCCTCAAAGCCCCCCAAAGTCGCCGCGCCGACGAACTCACCTTCGCCCTGGCCGGTTTCGGGCGGATGGCTCAGGTGGTGGCGGCCAAGGCGAAGCCCTTTTTCAAGGAGGTTGCCGCTTACGACCCGTACATCAACCGCGAAGCGGCTTCTCGCCTGGAGGTGAAGGTCGTGGGGACCCTGGAGGAGCTGCTGAAAACGGCCGACGTGTTATCCATTCACATCCCGTTGACGGACTCCACGCAACACATGTTCAACGAGGAGCGCCTGCGCCTGATGAAGCCCACGGCATTTCTGGTAAACACGGCTCGCGGCGGCCTCGTGGACGGAAAGGCGCTGTATCGCGCTCTGAGCGAAAGTTGGATACAGGGGGCGGCCACGGACGTTCTAGAGGTGGAACCGCCGTCCTTTGACGATCCGCTCTTTACCTTGAAGAATCTGATCGTGACGCCCCACGCCGCGTGGCGCTCGGACGCCGCCGGAAGGGACATTCGGGTTTTCGCCGCCCGGACGATGAAAACGGCTCTGCTCGAAGGCACGGCCCCCAACAGAGTGCTTTAAAAGATTTGGGGCTCTGCCCCAAACCCCGCTTAAGGGTCTCAGACCCTTAAGAATCCCATAGTGAGGTGATCTGTAATGAAGAGATACGCGATGAACACAATGAAAGGTTTGGTTTTGTGTTTTTTGACGGCGGTTTTTGCGCTTCCGGCGCAGGCGGCGGAGTACACGTTTCGGGTGGCGTTCATCGGTCCCGAATCGCACGGGCAGTTTATTTCCTTGAATGAAAAGTTCAAGGTTGACGTGGAGAAAAAGACCAACGGCCGCGTCGTCGTGGAGATTTACCCCAACGCCCAGCTCGGTAGCGATCGGCAGGCCATTGAGGGCGTCAGCATCGGCACTATCGAGATGTCGGCCAGTGGCGGTTCGGCCCTGTTGCCCCTGGACGACCAGTTGAAGATCATGGACTTACCCTTTTTGTTCAAGAGCTCGGAGATCGCTCATCAGGCCTATGACCAATTCCTGACCAAGGAGTTCAACAAAATTCTCGAACCCCACGACCTCATCATCCTTTACGCGGCGGAGCTGGGGTTCCGCCACATCACCAACAATCGGCAGCCCATTCACAAGCCTGACGACCTAAAGGGCCTGAAGATACGTACCATGGAAAACCCTCTCCACGTGGAAAGTTTCAAGTTGCTGGGCTCCAACCCCACGCCCGTGGCTTTCTCTGAGTTGTACACGGCCTTGCAACAGGGCACGGTGGACGCTCAGGAAAACCCCATCAGCGTCATTTCCACCGGAAAGTTCTACGAGGTGCAAAAGTACCTGTCCCTGACGGGGCACATCTACAGCCCCACCGTACTCCTGGTGAACAAAACCTACTGGGAGAGCCTGCCTGAGGATATCCGCTCCATTCTCAGCGAGATTCTCAAGGAGACCCAGGCCTTCGAGCGCGATGTTCTGGTCAAGCAGAACATCGCCGCGGTGGACGAACTGCGGGGCAAAGGAGTGCAGGTAAACGACCTGAGCCCTGAGGAAAAACAGGCCTTTTTTGACCGCTGCAAACCCGTGTACGACGCTTACGTGAAGAAGTACGGCGATTCCCTGTTACAACGGATCAACACGCTCAAATAATCTGTTTTTCCTGCCGTTGGCGTTTAGGGAATAGGGAAAGGGGTATTTCGTCATGGTCACGCACGAAGTCAAGATTTTAAAAAACATGGTATACACAAAAACCGACCGGGAATATCTGACGGCGGACGTTTTCCTTCCCGAAAACAAACGCGGGGTTCCCTGTATGGTGCTGCTTCACGGAGGTGGTTGGAAATTTGGCAACGCCGACGCCTACAACGAGTGGGGTATAGCGCTGGCGCAGCGCGGAGTCTGCGCCATGTCCATCAACTACCGGGTGTCCACCGTTGATTATCCCGGTTGGCCAGGGTGCCTGGACGACGTGGAGGCGGCGACTTCCTTCCTGGTCAGCCACGCTCACGAGTGGGATTTAGACCCGTACAGCATAGGCTTCATGGGGGACTCCTCCGGGGCGCACCTGGGCTTTATGGCCACCCTCCGGCACGAGTACGCGAGCCACAAAATCCGACTCATCGTGGGCGCTTACGGCGTGTACGACGTGGGGGCCTGGGGCGAGTACGCGGGGAAAAAATGGACGCGGCAGCCTAACGTGGTCGTCAACCTCCTGGGCAAGCCGCTGCAGGACAGAAAGTCCTTCGAGGAGGCCTCCCCGTACTACCTGATCGACCGGGCCCTAGAGGACAACCCACTGCTGAACCCGGAGATCCTACTCCTCTGGGGGGAACAGGACAACTTCGTTCCCTGCGCCTCCCAGTCGGCGCCCTTCGCCGAAAAGCTCAAAAAAACGCGGCTTCACGTGGAGACCATGGCCCTGCCGGACGCCGCCCACCTTTGGTTCCCCAGGGACATCACCTCCTGCGAGATCAACGAGCTGGACAAATACCCGCTCTCGGTGGTGGCCCCCAAGGTGCTGGACTTCATCACCGGCGTTTTCGCCAAGCCGAGGTTCACCCACCCAAACTACACGGGCGGCTACGAAAACAGCGCGGCCTTCCGCAAAACGCGATTTAAGGACTCGGACCCTCTTAAGGCTGTTTACGGATATGTTGGTTCCCCATCAAAGGGAAACGCGGTATAAGCTTACCGCGAAATTATAAGGAGGTGTTGTAAGTGAAAAGGTCAATGCGGAGCGTGGTTTTGTGGGTTTTAACGGTGAGCGTGGTTTGGGGCGCCTCCTCCGCCTGGGCGGAGAACTATACGATCCGGGTGGCGTTTATCGGAGCGGAGTCCCATGGGAGCTACATCACCCTCAACGAGAAGTTCAAGAAGGACATCGAGGAAAAGACGGGCGGCAGGGTGAAGATAGAGCTTTATCCTAACGCCCAGCTCGGCAGCGAGCGGCAGGCTATCGAGGGCATCAGCATCGGGACGCTGGAAATGGCCGTGGTGGGCGGGTCAAGCCTCCTTACCCTGGACGACCGCATGACGATCATGGACCTACCCTTCATCTTCAAAACCCGCGAGGCGGCCCACAAGGCCTACGACGAATTTTTGACGGAGGAGTTTAACAAATACCTCGAAGCGCACGATGTTCTTATTCTCTTCTCCGGGGAACTGGGGTACCGCCATATCACCAACAACAAAGCGCCCATTCAGAAGCCCGCCGACCTCAATGGACTGAAGATCAGGACAATGGAGAACCCCCTCCACGTGGAGACCTTCAGGCTGCTGGGCGCGAACCCAACGCCCGTGGCTTTCTCTGAGCTGTACACGGCCCTGCAGCAGGGCACGGTGGACGCTCAGGAAAACCCCATCGGCGTCATCGTAACGTCGAAGCTCTTCGAGGTGCAGAAGTACACGTCGCTTACCGGCCATATCTACACCACCGCCCCCTTCATCATCAGCAAGAGCTACTGGCGGAACCTGCCGGAGGACATTAGGAAAACGATCTCTAACGTGGTCGAAGAGACGAAAACGTACCAGCGCGACGTCATCGAGAAGCAGAACTCGCGGTTTATTGGTGAACTTACGAAGGCCGGGATTATGGTCAACGACCTTTCTCCCAGTGAAAAACAGGCCTTCATCGACCTCTGCAAACCGGTGTACGACTCGTACATCAAAAAGCACGGGGATGGGATGATCAAAAAAATAATGGCGATTCAATAAGCGCGATATTTGGCGACAGACCGTTATCACATTTTGCAGGAGGTTTTTTGAATGGGCAACAGCGAACGCGGCAAATGGTGGGTATCCCCGTCGAACTACGACGAGCAGGTACGAAAAGAATTTCATTTTGCCCCGCAGGTCGAGATTCTCGACACGACCCTGAGGGACGGCGAGCAGCAGGCCGGTATCGTCCTGAACCTGAAAGATAAAGTGGAGATAGCGAAGAAGCTGGACGAGGTGGGAGTCCATCGTATCGAGGCGGGGACTCCCGCCACGTCCGAGGAGGACGCCCAGGCTATCAAAGAGATCGCCTCCCTGGGACTTAAGGCGAAAATTTTTTGCTTCTGCCGCGCTATGCCGAAGGACATGGAATTGGCGAAGTCCCTGGGCGTGGATGGCGTCATCTGCGAGATCATCGGCAGCGAGGAAATGCTGAAGTTCGGCAAGCGCTGGACTCCGGAACAGGCCGCCGCCGCCTGCGTCGAGGCCACCAAAGCCGCCCACGATATGGGGCTTTACGTGACGCTTTTCCCCGCGGACGGCTCCAGGGCGCGCCTAGAGTACCTCATCGGCTTCGCGGACAAGGTGTCCCAAGAGGGGCACATCGACTCCCTGGCGCTGGTGGACACCTTTGGCGCCTTTTCCCCCGAAGGGGCGGCCAGCCGTATCCGCAAGCTGAAAGAACGCTTCACCTCCTTCTCGATCGAGGCCCACTTCCACAGCGACTACGATTTGGGCACGGCCTCCACCATCGCCGCGCTGAAGGAAGGCGCTTCAGTCGCCCACGTGACGGTCAACGGCATTGGCGAAAGGGCGGGCAGCGTCGGACTAGAGCCTCTGGTTGTCTCCCTGGAGGCCCTCTACGGCGTGAAGACAGGCATTAAGCTGGAAAAGTTGCTGGAACTCTCCGAGTTGGTGGCAAAACTGACGAACTTCCCCGTCGCTCCCAACAAGCCCATAGTAGGGAACCGGCTTTTCGGCTGGTCCACGGGACTGCCCTCCAGCCTTTGGAGCAACGCCAAACAGGAAGACCCGCTGATCATGCTTCCCTACCACTATGACCTTATCGGGGCAAAAGAGCCAGTGCTTTATCTCGACAAAAAGAGTGGCAAGGACAACCTGAAATACTGGTTGGCGAAAACGAACCTCATCGTTCCCGAGGACAAGGAGCGCGACCTGTTGGACCTGGCGAAGTCCAAGTCCCTGGAGGTGAAGCGTGACCTCAACGAGGCCGAGTTCAGGGAGCTGGTCAGGCAGGTCGAAAAAACGCGGTAAACATTTCCCCCAACGTCAAAACGTTGCGCTGACGCTGGGGGCAATACGGCTTTAACTTGATAATATATTAAGCCCCCGGCTATGCCGGGGAGAATAAGCAGAGCGGAAGCGATCCGTAGAGTAACAAAATTCCCTGAACTCAAATTAAGCCCTCAGATACTGGGAGAG
>JAITGK010000054.1 GCA_031280635.1 Synergistaceae bacterium
TCCATCTCCTTTTGTGTGATGACGAGAGGCGGCTGGACGCGCAGTACCGATCCGCTGACAAAAGAGAGCAGCAGACCTTTTTCCCACGCGCGATGGCAGATTTTGGCAGCCGCCGCGCGGTGGCGCTCCTTGGTATCCCTGTCCACGACCAGGTCAACACCTATCGAAAGACCTATGCCGCGCACGTCGCCGATGAACTCGAACCGCCCGGCCATGGAACGGAGACGTTCCCTCACGTACTCGCCCAGCTCCGCCGCGTGCGGAAGAAGGTTTTCTTCTCGAATAACCTCAATGCTGGCCAGCGCCGCCGCGCAGCACACCGGGTTTCCTCCCATAGTGAAGAGGTGAACGGGGGCCTCCAGCGTTTCGATCAGCTCGGCCCTGGCGGCCACCCCGCTCAGTGGAAGCCCGGCGGCGATGGCTTTGCCCATGATCACAGCGTCGGGCGTCACACCGAAGTTTTCTATCCCGAACCACTTGCCTGTCCGGCCGAATCCCTGCTGCACCTCTTCGGAGATGAAAAGTATACCGTGCCTGTCGCAGAGGGCGCGCAGGTCTTGCATAAACTTGACAGGCGGCACAACCAGGCCGGCGTCCCCCTGTATGGGTTCTATGATAAACGCGGCCACCTCGTCCGCCGGCATGTAACTGTCAAAAGCGATCTGAATCCGCTCCACGCAGTAGTCCGAGACCTGGTCAGGGGACATGCCGGGCATGGGGGGGCGGTAGGGGTCCGGGTACGGCACGTGAAAGACCTCGGGCAGAAGCGGTCCGATTTTGCGGGTCATTGGCAGGCTGATGGCGGAAAGCGATATGGCGCCGTAGCTGCTGCCGTGGTAGGACCTTATGAAGGACACGATCTTTGGTCGCCCTGTGGACACGCGCGCTAATTTGATCGCCCCGTCGTTGGCGTCGGAGCCGGAAAGCCCGTAAAAAACGCGCTTGCGGAAATCCCCTGGCGTTATGGAGACAAGTTCCTTCGTCAAACGCACCACCGGCTCATGGTACATGTAGGCGTGAGTATAGAGGATAAGCTCCTCGGCTTGCCGCTTTATGACCTCAACGACTTTTGGGTGACAGTGTCCGACGTTCACCGCGCCCGCGCTCGACAGCATATCGATGTAGACATTGCCGTCCAGATCCTCTATCACGGCGCCCCGACCCCTTTTGACGACAAGCGGATAATAAGGTATTTTCGCTCCCGGCGAGGTCAAAGCTCGGTCTTCCTCTACCACCTTGAGGCACTGAGTAAGGTTTTTCACATACATTCACCTAGCCGTGGCGATTTTGTATACGCCCCAGGTCAGCACGGGCGCCACGTACAGGATAAAGAAGCCCCACGTAATGGTACCGTATCCCTGCGCGATGAGACCTGTAAGTCCAAACGTGGAGATAGCCACGCCCAACAGAACACAGCCAAGAGTCACCACCGGGCGGAGCGCTACGGGGGGGTGTTTTCCCTCCTTGGCGTACTTGATTTCCAGCCGGTCCGTCACGGCTTTGATAAAGCCAGCGCCGGTCTCTATCAGCGTGCCGAACAGCACGATCTGGAAAGTGTAAAGCAGCCAGGGCATGTTCAGCTTTTCGAAAAGGTAGTTGACCGGAACTGAAGCGGAGGCTATCTCAGGATAAAAAGCCGACATAGCGACGAAAAGCAATATGGCTGGAACAATTCCTATCGCGCCGGCGAGCAACCCCGAGCCTATCGCCTCCTTGCGATTTTCCGCGTCGCGCGTGGAGAACAGCACCGCCGGGATGATGCCGAGATTGTAAAAAGCATACCGCGCTCCACCCATCGGCCAGCCTTCCTTGATCTCCTTCACAACGGCCAGCTGGTTGACGATGCTTTCCCCAAATCGAGTGAAGCAGATGATCAAAAACAAAACGTACACCGCGTAGAGCACGTAAGACCAAAAAGACAGGAAATTTTCTATGGCTGTCGTGCCCTTGAGCACCAGCCCGGCGACGCACACCGTCATAAAGGCTATACCATACCATTTGTTCACGCGCAGCACGGCCTCCGTGTTGGCCCCGGCCGCCGCGGCCACCACGGCCAGCACAATTAAAAGGAGCACGATGTAACAGATTTCGTACAATACCCAGCCAGGACCCAAAAGAGCTTGAAAGAACGACTTGTACTCGTATGCTTTGAAGACGCGCGCGAACTCGAACGAGACAGCGCACACCACAGCCCAGAACAAAAACGTCACGACGCTCATAGCCAGCAACCCGCCCAGTGAGCCGTATGGGAAGAAGAACTCCGCCAACTCCGCGCCCGTACCGTACCCGCCCGCGATAACCACGGACTGGAATATGAAACCAGGCAAGAAATACCTTTGAAACTTACTGTGTTTTTCCATTTTGAAAAACCTCCCTTTCTTGCGAGGGACTCCGTTGAGAACCCCCTCAGCGCTCCCCAAAAAGTCCACGCCAGAGCCGGAAGAAATCCTCAAGAAGCTCCTCGGAGGGAACGCGCAGACGGACCGAACAATCATTGAGCTCGAAAAAATGACCTGCCTCCGCGCGTATACCTGCCTCCATCAGTTTCTCGTAAAGATTTCCCCCTTGCTTCCACGTCAGCAAAAAAATAGGAATGGCCGGGTGCGTATCGGCAATCGTAAAGGCGTCGTAGTCGCTTATAAATTCCGTCACGCGGGATTTCAAGTAACGCACTTTCTCCCGAATCGCGCTGAAGTCGACGCGGGGAAGAAATTTCGCGGCCAAGGCGGCGGATACCCCCGATATCGCGTACAAAAGACCGCAATCCTCACACACGCGGTAAAGCTCCGGGTCGCGGACGGCGGCGTAGCCAACCCTCAAGCCTGCCATGCCATACCCTTTCGAGAGCGTACGCAGGCATATCACGTTGCTCATTTCGAGGTTAAAGGCCGACTCCGCGTCGTCGAGATAGTCCGCGTAGGCTTCGTCCACCAGAAGCAACGCGCCTTGCCTGGCGCAGGCCTCGGCCAGAGCCGCCACCTCATCCAGGGGCATGACGGCGCCTGTGGGGTTGTTGGGATTGTCCAGATACAGCAGGGTCGTGTCCTCTTCAAGCGCGGCGGATAGGTCTTTCGCGTCAACCCTAAAGCGGTCGGGACGCGGGGAGAGAGTAACGATCTTTGCGCCCGCCAAGGCGAATTCCATCAAGCCAGGCAAAAACTGCGGAGTCATTCCCAGCACGTTTACGCTCCCCCCGCAGAATACCCTCGCGAGGTTGGCGAGTACGCCCATAGAGCCGGCTCCCCATAAAAGCTTCACGCCGCGAAGGCTTGGCCAGCGCGCCGTGACAATCTCGGCCAGCGCGTCGATATTCTCCGGGTATTTGTACATCTGAGAAAGGTTCATCACCTCGCGCGCCGCTCCGAAAACGTCGCCCATGGGATTGACCCCCAAGGAACAGTCCACTCTTACAGGGCGGGTTTCGACGCTCCCTCCGTAGTTCGAAAAGCGAGGCTTTTGTATCCATTCAGGCAGAGCTTTTTTCCATGCCGTCTTCATCGTCTCACACGTTATTTCCGGTTCATTCCAAAACGGCGCACGGTTTTACCCAGCGTTTGACCCAGATAACGGCCATTTTCTACGACAACCACGCCGTTTTTGATCACTCGGTCGAGTCCTTTGGGAACTTGGCGCGGGTTGAGATAGTCATTTGCCCCATCAATTGTCTTGGGGTCAAAGATCACGAAATCAGCGATGAGTCCCTGTTCTATCAAGCCACGGTCGCCAAGTCCGTACCTCCAAGCAGGGTACCCTGTCATTTTCCATATAGCTGTCTCCAACGGAAACAGCCCCTTGTCGCGAGAGAAATGGCCCAACGCGCGAGGGAATGTGCCAAAACACCTCGGATGCGGCTTGCCCGTGGCAATCCTTCCTGTCATGGACGTGGGGATGGAGTCGGAGCCAATCATGGCCAGAGGGTGTTTTATGATGTTCACGTTGTCGTAGTCGGACTGCGAGTCTATGACAACGGTGTTTTCACCCCGGTCGGACAGCAAGAGATCCAAAAGCGCCTCGTCGGGGGCCTTCCCTTGCTCGTCCGCTATGGCCTGAAGGGTCTTGCCAACCACCAACGGGTCCTTCACGGCGGAACAGATGAGGATTTTCCCGTAGCCCGCGCCCTTGATGAAGTTATCCCAGCCAGGAACATCACTGCGGAAGTCGGACTTCATGCGTTCCCTGTCTTCTTTCGATACAAGACGGGTCAGCATTTTTTCCACGCCTCCCTCCTTCGCCCACTGCGGCAGCAACGCGCTGATCAAGGTCGAGCCCGCCGTGTAGGGGTAAACATCGCACGTAACGTCCAGTCCACGCGCTCTGGCCTCCTCCATCAGCTTCAAGGTTTCGTCGGACAGCCCCTTGTAGTCGTTCATCACCTTGTGGTGAGATATTTGGAGGCGGCAACCGCTCCGCTCCGCCGTGGCAATGGCTTCTTTGACCGCACTCAGGAGGTCCGCCGACTCGCTTCGCATGTGGGTGGCGTAGATTCCGCCATAAGAGGCCACACATTTGCAGAGTTCCACCAGTTCCGGAGTACCAGCGAAGCAGCCGGGCGGGTAGATCAAGCCCGATGATACGCCGACGCAGCCGTCCTCCATTTCCTGGCTCAACAGTTTTTTCATTTGCTCCATCTCGCTGTCGGTGGGTTTTCGGTCGTCGAAGCCCATAACGGCGATACGGATCGTTCCGTGTCCTGTCATGATCGCGATGTCCGTCGCGTGTCCGTTTTTGTCAATACGGTCCATGAACTCCCCGGCGTGAGTCCAGTCGAAACCAGGCATAACCTCCTTGGGAATGAAGGGTTTCAGGTAGTCCCGAAGCAGGTCCGCCCGCTCACGACCCACTGGGGTTAGGGAAAGACCGCATTGACCAGCGACGTCCGTCGTGACGCCCTGCGCGATTTTCGAGTCGCCGTCACTCACGGTGAGGGCAATGCAGTCGGCGTGCGAATGGGGATCAACAAAGCCGGGGCATACGGCCCTGCCCTCAGCGTCAATCACCCGCGCCGCCTCCGCCGCGCTCACCTTGCCTACGCCTGTTATGCGCCCCTCTTTGACGGCAATGTCGCCGCTGTGCCACGGGGCTCCGCTTCCATCGTAGATACGCGCGTTTTTGATGACGAGATCATAGGTTTTCGACATTTTTCACCCTCCTCTACTTCTTGACCCCAAACCAAGCGTTTACGATACCCCGAGGAGTTTTTGGCGTAAGAAAACTGATCGACCCCGTGAGGATGCCAGACACAATGAAAGCAACCACTATGGCGTGCATTCCAAGGGTGATGTCGAAAAGCAGGTACCTGCCCGCCGCCAGAATATAGGTGACCAGGCCGCCCAGCATTCCGGCGAGAGCGCCCCACTCGTTTGCCTGCATCCAGTACACGCCGAGCAAAAGCGGCCAGAAGAAGGTAGACGCCAGCCCTCCAACGGAGAAAATGATGAGAAGCTGTAAGGCTTGGGGTGGCTGAATGGCGGCGACGAAAACGGCGACGCACACTATCCCGGTCACGACCATGTTGATCTTCTTGAGTTTTACCGCCTCCACCGAGGGGTTGATGAAGGTCTGATAAAGATCTTTGACGATGGCGGAACAGACGATGATAATCATCGCGCCGACGGTGGACTGAATGGCCCCCGCGACGCCCGCTATCGTTATCCCCGCCAACCAGGGCGGAAGAACGGTCATGGTCAGGATCGGGATGGCGTGGTCGGTGACTTTAAGGGTAGGATAAATGGCGCGGACCAGAAGGCCCATGCCCAGGAGGGCGAAACTCCAGAAGGTGACGAAGACGGCCCCGATGAGAATGGCCCGGTGCATCGCCTGCGTGTTTTTATAAGTCAGGGTTCCCATGGTCGAGTG
>JAITGK010000165.1 GCA_031280635.1 Synergistaceae bacterium
AAGAGCTCCTAACATAACCCACCTGTTTGGGCCTTCAGGCTATAAAGCAATTTTTATAAATGCAGTATTTCAAAGTAAACTTTATCAAGATAGCATGGTTATGATAGATACTCTAAGGAGTAAGGGAGGCACATGGTTATGAAACGCAGCATTACCGAAGATCTGACCGAGGCGCTCAAGAAGAAAAAAGCGGATTTTATCGGTTTGAAAAACCTGCCCAAACCGCTGCAGCGGCGATTGGGAGTAACGGCAGGTATGAGCGCGAAACAAATCGAAGACGTTCTCTCCCCACACCTGGGGGACTCCCTGACGATCAAGAAAGGTGGAAAAGCGTACCTAGCCTTCAGACAACCAGACGAGGATTTGCTGTTCCACCTCGTGCAGAAGTACGCTGGAAGCGTTCCCAGGCTGGATAGGATTCCCTTCAAAAAAGATGAACTGCTCTCCATATTAAACCGTCTGATCGAACAAGGGACGGTCCGCGTCAAAATCACCACGGACTCAAAAGGTTACAGGCCTTTTCTTATCCCCACGGAGGGTGATGTGTCGCTTCAGCAACGGAAGAGCGCCAGCGTCTCCAAGGAGAAATTCAAAGAGACATATTTCGAGCTAGAGCATGGGAACTTCTACGTCCGCATTTGCGACCTGCGGAGGCGCTTGGGCTGGACTGTTCAAGAGTTTGACGCGATGTTGATCCAACTTCGCGACGACGAAAAAATTCAACTGCAAGCAGGCGATATAGATTTTTTCTCCGAAGAAGACATACGCGAGAGCTTCATCGACGAAAACGGATTTCGCAGGCTGACCCTAATGTGGAGGTAATACGAGGATGAACTTTTCCAGCGACGAACAGAGGGAACTGTTTCACAATAATCCTTTTTTATCGGGAGCGGCCTCCGAGCCCTGGGAGAACCAAGCTCCGGACGTGGAGTCCCTGAACCAGGGGGCTTACGACCATATCTGCGGGTTGATCCGCACGACGGGTGAAAACCCCAGCTCCGCCCTGGCGGGCATTGTCCTTGGCGAGGCAGGGATGGGCAAGACTCACCTTCTGAAACGCCTTTTGCGCTATACCCAGCGAACCGACGTCAACGTGCTCTTCGTTTCGGTCAAACCCTTTTCAAGCTCTAAAAGGCCAAAATGCTACCTGTTGCGGGAGATCGTTGTCAACCTGTCAAGGGAAAAACAAAAAGACCTTTCGCAGTTTGATTACCTTGTCAAAAAAATTGTAGAACGCTACTTCATGGAGGAGAAAGTCATCGCGCGGGAAAAACAAAAAGCGAGTTCACGGTTCGATTGTTTTCTCAGAAAAATTATGGCGCGCTGTTTCGGGGAAACAAAACCCTGTTTTGAAACTCAACAATGGCGCACCCATTTTCAGGGTGCTTTTCCCGGGATTTACGAAAATTTGTTGAGCGCCATTTTTCAGTATCACAGCGCGGACGCGAGCAAGCGGAGCCTGATTTTAAACTGGCTCGACGGCAGTGTCCACGAAGACCATGCGTCGGTTTTGCACTTTCTGGATCGTGAGGGCATGGAGGATTTCGAGCGAGAGGCCGAGGCTGGCGGCATCCTTACGTCCTTGGGAATGCTTTTGAGGTATTGCGGAATGTCAATGGTAGTCTGTTTCGACCAGCTCGACGGCATGAAAGATTCAAGTTTAATCGGCGCTTTTGAGGACGCCGTCGCCGTCTTGGTTAACGACATAGACAGCATACTTCCCTTGGCCTTCGCCCGCCCCAATACCTGGAAGGCGCGCCTTTCTAGCAGTCTCGACCCGGCGGCGATCCGACGCCTCGAAAGCAATCAGATTCCTTTGTTGGGCTGTACTCTCGCTCAGGCGCGGGAACTTATAGGAAGCCGCGTCGCGTCCAAATTTGGAGATGACTCCGATAAAAAATTCCAGTGGCTCCTGGTTCAACTGGAAGGAAAACTGAAGGGAGGCGGTTCGCCAAGCGATGCTATAACCCTTGCTAACCGCGCTATCATGCAGTCGCTGGAACTGGGAGAAAAAGGCAGAGAGAAAACGGACAGCGATGTTATTAAAGAAGTGTTCACTGACAAATATAATCAAGAACGAAAAGATGTGGCCAATCACTTGGAGATGTGGCCGCCGGACGCGGAACGCATGGCGAAAACGCTGCGGGTCTACCTGGAAACCCGCCCGGGATATGACGCCTTGCAGCGACCCAACAAATCCTCCGCTTACATCCTGTTGTACGGAAAATATCGGGGACCGGACGGGAAAAAGGTGGAGTGCGCTTTCATCCTCAACACGGCCGAGAATCACATGTCGGTTAAAGCAGCCTTCAAGTGCGGGGTCGAGTTTCTCGACACCCATCCTAACGGGCGCTGCTACTACATTTCTGACGTCAGGTGTGCTTTCCGCGATAAGACAAGATGGAAACAGGTACACGAGGTCAAAGACGATTTCGACGCCCGCCGCGGAAACACGATTTTTTTGACGCCCTCCCAGGCGGCGCTTTGGTATGGACTGACCTCCCTGATCTTCAATCTGGAGGAAGGGGATATTTCCCTGCCGCTGGTCGCGGGCCCGCGTCCGGCAGGGGAAAAAGATTTCGAGCTTTATATGAGGGAGGCCTTCGGGGAAAACCTTCTTGCTTCGGAAGAAACGCCTCCTGCTTTTCCTCCTGTCCCTTTGCCAGAGTCAGGGATTTTGGAGAAACAAATCATAACCTTTCTGAAAAACGCGCCGATGCTCATGTCTACGGTCACGATTTTGTCGGACAATTTGCAGAGGAAAGGGGTAAAGATAAACCCGAATGAGCTTCTGGAATTTTTCGGGGAACGCAAAGATAAATTCGCCTTGCACGCTGCCTCCGACGGTAAAATTGTAAGGCTGATATGATGAAAAGCCTCTTAAAAACCACCGCGACCGACCTGCACATTTGTCAACGCTGTCCCAGGCTCATGGCCTACCGGCTCGGAGGCGAGAAGGACGCTTGGCTGGTGGGGCTGACTGGGGCAGGTATCTCTTATGGAAAGCTCTTTCACGAGCACCTTGCTGGTAAGTTCCATTCCGACGCGGCGGACGGGAGCAACCGAGCCGAGCTGGCGGACGCCTTCCGGGTCGAGGTCACAGAGCTTGAAACGCGGTTGGATACGCTGATCCGAGAGCGGTATTTTGTGCCCTTCCTGACCGAGAAAAGCGCAAAGCTCAAATGCGATCAACTGATGGCAACAGCGCGGGGGACGGTCTTTTGGGTCAAGTGCCTGGCGGATTTTCTGTCGGATATACCCTCTCTTTTGGTCGATCCCGAAAAAAACATGAGCGCCGTGTTTCACCAACCCGAAAAAACCCTGTGCGCCGCCTACTCTTTCTCTGATCAGACGGTCTTGGAGGTGCAAGGCCGGTACGACGCTCTGCTTTTCAACCCTGACAAGGCGGAAGCGGCTCTGTTCGAGTTCAAAGGGTTCAAGTCCTCTAACGTGACGGTAGAGCTGTCTCAGGCCCTCGTCTACGTATGGCTTATTTCTGAAAAAACGGGTATTTTCCCCTCCGTTCGCCTGCTTTACTTAGAGGACGATGTTCCCCTTTGTTACCCCGCCGCCGACGTGAAAAACATGTGCGACAACCTGCCTGCCCTTTTCAGCACAGCCCGCCAGGTTCTGGAGAAGGTTCATCTCCTTCCGAAGGCGGTGGATTCCCTTTTGTGCGAGGAATGTCACTACCGAACCCGTTGCGAGACCGATTGGGGAGAGGGAATCGGTGGTCAAACTCAAGCGTCTCAATAACAAGCCGCTCAAGACGAGGGACAGCGGCTCATGGCGCGGCTTTTGAAGGCGATGGACGACCTTGGCCGGGTCGTGGAAGGACAGGGCCGGGTGTGCGACCCTAGTTTCATCCACTTGAAAGTTGTTCCCAACGAGAAGAAGACCATCGTGCGCAAGATAAAAAACATCGGAGAGGACTTGCAGGTGGCGCTCTCCCTTCCTGTCAGGTCTTTGATAAAGACGCAGGGCGGTTACGTGAGCGTTGACGTGCCAAGAAAAAGGAGAGGCAAAAGCTATTTTTGGAAAACCTGCTGAAAAATGGTGAGCGCTCAAAGTCCGACGCGGTATTTCCCTTAGGACTGAACATCGACGGAAAAACCTTCTGGGCCGACCTGGAGGGACCCAGCATGGCCAGCATCCTCCTCGACGGCGCGTCCGGCAGCGACAAGAGCGTGCTTCTGCGCGCTATCGTGATGGGATTGTTGTTGTGTGCGCCGCGGGACAGTGTGGCTCTGACCTTGATCGACCCCAAACTCGTGACGTTTACGGACATGAAAGACCTGCGCTGTCTCGAATAGAAGGGCATCTTGCTCGACGCGAACGTGGCAATGGAGGCCCTGGAGCGGGCGGCGGAGGAAATGGAGCGGCGCTACGCCCTGATGGAGAAGGTCAGGATGTCAAACATAACCGCCTACAACGGCGCGTGTTTGGAGCGGTTGAGACGGCGCGTGCTAGTCATCGACGAGTACGCGGACATGATGATGGGTTCCAAGTCCCGCGAAGCCCTCGAATACTTCGCGCAGCGAATTTGCCAGCAAGGGCGAGTCGCTGGGATTCACCTAATATTGGCGACGCGGCGCCCCGACGCCAAGGTGGTGACAGGCGTTATCAAGGCAAACTTACAACTGCGCGTCGCACCGCAGGTCACAAGTCAGTCCAACAGCCAAATTATTCTAGGGGAGGGGATTGAAGAGGCGCAGCACCTTTTAGGGCATGGAGACGTGCTGGTGGGAGGGGGAGCGTCGCCCAGGAGCGCCTGCAAGCCCCCCTGGCCTCATTGGCCTTTTGGGAGCGGAATACTTTCGCCAACGTGCGTGATAATCGTGAATCAGTGTCAACAACTTACAGCAGTTGGCTCTTTTTTGCGCAAAATTTTTGCCGTTTATATCCGGTTTTCGGCCTCTTATTTCTGCTTATGATTATGCAAACCGCCATAATGCCCAAGCACAAAAAGAGTGGGTCGGTAAAAATAACAAATATACATATACCCCCAACCCGAATTAAGTTATAGCAAGCCTTAGAGTATCTATCATAACCATGCTATCTTGATAAAGTTTACTTTGAAATACTGCATTTATAAAAATTGCTTTATAGCCTGAAGGCCCAAACAGGTGGGTTATGATAGGAGCAGATCGAGTCAGAAGTCCGGGC